>JBAQJB010000190.1:0-11635 GCA_049289155.1 Chitinophagaceae bacterium
TTCACAAATGGGAATTAATCTCCCTAATGAATGTGTGAACCATATAAAATATTCCCCAATTTCTGCACTGGTTCATTTTGTTCAGCCGGATGATTTTTGGTATGAATTTTTAATACTCTTTTTGCAAATAAAATTTTACGCATTCTTCAAATAAAAAATGAAACGGGGCAAAATTCTTTTATCTGGAATCACAGGAACATCAGCAATGACATTATTTAGTCATTGGGTTTCTACTTCAAAAAATAAAAATTTTAGCGAGCCGGAGATTTTAGGCCAGTTGATAAAAAGATTTCCAACAAACATTACAAAAACACAGGCAGATATTGCCGGCTGGTGTACCCATTACGCGATTGGAATCGTATTCGCTCTTATGTATTATGAAATTTGGAATGTTTCAAAAACAAAACCAACAATTCCTTCTGGTGCATTACTTGGTGCGTTAAGCGGACTTGCCGGCATTGTTGCCTGGCAAATCACATTTGCTCTTCATCCAAATCCGCCTGCAAAGAATTTAAAAAAATATTTTGGGCATCTTTTAATCGCACATATTGTCTTTGGGATTTTTAGCGCTATTCCTTTTACAATTAAAAATAAGGAGTAACATGAATGCTGTTTATGATCTTCAGAAAGGGTATTATTCCGGCACCAGCGGTTTACAACTTCCTATTCCAAAATATCTTTTTCCGCCTCCTTATGAAAACGCCAGCCGTTTGGAATATTACGCCACATTTTTTAACAGCATCGAAGTGAACAGTTCTTTTTATAAAGTTCCGCAGCCGGCAACTGTAACAAAATGGCGTGATTCTGTGAATGATGATTTCCGGTTTACTTTTAAATTATGGAAAGAGATTACGCATTGCAAAGGATTCGATTTTAAAAAAAAGGATGTTGAACTTTTTATGAAAACGATCAGCCATGTTCAACATAAAAAAGGTTGTTTATTGATTCAACTTCCTCCCAGCCTGGGAAAAGAATACCGGGCGCAGTTAAAACATCTTTTACAATGCATCCAAAATATAAAGCATGCTGATTGGAAAATTGCCATTGAGTTTAGAAATAAATCCTGGTATAATGAAGCAACGTATCATTTATTAAACTCTTTTAAAGCTGCTTTGGTGATACAGGATATTCCCAAGTCCGCAACTCCATTGGTAAACCATGAAACTGATTTTTTATACATCCGGTTTCATGGGCCAACCGGGAATTACCGCGACAGTTACCCGGAAGAATTTTTAAAAGAATATGCCTCCTATGTAAAAGATTGGCTGGATGAAGACAAAACAGTATTTCTTTATTTTAATAATACAATGGGCAATGCTTTGAATAATTTAGAAACGATCAATAGTTATTTCCGTAATCTACCGGAACATAGAAAATAATCCGGTACAAAATTTTAAAAGTTGCTTTACCAGGAAATTCATTTTTTTACAATAAAAAATCAATAACAATTAAAACATTTTAAAAAGATGGCGGATGAATAAAGTGATTAAAACATAATTCATCTTCCCGGTTTATATATATCTTCATTTCCAATTACGTAACCTTTTATCAAATTATGACTATTAAACAATACCCTTTTTATTTTAAAGCCACGATAATTTTATTTGGAATTATCCTGTTGGTGTATGTCTTATTTAATTTACAGGACATCATGATTCCCCTTGCATTTGCCATGGTCTTCGCAATTTTATTAAATCCGTTATTTAACTGGTTGCAAAATCATAAAATTCCCAAAATCCTGGCCATTATAATTACCCTGCTGGTAGCCTTGATTGTATTTGGCGGTATCATGTATTTCCTGTCTTCTCAAATTGCTAAATTCAGCGATTCACTGCCTTTATTAAAACAAAAATTCGGTGAGCTTACCACACAATTAAGTCAATGGGCTCAGCAACATTTTGGCATAACCATTCAAAAACAAACTGAACTTGCCAATGAAACTTTAAACAACAGCAAGGCTTTGGTTGGTTCTACATTGAGCACGGCGATAGGCACACTGAGTATTATATTTTTACTCCCCGTGTACATTTTTCTTTTCCTGTTTTACAAACCGCTTATTCTTAATTTTCTTTTTGAAGTATTTGCAGAGGAAAACTCTAACCGGGTAGGAGATGTATTGAACGAAACAAAATCAGCGATTCAAAGTTATATGGTTGGACTGCTGATTGAAGCTTTCATTGTTGCCATATTAAACTCCGGCGCCTTATTAATTTTAGGCGTGAAGTATGCAATTTTGCTGGGTGTTATTGGTGCTTTTTTAAACATGATACCTTATATAGGTGGCGTTATTGCCATCGCGTTGCCTGTGCTCATCGCCACAATTACGAAAGATGGGTATAATACCCAGTTAGGAATTTTAATTGCATATATAATAATCCAGTTTATTGATAATAACATTCTTGTCCCAAGAATTGTTTCTTCAAAAGTTCAAATAAATGCCCTTATCTCTATCATTACGGTATTATTGGGTGCTGCACTATGGGGCATACCCGGCATGTTTCTTTCCATTCCTCTTGTGGCTATTTTAAAAATAATTTTTGACAGGGTTCCTGATCTTAAGCCATGGGGGAAATTGTTAGGCGATACAGTACCAACGCGACACATAGGGGAAATATGGAATCGTAGAAAAAAGAAATAAGTTACCAGTAAAAGACCTTGCAGAAAACATTTAAAAAAATGGATCACAACTAAATTAATATTGGCGTGATCCATTTTTTAAAAATTGTGCAAAATAAAATCAACATTTTATTTTGCACAATTTTGTAAATTTATAATGCTACTCAAAAGCATTTCCTATTGCATCATTACCTGGTAAGATTCTCTTTCATTATCAAGTGTAAACACAATTGTATAAACCCCTGCCGGCAAAGCACCCATGTGAAAATGCCCGTTATTCAGTCCTGTGATGGCATTGGCATTATCTTCTTTGATCAGTTTACCTGCCGTATTATATAATTGAATTTTCATGGAACCATTTTTTTCTGCATTAAACTGGAACATCAGATGGCCAGGCGCAGTAATAGGGTTTGGGCTCAGTTGCGTGATCAGTTTTTTCGCTACCGAATTATTTATAAATTTTTGTATGGATGATAAAGTGGATGTTCCGTCCTTATCTATTATTTGTAATTCATAATAAATGTATTTAAAGGGCGAGCCATTATTATTGTCTGTTGCCGTATAAGTTTGAGGCGTAGAAGAATTCCCTGCAGCCTTTACCCGCGAGATTTCGCTGAATGAAATACCATTCACACTTTTATTTACTATAAAAAGATCTGTATTTATTTCTGTAGCAGTTGTCCATGAAATCAAAGCAGTGCCATCGGGCTTGGTGGGTATAATATTAAATGCGCTTAACACCACAGGCAAAGTTCCGGTTGCAGTTATAACACCTGCCATAGAAGGCGCATGTATTGTACACCAGTAATTATACGTACCGGCAATTGTCACTTTATAACTGAAGCTCGTAGTAGTGGTATTGATTGGCGAATCCCATGCGGCAGCGCCACCTGGAAGGCTCGTAGATGTAGTAGTATGAGTTCCATCCACCCAAACCCATTTAACGGTATCACCAACAATTACATTTACATTTGCGGGTGAAAATTGAAAATTGGCAACCTGGATGACCCATGTATTGGCTTTAGCAACAACAGACAAGGTCACCATGACCAGCATCAAAAAAAAGTATTTTACCTTCATAATTTATGATTTTTATTATATAACCAAACTGCTATTCTTCTTCAGTGGTTGCTTTACAATAAAATATTTTGGAAAAAAAATAATCTCTTTCCGGATAAGCAACCAATTAAGATAAAACAGGGTTTATTTAAATTTAAAGTTCCATACGTATTGCCGGATATTTATAACATATTGAAAGGATGCATGGAAAATGACAGCCGTTCGCAGAAGATATTCTATGAACGTTATTTAAAATTTGCACTAAAGATTTCCTTTCGATACGTACATTCTTTCGAAAATGCCGCTGATGCAGCCAACGATGCCTTTGTAAAAATATTCAGGAATATTCACAAGTTTGAAATCAGGGATGCAGATAAACTGGAAGCAATGCTCATGGGCTGGGTAAAAAGAATTGTTGTTAATGCTTCTATTGATTATATGAGCCGGGAAAATCTTACTCCCCAGAATATTGCCTTACCGGAGGGCGTCTGGAATAAACCAGGAACGGAACAAAGCGGGGAAAATAATATATCGTACAAAGAATTGATCTTGCTGGTACGTAAACTTAGCCCGGGTTACAGAGCAGTTTTTAATTTATATGTGATCGATGGTTATTCGCACGCTGAAATTGCTTCCATGCTTGGAATTTCTGTCGGCACTTCAAAAAGTAACCTGTCTAAAGCAAAAGCTTTTTTACAAAAACATTTTATAAAAGATAATAATGGAAATGCACTATGTTTTACGTAAAGTATGACGATATGGATGATTTGTTTAAAAAAGCAGCGGAGAACTGTGACCTGAATGAAGATCTCGCGGCTGACTGGAACAAAGTGCACGCTGCTTTACAACAGGATGCAACCACTGGTGATTCAGAAGGGATAAGCAAGAAACGCAAAAAATTCATTTTCTTTTGGTGGTGGTTACTCATCCCTTTTGTTTTATGCATCAGTTATTCTATTGGTTTATTTAATGGAGAAATAAAACAGCAACAAACAACTATAGCAAATCCTATATCAACAACAACGCCGCCAAATCAGCCGCTGAAAAAAAATGACGAACGCTTAAATGCTGAAGTGGGTAAAAATAATGCTGTAACCAATAACACAGTTGCTGATTCAGCAATAGTATATATGCAACCAAAAGTCGCTTTAAAAGACAGGAATACTTTTGTAGAAAAAAATAAACAGCCAGGGCCTTTACCAGCAGTACCGAACTTTATTGCAGGAATTAATACCAACGACTCCGAAAAAAGTAAAGCAGATAATAATGATAGGAGCGAATTGAATGCAGCAAAAAATAAAAATGCAGGTGAAATGGTTTCAAACCCAATTTCCAAAACTCCTGTAAAAGATGCTTCTCTTCCAGTTGTAAAGAAGGATAGTAGTGTAAACAATATGCAAAAAGTTTCAACAAATACGCCTGCAAAAAATCAACAATCAACTGATACAAAAAATACAAAAAATAAAGCAGACTTTTCGAGGCAAGCCTATTGGATCATAGGTATTACAGCCAATACGGATG
Source organism: Chitinophagaceae bacterium (assembly GCA_049289155.1). Lineage (GTDB taxonomy): Bacteria > Bacteroidota > Bacteroidia > Chitinophagales > Chitinophagaceae > JAFDXJ01. The sequence goes on from JBAQJB010000190.1 coordinate 5,197, forward strand.
CGAGTTTTATAAAGAACCAGCAAACATCTAAAGTGGGCTATGGTGGTGGAATTGTGGCAGGATATCATTTGAAAAACGGGTTCAGTATACAAACAGGATTATCATTGGATAAAAAAAATTATTACACCAAAGCAAAATATTTTGATACGAAACGGTTGTCCTATTTTCAGTCCGGTGATGTAACACTTAATTATGCCAATGGAAATTGTACTATGTGGGAAATACCCGTTAATATAAGTTATGATTTTAAAGGAGGAAATAAAATAAAATTGTTTGTGACTGCAGGTGTTTCATCTTACCTCATGAAAAATGAAAATTATAAATTCAATTATAATTCCAGCCGCTATACATATGATAGTGCTTTTAATTACCCACGTTCCTCCAAAGATTTTTTATCAATATTAAATCTTGGTGCGGGGGCAAATATACAGGCAGGTAAAAATATATTGATACAGGTTCAACCATATTTTAAAGTTCCGTTAAAAGGTGTGGGTATCGGCAACCTTTCATTAAAAAGCGCTGGTTTAAATATATCTGTAGTGAAGCAAATACACTAATTATTTATCAACAATAAAAAATGAAAAAAAGAAAACTTTTGACAGGCATCGTATTGCTTATACTTTTTGCAGGCACACTGATTTTTTTTAAAATAAATCAATCACATGCCAATGTTTCATCCAGTAAAACTGATATTCAAATCAGCGCGGAAAAATTATATGCGGATTACAATAATGATGAAAACAAAGCCAACGAAATATACCTGGACAAAGTGATCGAAGTATCGGGAAAGATAACCGCTGTATCGCAACATTCATCCCGGTATATTATTCTGCTTAATCAAACTTCTACAGGTGGCATTAATTGCCTGATGATGGAAGATTCCAGCGCAATTGTACAACTAAAACCAAATTCTGTTATCACTATAAAAGGAAAGTGCACCGGTTTTCTCATGGATGTAAACCTGGTTGATTGTATCCTTATAAAATAAATTCATGCATACATTAAAAATTCAAAAATGGATGGCTTTATCAATGATCATTGCCTGTACGTATGCATGTACATACGATAGCAAAGAGGTGATTGCTCCCATAAATAATACGCCCTGTGATACTTTAAATGTTACGTATTCCATGCGTGTTTTGCCGATCATAAGTAATAATTGTTATCGTTGTCATGGAAACGGAAATATCACCGGCGGCATAAATTTAGATGGGTATGATAATCTTAAAATCCAGGCAGACAATGGAAATCTTAGAGGCGTAATCACACATGCGCCCGGTTACCCGGCCATGCCATTTGACAGGCCAATGCTTTCGGAATGTGACATCAATACTATAATAGCCTGGATAAATGCCGGCGCACCTAACAATTAAAAATAATCAAAATGAAATACTACATGCTCCTGCTTTTTACGTTCCTATCGCTAACTGTAAACGCGCAATTATATTCAACAAGGACAGGCTTTACAGGGTTTTATTCGGAAACACCTTTTGAGAATATTGTTGCGGAGAACAACCAGGTGTATGCCATCCTGGACATTTCAAAAAAAACAATTGCATTCAGTATGCTGATGAAAAGCTTTGTATTCCGCAAAGAATTAATGCAGGTACATTTTAATGAAGATTACATTGAAAGTGATAAATATTCCAAAGCAAATTTTACCGGGAGTTTTACTGAAATTGTAGACCCTTTAAAAAATGGTACCATCTTATTACATATAAGTGGTTCCATGATGATGCACGGCATAACAAAATCTTTTTCCGCAAATGCAACCCTTGTTATTCAAAATAATACGATTGATGGCACAAGCAATTTCAAAATAGACCCGGCTGATTTCAATATTAAAATTCCTTCACTGGTGCGGAAAAAAATCGCTGACCAGATCGATGTAAAAGTAAAAGTGTCTCTTCATCCATAAATAATTATATGCGTAAATTTTTAATGCTACTATGTTTGTTATCATCAATAAACTTGTTTGCCCAGGATAGCAGTTTATTAAAAATGCTCGATGATTCCATGTCGTTAAATAGTCAAAAAATGGATGTCACCGGCACTTTCAAAAGTATCTATATCATCAATACCCAATCTGTAGAAACGACTGCTGCAAATTCATTGCTTTTTTCCGTCATGCATCGTTTTGGTAAGATCAATGATGGTGGCTATAATTTCTTTGGCCTGGATAATGCAACCATGCGATTGGGTTTTGATTATGGAATTACAAGTGATCTTTCTGTGGGTATTGGCAGGAGTACTTTTGAAAAAACTTTTGATGGCCACCTGAAATATAAATTGTTGAAACAAAAAGCAGGTACGAATACAATGCCCGTGACCGCAGATATTTTTTATGGAATGTATTATACCTCTTTAAAAAACGGTGATTTATCCCGTGATAAATTAAGTTATGCCTTCTCTTTATTAATTGCGCGGAAAATCTCATCTTCATTTTCGGTACAACTGACTCCTACTCTGCTGCATTATAACCTGGTACCTACCGTTCGCGATAACAATAATGTATTTGTCGCCGGCATCGGCGGGCGCATGTTAGTGACCAAACATATGAGTGTGAATGCTGAATACAATTATATTTTTCCCAATCAAATCAATTCTGTAAAAATGTATAACTCTTTATCTGCAGGCATTGATATCGAAACCGGGGGACATGTTTTTCAATTACATGTAACCAATTCGCAGGGAATGGTAGAACCAATATTCCTGGGGAAAACAACCGGGACATGGCGTAAAGGAGATATATTTTTTGGATTCAATATTTCAAGGGTTTTTAATTTCGGCCAATCAAAGAAAAAGAAATCATAGAGCAATCCATCTCAGTTATTTACTCAAATTTCAAAAGATCATAATTTTATTTACGAGACTTTCAATTGGCTAATATTCTAGCTATACATCCGTTTTCGATTTGTTAGCTAAAATACAAAAGAATTTTTAGCCGGTTACTTTCTTTGATAATTTTTATTAATTAGAAACCACCTCTATGAACAAGTTTGTCCACCCCCGGATCATTTATTTTTTATTTTTAATTTTCACTGCATGCGGCACTTCAGAAAATAAAGATGAACCGGCTGCAACAACCGATAGCGTAGCTTCCAAAATGGTATCTTCTACCGCAGCTATTGAAAATAATAAAGATTCTCTGCACTCATTCATACGAACGGCTGAATTAAAGTTTAAGGTCAAGAGTGTTATTAAGTCAACGTATGATATAGAAGACATTGTTGCCCGGCAGGATGGTTTTGTAACATACACGAACCTGGCAAGCAACATAAATAATATCTCAACAACGCCCGTGAGCAGGGATTCTTCGCTTGAAACAACTTATTATGTAGTAAGCAATACAATTACTTTGAGAATTCCGAATACAAAGCTGGACACTACTTTAAAAGAAATATCCAGGAACATAGATTATTTAGATTATCGCATTATTAAAGCAGATGATGTCAGGTTGCAAATTCTTTCCAATGATTTGACACAAAAACGTTCTTCAAAAAACCAGGAACGGGTCACGAAAGCAATTGATAATAAAGGCGGGAAATTAAATGAAACAACCAATGCGGAAGAAGCTGTATTAAGCAAGCAGGAACAGGCGGACAATGCTAAAATTTCCAACCTTTCATTAAAAGATCAAATCAATTTTAGTACAGTAAATATAATCATCTATCAAAGAGAAACGCTTACCAGGGAAATGGTTTCCAATAATAAAAACATAGAAGCGTATGAGCCAGGTTTTGGAAGTAAAATAGTAGAAGCATTGAAATCAGGCTGGTCAATTTTAGCAGGCTTTATAGTATTCCTGGCAAAACTTTGGGGTGTTATTTTGTTTATTATAATTGCGTTGTTTTTGTATAAGAGATATGGAAATAAGATGAGAAAATAAAAAGAAAAAAGAAAAAGGCTTGCAAGCAATTTCAGTGTATTGGTATGAATTAAATACAAGGAAGACAAGTTGTGAAAAAAATTACGATAAAAAGGTTAGTATATTTATTAAATACAAACGTTGACTTCTATATTGCTGCGTAAACAAAAGGCAACTTACCTTTGTAGCTAAAACACAAATGAATATCAGTTTTCCATCATTAATCGCTTTTGCTTTGGCCGTAGTTGGCGTATTATACTTATATGAAAAGAATTATATTTTCTCCAACAACCCGGTTTCAATAGGGATACAAGTATTTGCTGTAGGGCTTATGGTTTGGGCGCGACTGACTTTTGGTATGCGTAGTTTTCATGCAGCCGCCAATGCGACAAAAGGAAAACTTGTAACAAATGGGCCTTATCATTGGTTCAGGCACCCGATATATGCCGCACTCATTTATTTTTTTGCAGCTTCTATAATATCATTCCCGTTTATGAAACGGTTGTCGCTTTTCTCTTAATATTTATTGGGCTTTTTGCAAGAATGTTGCTGGAGGAAAAGTCTTTGCGCATAGCTTATGATGACTATGCAGCATATTGCAAAAAAACAAAAAGGGTAATTCCATTTATCTTTTAAAAATCGTAAATTTGAAAAAACGAAAAATATGAACTCTTCCACTCAAAATACAAGTAATGCTGATTATTATTTCGGCGTTCTCAAGAACCTAAATACCGATAGTAAACTTGACTTAATTTCCCAGCTTTCACTATCCCTGAAAGCAGACAAAACTGATCATACGTCTTTGGAATCTCTATTTGGAGCTTATCAATCTGAAGAAACTGCAGATGAAATTATTGCAGAGCTTCGTTCATCAAGAGTCTCTAACCGCAATATTGAACCACTTTGAAAAAGTATCTTTTAGACACAAACATTTGTATCTATTTTATTAAGGGTCTTTTTAACCTTAATAAGAAAATGATGGCAGCAGGACAAGAGAATTGTTTTATTTCGGAAATGACTGTCGCTGAACTAAAATACGGAGTTGAAAATAGCAGGACACCTGAAAAAATGCGCCCGGTTGTTGAAGCCCTTATTCCAAAATTTGCAGTTATTCCAATATATAACAGCTTGGATATTTATGCTTTTGAAAAACTAAATTGCGTAGAAAAGGTTTAATGATTGATGATTTTGACATTTTAATCGGTGCAACTTCTATTGTAAATAATATGATAATGGTGACAAATAATTTTGCTCATTTGAACAAGTTAGAAAATATAATTATTGAAGATTGGACAATGGAAGTAAAGTAATAGCACATGCCTGCAACATTATTATTATTAATAAGCAACTGGACATTTCTTCTGCGCAATATCTATTCAAAATCACTTTTTAGAAAACAAGAACTCGCAGTTATAAGAGCTCAAATAATTTATATATCTTCATTTCGAAGACATTTTCCATCATCTACAGATAACGGAATTAAATTTCCGGATTTTACGAATAATTGATCGTTCATTGTAATTCAAAAATGCTTTCCATGAAACCATTTCCAGTTAGCTTTAAAAATTTTATTCTCCATACATCCTGGACATTTGCGAAGACGATGCCCGATTGGCCGCATGAATATTTAGTCCGCGGGAAGGTGGATGAGAAACAATTTCTTGCCCTGGTTGAACACATCCGGCAATTTGGTTATGCCGGTTCATTTTATCAAAAGCCGATTACCTATTTTGATGAAGATAATTTTGTTTACTGGACCATGGGCGCAGCTATCGAAGTAACAACAATCATCAACCGTTGCAGGAAAGAAAATTCTTATGGGGCAAGGTTGAAAAATGGGACTTTGCCAGCTATAAGAAACGGCACTTATAGGTTTAATTACTGGAAGAAAGGTTGTAAAAAAATTATTCGTAAAGAAAATGTCATATTTTAGTATAAATAAAATGTTATCCATAATTTTAAAATGACAATTCAAAAATTTTGAGCGAAACTATATTTCATTTAAACAATAGTGGAGAACTAACAGAATTGAATGAATCTTCTTATATCTCAGAAGATTTATTGCAGAATCTTTTAGCTAACTATCCAAATTTAATTTCAGGTTCTCAAATTAATAGTTTGAGACCAAGACGATGGTTATTAATATCGAGAGAATTCAGAGTTCCAGATGATAAAGATGCCAGTGGCCGTTGGAGTTTAGATCATTTATTTATTGATCAAGATGGAATACCGACTTTAGTAGAAGTTAAACGTAGTACTGACACAAGAATACGAAGAGAAGTCATCGGACAAATTCTTGACTATGCCGCCAATGCTGTATCGTACTGGACAATTGATGAAATAATAAATCAATTTGATAAACAATGCAAACATACAGACAAAGACAGTATGCTTGAATTGCAAGAATTTTTACAAGGAGAAAATGAATCTGATAATTTTTGGGAACTAACTAAGACTAATTTGACAGCGGGAAAAATAAGAATGCTAATTATTGCAGACAAAATTCCAAAGGAATTACAAAGGATTATAGAATTCTTAAATGAACAGATGTCACCTGCAGAAATTTTGGGA
>JBAQJB010000191.1:0-13477 GCA_049289155.1 Chitinophagaceae bacterium
TGTACCTTGCAAATCCTCCCCCAATTTGGTCATAGATTCCACCCTGCATCATTTTATCAAGGCTCAATAATGCCTGGTGCAAATGGCTTTCATTTTTCCCATATAGAAATTGCCGGAGTAAATAAATAATCGATAATGTTTGGGGAAACTTTGGCGCATTTCCAAAACCACCGTTTTCAAGGTCTGCATTCTCCATTAATTTTTCCGCGATCAGATTCTGATGCTCATCATTTAAAAATGCCTCCTGATTTTTTGAAAAAAAAGCAGGTTCATTCAGCTTTTGCAGGTGCTGTGTTAATTGCTCTGCTTGTATTAAAATGTCCTCTTTTTGGTTGTTGTACGCCTTTTCAACAGCAATCAATACTTCTTTCCAGCTCATGCGGTTATACATTCTTTTCGGCGGAAAATACGTGCCGCCATAAAAAGGTTTTTTATCGGGTGTGAGAAAAATATTTAAAGGCCAGCCACCCTGCCCCGCCATTGCCTGCAATGCATCCATATAAATATGATCCAGGTCCGGCCTTTCTTCCCGATCAATTTTTATATTGATGAAATGGGTATTCATCATATCAGCTGTTTCTTCATTTTCAAAACTTTCCTTTTCCATTACGTGGCACCAGTGACAAGCTGCATATCCAATACTAACGAGAACAGGTTTATCTTCCAGCCTTGCTTTATCCCAGGCTTCATCACACCAGGCATACCAGTTAACCGGGTTATGCGCATGTTGCAAAAGATAAGGGCTGCTTTCATGTATCAATTGATTAGTGTGTGTATGCTGATCCATTTTATAAAATAATATTTAAAATAATTTATTCTTCAAGTCCAATGAATTTTTCATCTTTGAGCCAATTTCATGGAAATTACAATTTAATGATGGATAAAATAAAATCCTTTTTATATAAATCACTTGGCCTGCATCGATATTTACGATTGATTCAAAATGGTTTTATTGTTGGTTATGCAACAGGGTTCCTTAAATGGAATGAAAAATACCGCTGGCACTATTTCGTAAAAAAGCTCGTTAAGCCGGAAGACACGATTGTAGATATTGGCGCCAACCTGGGCTATTTCAGTTTAACTTTCAGTAAACTGATCAATCAAAAAGGCGCATTGTATTCTGTGGAACCGGTAAAACCTTACCGGGAATTATTGGAAAAAAAAATGCGCAGACGGCCAAATATTTTTATCCTGTCATTTGCCCTGGGCGATCACAATGAAAAAAGTATCAACTTAGGTATGCCGCCAATGCTCAGGCATATCAAGTATCTCCGCCATGGAACAGTAACCGTTTTGAGTAAAGAAAAAACGGAAGAAGGCCAGCTTCTCTTTGAAAGCGCTATGCGAAAAGCAAGTGATGTGTTTGCCGCGTTTGCAAAAATTGATTATATAAAATGTGACATCGAAGGATATGAAGTAGTCGTTATGCCGGAAATAAAAGAAGCTTTAGTAAAGCATAAGCCGCTTGTGCAACTGGAAACCTGGGGCGAACAATTGCCTGTAATGCTTCAACTTTTTGAATCTATTGGATTCGATGCCTATCATTTAAAAAAGGGGAAATTAATTGCTGCAAAAACCCTGGACAATCAAACCATCAGTTCTTCAGATATTTTATTTGTGCATCCGGATAAGCAAAAAATTATCAGCCCCTACCTGTTATAATTTATTTTTGGTATGCGCATCAAAAAAAATATCCAATGCCGATACCATGCTGGGTGCAAGTGGAATCGGTGCTTTGATGGCCACTTCCAAACCTGCACTTTCAACAGCCTTAATCGTATTATTTCCAAATGCACCAATAGCAGTACCATTCTTAGTAAATGATGGATAATTTTCAAGTAAACTTTTTACACCGCTGGGTGTAAAAAAACAAATCACATCATACTTTTTATTTTCCATTACTTCACTTACATCATTACTTACAGAACGGTACATATATGCAAGTTTAAAATCGCAATTATTATTTTTGAGCCAGTTTACAATATCGTTGTCCTGTTGATTTTCACTGCATACATACAGGAATTTTTCTGTATGTTTTAATTTATCCATGCTTTCAAATAAACTTGCATTGGTTCCATCAAGGCCGAAAAATGCTTTTCTTTTCCTATAGGTAATAAACTTTTGCAGGTATAATGCCACGGCTTCGGTAATGCAAAAATATTTGGTATCCAGGGGCATGGTAATTTTCAATTCCTCACAACTTCTGAAAAAATGATCGATCGCATTCCGGCTGGTAAATAAAATCGCGGTAAAAGAACTAATATCAATTTTCTGCCGACGAATCTCTTTTGCCGGAATAGGTTCGAGTTTGATGAATGGATGAAAAAATAATTCCACATTATATTTCCGTATAAGTTCATTATACGGCGACTTTTCCATATCAGGCCGCGTCTGTGCTATTAATATTCTCATTGTTTTTTTCCCGGGTAAATTTATGTGCCGTAAACTTTTAGTGTATTTTATACATGAATCAGGTGAATCCATATTTGGTAATAATTCCCGGCAAAATTTTAATAAAGATTATCATAGGTATTATTTCCGTGATACAAAGGTAAATAAAAAAATATAGTCCATTTATTTTAAACCTACCGGTTATATCTACGAAAGAAATTACAAAACGGTAGATAATTAAAAGAATACATATTGCTACCAGGAAAGAAACAGCGAGGGATTTTTGATACTCACTCCCATATGCATATAAAATTGCAAGTGGCAAAAGGATAAGTCCAGCAACTTTGTTTACATTAAAAACGATCGTCGCATAAGCATTTGCAGCTTCGCGTTTATGAATTAAAGCACCCGCCAGTGAAATAATGATTGCTTTGATCGCATATATAAAAGCTACCAAAGCAATGGCCGCAACAATCTTCTGGGTGAATGAAAAATGGAACAAAGTAATATCTTCTAAAAAAAAAGTGATCCATAACCCGGCAACTATAAAAAAGAGAATGTTTAATAATAAAGAGGGTACTGTATCCTGCATCGTTTTTTCCCGGGATTGTTTATACCGGTGTGATTGAAAAAACAGGAGATTGAAAACACTTTTAATATATCCCGGAAATGCACGATTGACGATTCCAAGAAAAAGTAATAAGCCCGCGAAAAGATAAAAAAGATAATCTTTTGATTCATTATTCCTTCTCTCACTATCATGCAAAGGCATTTTGGATGCTTGTAATAACCCGGGCAAATACAATAAACGGGTAAATGCCGTGTCTTGTGCCCAGGGAATCACGTTAACTTTTGCCGAATCTATAGCCGCAGTAACAGTTTTAATTTGTTTTAATGAACTGTCCTGTGCAGGTTGAAAAGTAGTGTCTTGCACATTCAAGCTTGGAGAATCTTTTAAAACCGGTGGAACTGATTTTCTTGCCAGGGTGTCTTTGAAAAAAGTAGAATCCTTTCGTAAAGGCTTTACCACTTTTTTCACCGGGCCTGTGTCTTTTTTTTGTTGGGATGCTTTGGCTTTTGCTTCATCGATCATGCGTTGCAACGCAGTATCTGTTTGGGAAAATGTATTTCCGGCAATAAAAAACAATAATATAGTCAGGCAAGTTTTCAAAAATGGTATAGCATCTGGCGCAAAAATAATGCGTGCAGTTTATATCTGTCAAAATAAGCTGATAAATCCGATATGTATTTTTGATTGCCTGAAATCTAATTTTTCATCATCTCTTTTTCCGATGGCATATGAAATATTAAAAATGCCCGCATTGGTCTCAAATGCAATGCCGCCGCCCACTCCAATATATGTATGATTGAACTGAAGCAAAGAATTTTCAAAATGCGTATAGCCCAAATCCGTGAATCCAAATAAATAAGAATTTTGCCCAAGCAGGTACCGGTATTCAAAACTAGCCACAGCATACCTGTTGCAATAAATACTTTCTTCATCAAATCCACGCAGGATCTTATATCCCCCAATTTGAAAAAGTTCGTTCAGGTAATAATGCGGGGATTGAAAAATACCACCATAAAAAGTTGTTTTAACGGTGGATTGTTTTCCTAACGGAAAGTAATGAGCAGCCGAAGTCTTAAAAGATACCTGGTAACTTTTCAACTGGAGGGTATCATACAAATTCTCAAAATTAAATCCAGTATCTTTTAATTGAAGGATGGTATTATTTTTCCTGATTACTTTATCCCCAAAGCCAGCCTGCACCTGCAGTTCGTTTCCTTTTCGCGGGTTAAACCGGTAATCGGTATTATTAAAATCATACTGCAATACAAGGCCGGTACTGCTGAGGTCAATCACATCCGGCAACTGGTGTGTAGATTTTACAAAAAGCGTATCTACTTCCAATAAATTAGTGCGTGTATATTTCAGATAAACGGTTCCTGATTGTTTCGCTGATAATACATATTGTAATCCAACCTGTGCCTGGATATTCAGGTAAGCAGAATCTTTTTTATACAACTGGAAACCAAGATTTACACCAAAGGGTGTTTTAAAAATATAAGGCCTTGCAAAAAATAAATTCAGCCGTGGCGATTTGTCCTGCAACTGTTGCCAGTTGAGTGCAAGTGTTTCACCATATCCAAACGGGTTCCTGATATCGAGGTTGGCTTCGCCCGTCAGCAATAATTTTCCACCGGCTGTACCACCGGATGGCAGCAGGCCAACCAACATATCTACCTGGTTGCTTTTTTTATTTTCAAGGAATAAATTCAATTCAGCGCCAGTATTCAGCATGCGTATTTCCCAGGCTTGCGTTTGTTGTATATAAGGTAATTCCACCAACCTTTTATTGATTGCATTCAATACAGATTTGTTGTATAAAGTATGTGGCTGTATATTTAAAAAATTCCATAAAAAAGTATTTGAAATTTTTGCATTACCTTTTATAAGAATGGTATCCAGGTAATATAATTGCCCGGGAACAACTGTCAATTTACCACTTATCAAATCATTTGTAATTGTTATACTGTCCAGTGAAACACGGGCAAACGGGTAGCCATTATTTTCAAAATAATCAAGTAATTTTTCATAGGTTTCCTGCACCAGTGCCGGATCGAAAGGTTTTTTTGAAAATTCATTTTGAAAAATACCTGCCTGGCTTAAAACCGGCCAGTCACTTTCATTGGCACTCAAACTACCCCAACGATATTTTTCACCCAAAAATAATTGTACAAAAAAAGTATCCTGTTTTTTATAAAAACTATCCACGGATGATGTGATATAACCCTTTGCCTGTAAGCTTTTGGGAAGTCTTGCAATATATTCAAGCACAGCCGGTGGATTGTCAAAAAGCGTATCTTTATTTTGCTGTGAAAAAATCAATGCCGCTTTATCCATGGCCTTTACCTTTAGGATTGTTTTATTATTTTGCCCCCGTGCATTTGAAAAAAAACAAATAAGCATAATTAAAACCAGGCTCCTGCTATATTGAATTAATTTTGACATGATACAAAACACAAGTTTACAAAAGTATAGTTAGATGGCAGGTATTTATATTCATATTCCATTTTGCAAACAAGCTTGTTACTATTGTAATTTTCATTTTTCCACCAATATTGCCCGCAAAGAAGAAATGGTTGATACCATTTGCCGGGAAGCAATTGAAAGAAAGAATTATTTACCCGAAAACATTGAAACAATTTATTTTGGTGGTGGCACGCCTTCACTTATTGGTGTTGATTCTTTACAAAAAATACTTGAAAAACTGTATTCAAATTTTGATGTTTCGACGCAGGCCGAAATTACACTGGAAGCAAACCCCGATGATATTTCTGCGCAGTCCCTGGCCCAATGGAAATCAATCGGTATAAATCGTTTAAGCATTGGCATACAATCATTTTTTGAAGAACATTTACGGTGGATGAACCGCTCCCACTCTGCGTTGCAGGCAGAAAATTGTATTTATCTTACACTCGAAGCCGGCTTTAAAAATTTTTCTATTGACCTAATTTATGGTATTCCTGGTCTGACGGATATTCAATGGAAAGAAAATATGGAGAAAACAATTGCTTTTAATATTCCACATGTTTCCTGTTATGCGCTGACCGTTGAGCCAAAAACTGCTTTACAAAAAATGATTACTCAACAAAAAAAAGAAAACGTAGATCCAACAAAGCAAAGCGAACATTTTAATATTTTACAAAAGAAAATGAAGCTCGCCGGATATATGCATTACGAAATTTCTAATTTTGCAAAACCAGGATTTGAAAGCAGGCACAATAGTAGTTACTGGCACGAAAAAAAATACATCGGGTTTGGGCCTTCCGCACATTCCTATAATGGAGAAAGCCGGCAATGGAATGTTTCAAACAATGCTTTATATATAAAAAATATCCGGGAATCTTTACCTTGTTTTGAGATTGAATATTTATCCAATATTCAAAAATTAAATGAATACATCATGACGGGTTTACGAACTTCAGCGGGTATTTCTTTAGAAAAAATAATCACTATGTCCGGGGAAAAAGCGGGGCTGGAAATCAGTGGCGCCGGGCAAAAGTGGATTGATGCACGAAAATTAACTTACAAAAAAGGAAAATATATTTTAACGAATAAAGGAAAATTTTTTGCTGACGGGATAGCTGCTGATTTGTTTCGTGAAGAGCAGGAATAAAATTCAGACAAGAATTGATTCTATGTTTTTAAATCCATCTTTTGCAGGTAGATTTTCCCATAAGATTTTATAAATATTATCCGCAATCGGGATCTCTGCATTTACTTTTTTATTGATATCAAAAATACAACGGCTTGCATTATATCCTTCTGCCACCATATTCAATTCAAGCTGGGCAGACTTTACAGAATAGCCTTTACCAATCATGTTACCAAAAGTACGGTTGCGGCTATACAATGAATAACAGGTTACCAGGAGATCTCCCAGATAAACGGAAGCAGCATAATTAATAATGTCTTCAGTAGTATGCAAATCAATTTTTGCTTTGCGCAGGAAACGCACCATTTCATTGGCGCTGTTGGCTATATACACACTTAAAAAATTATCACCATAATCCAGGCCATGCGCAATCCCTGCTCCCATTGCATAAATATTTTTTAATACCGCTGCGTATTGAACACCTTTGATATCACCATTGATGATTGTATTGGTATACGCAGTTGCAAAATGCGATGAAAGTTGTTTCGCCATTTCTGTGTCAATACCTGAAAATGTAAGGTAGGATAGCTTTTCAGCAGAAATTTCTTCTGCATGGCAAGGCCCTAATACGGCAAAATAATCTTTCAGTGGAAATGAAAAATCCTGCGAAAGATATTCACTCAGCAACAAATTTTTACCTGGCAATAACCCTTTCACCGCAGAAATGATTTTTTTATTTTTAAACACATCTGTATTTAATGCACTGAATGCGTCCTGTATATATGCAGAAGGTACTGCAATAACCAGCACATCGGAATTTTCAATGACGAAATGAATACTGTCACTCAATGTGATAAACTCTTTTTCAAAATAAGCTTTGCTGAGGTAATGTGGGTTGTGGTTGCGTTCCTGGAAATAATTGATTGTATCTGTATTGCGGATCCACCAGTTAATTTTATTTTTTCCATCCGTTAATATTTTTGCCAGTGCAGTTGCCCAACTTCCACTTCCGATAATACCAAATTTCATATTCCGCTATTTATGAATTACAAACATACGAAACGCTTTTTTTTATAAACACAAAAAAGCCGGAAGAAAATCTTCCGGCTTACTGTTTTAGTATTTTTTAATTAGCTGGTTTCTTAAATGACTGCAGCAAAGTTTCTTTCGATACTACTTTTACTTTGGTACTGTCGGCCAGTTGCTTGCTCACCACATCATAAGGCCCGGTTACAACCATGTCGCCTGCTTTGATGCCACTCGAAATCTGGATGTAATTAATATCCTGTATATCTGTTTTTACCGCTTTTTTATGTACCATGCCATCACTGCCAATTACAAAAACAACTTCTTCAATATCATCATCACTGTTGCTGTTTGATGCATCTGAATTCATGGTATTACCTGTATTCGTTTTATCAATGGATTTTGTTTTATCCGATTTTTTTTCGCGGGTCGTAACTGCATTTAATGGCACAGACAAAGCATTGGTATGTGTTTGTGTTTGAATATCCGCACTGGCAGTCATGTTTGGCCGGAAAGGAAAGGGCTGACCTTTTACCATAAGGTCTTTATATGAATCCGGCAAAATGCGGATGTGTACCTGGTAATTAGTAACAGTGGCAGAAGAACTTCCGGATGATAATGCATTGGGAACAGGGTTGGCAATTTTATAAACAATCCCTTTAAATTTCCTGCCTGTAAATGCATCCACTTCCACGAGCGCTGTATCTCCTATTTTTACTTTTGGTATATCATTTTCTCCAACGTCTACCTGCGCTTCAATGCTGTTCAAATCTGCAATGCGCATCATTTCTGTGCCCACATTAAAACTATTTCCCGCTACGCTTTCACCTTTTTTTACAGCGAGTAAACTTACCACGCCATCCATCGGCGCAGTAATTGTAGCACGGCTCATATCCTTATCCGCACGGGATAAACCAGCTTCAGCGCTTTGTACATTTGCTTTATTCGCATTGATACTGGCTTTTGCCGCAGCGAATTGAGCTTTGGCTGAAAGGTAAGCCTGTTCTGCCTGTTCAAATTCTGCCTGTGAAATTACTTTATCTGTCAATAATTTTTTTTGCCTGTTATAGGCAGACAATGACTGATCCAATGTTGCCTGCAATGCATCAAGCTGTGCTTTGGAATTATTTACCTGGGCTTCAGACTGGCTAACAACTGCAGCCGCCTGCTCTCTTTGTGAAGCATAAATATCCGCGTAAATTTTTGCGAGTACCTGGCCTTTCTTTACGGTATCGCCTTCCTGTACATTGAGTTCTACTATTTCACCGGAAATATCGGGGCTCACTTTTACTTCAATCTCGGGGAAAATTTTTCCACTGGCAGTCACCACTTCTGTGATGGTACGGGTTTGTGCTTTTTCAGCAGTCACCTGTGTGCCTTCATCTTTTCCTAATTTTCCGGATACTTTTAATATGATCAGCAATAATATGATCGCTGATAAAATTATGATGATCCATTTTAAACTTTTGCTCATTGTATATTCTATTTCTTTTGTTCTATAATTTTAAACCTTCTCCTTTATAATATTCCAGGATTTTCATTTTGAAAACATAATCATACTGGCTGGTTAGTTGCTGCAGTTTTGCGAGCAATAAATTATTCTGATCTGTCAATAATTCAAACGTAGACAATAAACCAACCTCGTATCTTTTTTGTGCAAAATCATATGTTTTTTGTGCGGCATTTACTTGTTTTATACCAACAGTAAATTTTTCAAAGGAAGCGACAGCATTTGAATAAGCTGTATATATATTTGTTTTCAAAGTTTGGTCAGCCTGTTCTTTTTGTAATTGCACATTGGTGAGATCCAGTTTGCTTCTTTCAACATTGATACGTGCTGAACCGTTTTGAAAAATAGGAATGGAAAGGCTCAGGCCAACGTTTTGGTTGAAGTTATTGTTCAACTGGTTGGTATAAGGCGCTTTTCCATATGTGCTGAAAGTATAGGGAGATGGTGGAAACACGTCATAATCTGTACCGTCAATATTTACTGTTCCAATCTTCTGATTGATTGTTTGCGATCCAATCACACGCTGCGCCTGGTTGTTATATGCAGAACCCAAACCATAAAACCCGGATATGCTTGGATACATGGACGCCTTATTTATTTTAATATTTGTTTCAGAGGCTTTAATACGCAATGCATATGCTTTTTGTTCTGGTTGATTATTCATTGCCAATTGATACACCATATCAGGCTGCAACTCACCGAAAGATTCCAAAGGAATGGTTTCAATAGGTGGCGTTTCTATGTCGAAAGGTAAAGCAGCATCCAGGTTTAATAATGCTTTCAGTGAAAGAATGTTTTGTGCATACGTTGCTTTCGCGGTAATAAGATTGCTGCTGTCACTGGCCAATTGTGATTCAAGTTGAGCAAGATTTAATTCAGGCAATGCTCCGGCATCCACTTTCTTCCTGGTAAAATCAAATTGCGCCAGTGTTTGTTTTATTTGTATTTCACTCACTTCAATTTGTTCATTGGCGAGTAATACTTGTAAATAAAAATTCGCCACATTCAAACCAATATCATTGGCTGCTTTTTTCATATCCTCGAGTGCAGCCTGCGCATTGAAACGGGAATAAACGACCGTGTTTTTTAATTTTCCCCAGTTATAAATTTCTATGCCACCATTCACTCCATAATTCTGTGATAGAAATTTTGAAGTAGTAAACTGGTTACTTGTCGGATCAATAGAACGGCCAAACTGCAAACTCAAATTTGAACTAAAGCTTAAATTCGGGTATTGATTTAGTTGCGCCTGCTTCACCTGCAGTGCCGCGATCCGGGCCTGCACATCTGCCTGCTTTACAGAAATATTATTTTGCATGGCATATTCCACACAATGTTGCAAATCCCATTTTTCCTGTGCCATAAGGCCGGCAGGAAATATTATGCAAAGAAAGAATACTATTTTTTTCATCGGTGTCAAAATAAATGTATCAAAATGTTTTTATGAACTGATATTGTATGAACGGGAATAGTAAAGGTTATTAGGTATTTTAAACATGGCTAATTTTTTCAAAAGCTTGTTTAAGGTCATTAATAATATAAGCAGGCTCTTCCAGGCCTACATAAAAACGTATCATACGGTGATCGGGGTTATGCGCATCAAAACTATTGCGTGGCAGCGCAGCGCAGCCCGGAACAATGAGGCTTTCATGGCCTCCCCAACTTATTGCGATCAAAATATGTTGCAATGAATTGCAAAACAATTCCACTTGTTCTTCACTATTCGCTTTAATAATAAAACTGAATAATCCGCCTGCATTTTTCATTTGCTTTTTTGCAAGAGTATATTGCGGAAAACTTTCATCAAAAGGGAAAATGATTTTTTCCACCAATGGCTGTTGCTTTAAATATTTAATTACTTCCAACACATTTGCAGCAGAGGCTTCCAGCCTTGTACGCAAAGTCCGTAAGCCACGAATAAGCAACCACGCATTGAATGGTTGAATGCCACTGCCAATATTCATGTATTCACTGTTGAATATTTTTTCAATGGTTTTTTTCTTGCCGGTAAGAACTCCTGCAATTGTATCACTGTGGCCGCCAATATATTTTGTGGCTGATTGCAAAACCAAATCAATTCCAAAATCAATGGGCCGCTGAAATAGAGGTGTGCAATAACTGTTGTCGCAAATTGTTGTAATACTTTTTTCTTTTGCAAGTTTTGCAACTGCTTCGAGGTCCTGCAAAGCAAAGTTCCAGCTGTTCGGGCTTTCGAGATAATATAATACAGTGTTTGCTTTCGTAGCCTTTTTGAAATTTTCAATATCCCGACCGTCAATATATGTTGTGGTTACATTAAAGCGGGGCAAAATAATATCAAACATTTTTCTTGCCCATGTGTATACACCTTCCACGCTTATGATATGATCGCCACTTTTGACCTGCGACAAAACAGAAGCAAAGATGGCTGCAGCGCCACTATTGAATACCAGGCAATCTTCCGCGCCATCCAGGGCCGCCAGTTTTTCTTTTAAAATTTCAACCGTTGGATTTTTTCCCCGGCTATAAATCCAGGTGCTGTATTCATCTTCAAAACTTTTGCGCAAATCTTCTACTGTATGAAATGCGAAATTGCTGGTTTGAATAATTGGTGGTGCGATCGCTCGAAAATAGTCATCCCGGTTTTCGCCTAATTCGTTGAGTATAAATGAAAGGTCATCCATGAACAGCAGTTTTGAAAAATTCTCCGCAAAAGTATTTTAAAATAAGGATTTAAAAGCCGATTTAACAGCATATTCAATAAAGAATAAAATTGTTATGAAAATTCATGTACTTTCAATTTTAACTCAAAAAACTGTTTATGAATACCACTCCGGCTACAACCCATTTTTCCGAAATAACCGCAAACCCGGCTCCATTAGGCCTTTTAGGGTTTGGAATGACTACCGTTTTGTTGAACCTGCATAATGCCGGCTGCATTGAACTCAGCAGCATGATCCTTTCCATGGGTATTTTTATGGGTGGCCTTGCACAGTTGATTGCAGGTATGCAGGAATGGAAAAAAAATAACACATTCGGGGCAACTGCATTCACTGCGTATGGAATGTTCTGGCTTTCCCTGGTTGGACTTATATTGTTACCGAATACATCGTTTGCAGCAAATATGAAAGCTTCAGCAAATAGTATGGGCTGGTATTTATTGCTTTGGGGTGTCTTTACCTTTTTTATGTTTATTGCCACATTGAATTCCAATACGCTCCTGCAGGTAATTTTTGGTACACTTACTATATTATTTTTTTTACTGGCTGCCAGTGAATTCACGGGAAATGAAACCATCAAAAAAATTGCAGGATTTGAAGGAATTTTTTGTGGCCTCTCTGCAATCTATGGAACCGCTGCACAGGTGATCAATGAAGTGCATGGAAAAGTTATCTTGCCGATTGGGGCAAAATGATGGCTAATAATAATTTGATTTACTATGGAAAACCCGAAAGGTTGAAATTATTATAGAATAGAATCGTGTTTCCAAAACCCCGTAAGGGTGATATTTTTATTTTATTAAAATCCCTTTTTTGATATGCCACCCCTTCGGGGTTTCCTCTATTATTCTGACTCTGTTTTTGGCTATAATCATAACACCCTTTCAGGGTTGTATTTAATCCATCACTTCAACTGAAGTATAATTTCGCTCATCTTATCAAAATATTAATTAGCAAAAATAACCCATTCATAATTATGGTTCTTTCGTTTTATACTTATTGCCATGCGTTAAAAAATAAATAACCATAAATGCAGCGAGTACACCTACTCCCGTTAGCGCCGTATTTGGTTTATCAATGGCAATACTGATTCCTACGAATGAATAGGCAAGAATAAAAATGATGGGGATCAATGGATAAAACTTCATTTTATAAATACCGGTGCCGTCCAGGTGTTTTGTTTTTTTGCGCAGCATAAAAATAGCGCCGGCCGAAGTGGCCATTCCAAAACAATCGAGAAAAATGGTGAAACTTAAAAGCTTGTCAAATGTTTTTGCATAAAATAAAATGATGATACAAAGCGCTGTAAATGTTGTGAGAGAAATAATAAACACTTCTTTTTTCTTTGATTTTTTTTGAAAAATTCCCGGCAGGACGCCGTCTTCACTCATGGCAAACATTACGCGGGGATTGCTTAATAATAAAACATTCACATAAGCAAGCACGGATAAAAATAATAATACCGAAAACACTTTACCGCCGGTGGGGCCGAATATTTTTGTGGTAACAAGCGTTGCAATTTCTGTACTGTTTTGCAATCCTTCAAAACCTAACGTTTTATAATAGGAATAATTTACCAGCAAGTATAAGCCAATGATAATGGCAATGCCGGCAAAAATTCCCTTGGGAATATTTTTAGCAGGCGTCTTTACTTCATTGCCAAAATTGATCGTTTGCTGGTAACCGCCATA
>JBAQJB010000192.1:0-2703 GCA_049289155.1 Chitinophagaceae bacterium
AAAACCAGCAGGTTCACCGATTACTACAAACCTTGGCATTACATCCATCACTACTACATATTTAGAAGATGTAAACAATTATATGGCCGCCCGTTTTACAGTTTTTGCCCGGGCTTTATATACAGGCATTGCGGGTAGCCTGGGAGGCATCAGTAAATTCTATGATTGCGAAGATAACAGGCATGGTTGCACTACGGGTGCTGACCACGATACTTGTACAACTCCGAATTGCCTTTAATGTAATTCAGACTATTTATTATTTAATATAAAAAACTTTTATCATGAAAAATTTACTTAAAATTACAATTACAATTTCTATTTTTCTTTTTTCATTAATTACTAATAATTCTTTTTCCCAGGCCGGTACTTTAGATCAAACCTTTGGGGATCATGGCCTTGTTATAAATGATTCAAATTTACAGGTTGAAGCCAGTGTAATTTTGAATGATGAAAAGATACTTGTTGCAGGAAGAGGAGGGCCAAATTATCTTTTCGTTTTGAGCCGTTTTATGCCAGATGGCAGCCCTGATGCAAGTTTTGGAGTGGATGGAAGAATAAGATATTCCATTGGGGAAAAGTTCAAAGCAACGCGTAGCATTGCATTGCAGGTGGATGGCAAAATTTTAATAACAGGAGATTATCATTTTTCGGCTGACAGAGTGGACGCAGGCATTTTCCGTTTTATGCCAGATGGAAAAATTGACAGTAGTTTTGGAACAAACGGTTTGGATTCGGCCCATATTGATAATTTAAATACACCACAAGGAATAGTTATACAAGAAGATGGGAAAATTGTTATAACCGGAATGAGTACAAATACGCAAGGCGTATTTAGAAATGCGTTTCTTGCACGTTTTATGCCAGATGGAGGCCTTGATCCTACATTTGGATCGGAAGGAATTGTTACAACTGAATATGTAAATACTATGAAAATAGTTTCCTTAGTGGGCAGGCCGAACGGGAAACTGGTTACAGGCGGTACATTGGATTACAATTTAGCTAATTCTCCATATATGATTAATAGCTATAATACCGATGGCAGTGTGGATGAAAGTTTTGGCGTAAATGGAAGGGCTCAATTTGTATTTGGACAGGGAGGCTTATGGAATAATCAATTGTATGCTATGGCGCTGCAACCGGATGGCAAGATTGTTTGTACGGGTATCACGGGAAAAGGAGATGCGATAACCATGGGTGTTTGCCGCTTTAATGCAGATGGTACTATAGACGAAAGTTTTGGAGAAAACGGTGGCACAATAACGCCATATTACGGAGAACCCGAAAGCCGGAATATAACCATTCAGCCGGATGGAAAAATATTAACTGTAGGGGATGTACAAGAATTTATACATGAAAAAGATAAAGTATTATTAGCGAGATATAATGAAAATGGCCAATTGGACCCAACTTTTGCTGAGAACGGAATAGCCGCTATTTATGTAGATACTATTTATGATGGTGCGAATGGTCAATTTGTAAACATTGTGGCTGATAATAAAATATTAGTTACCGGCACATGCGGTTGCGGAGGCAATATTCCGAAAATATTTTTCGCCCGCTTCAACGGCGACAATGTCCTCGCCGCTAACTTCAAAGAAGTAAAAGCCACACAAAATAATGATGCCATCACCATCACCTGGCAAACGCTGAATGAAAGCGGCACAAAATCTTTTACTGTTGAAAGAAGTATGAATGCAAATGATTACGCAGGCATCAATACTTTTCCTGCAAAAGGTGTTGCAAGTAGTTATAGTTATACCGATAAAAATCCTTTAAGCGGAACCAGCTATTACAGGATAAGGGAAAATGCGGCCAATGGTACCAACACTTTCAGCCCGGTTGTAAAAGTAGTGTTCAATGATAATGGAATCATTTCATTGTATCCAAACCCCGCAAAAAATACGGTTACTGTAAAAGGTTTAAATAAAAATACTACAGCTACCATCCGCATCACGGATATGAATGGTAGAGAAATCAGTAAGCAAAACTTTACGCAAAGCAGCAGCGCTACGCTCAATATCAGGGCGCTCGCACAAGGCAGTTATTTTGTGCTGGTAGAACAAAATGGGAAGGTTACGAAGTTGAGAATAGTGAAGGAATAATTGTGAATGGCTAATTGTGAATTGTGAATTTTTTGAAACCGGGAGTAGACAATATTTCCGGTTTCTTTATTTTATAAATTCTTTTTGCCATTGTTGGTCGCCTGACCAACAATATCGAAGTCGTAAAAATGACGAAAAGAAAAAAAAATAATAAATAACTGCTATATAATTTTTGGTCAGGCGACCAAAAATGGCGGGGAAATATATTTGCATTCATATATTCAAGAAACGCGAAATAATTATTCAATATGTGCCGATCCTACGGATCTCTTTTCCATTTCGGATTTTGATCAACGGGTTAAAACCCGTTGTTACAAAATGGATCGAGCCTACGGCTCTTCAAAATCAGAAATATAATAAACTGTGTTCATTTTTAAAAAAAGAAAATGAACACGTAGTTCTTCCAAAAAAATATCAACCTTTCAATTTTTCATTCTTCTTATGCCTTTCACCATCGCGCTGATTTTTCTTTTCCATATTTTTTGTAAACGCATCTTCCAGGTCAATGCCCGTTTGATTGGCGAGGCAAATTAAAACCCATAATACATCGGCCATTTCATCCGCGAGCATATTTTTTTCTATCGCGGCGCTTGCCGGTTTT
>JBAQJB010000193.1:0-2958 GCA_049289155.1 Chitinophagaceae bacterium
TTTATTTTTACTCAACAGATTGATAAAGCCATCAGGAATATTTACGTTTATGGTTTGGCCATCACGTATTACCTGGATATTTTTAGCATCCATCAGCATAATCTGCGCGGGCACCGTTCCAAAATTATCCAACGGTTTACCATTGATACCAACAATATTATCTCCATCCAGGATGCCGATTTTAGTAGCCAGCGAATCCGCGTGCAGGCCATAAGCCAGGTTTTTTACTGGCAGGTATTCATCCCCCCATTTAAACGTGATCATGATAAACAGAAAAATTGCCAGCAGTAAATTGACCACTACGCCGGCGACCATTACGATTAGTCTTTGCCAGGCAGGCTTACTACGAAATTCATAGGGCTCCGGTGGCAGTTTTAATTGTTCTTTATCCATGCTTTCATCGATCATGCCACTGATCTTCACAAAACCGCCAAAGGGCACCCACCCTATTCCATATTCCGTTTCACCAATTTTTTTCTTCCAGAGGCTGAACCAGGGATTGAAAAAAAGATAAAATTTTTCTACCCGGCAGCCAAACCATTTTGCTGTGGCGAAATGTCCCAGCTCATGCAGCGTGACCAATATAGAAAAGGAAAGAATAAATTGTAAAGTTTTGATACCAACACTACCCCATTCAATGACTAACAGCATATACGTTTTTTTATAAATAAATACCAGGCTTCAAACATTTCATCTTTGAAAAGTAAGCGTTACCTGGTTTTATAGCTTTTTTATTTGCGCAATGTTACGATTGTTGTTGAAAATTAATTGCTAAACCTGTATTGTTCTTTACAATTCAATTAAGGAAGCGGCAAAATTTCTTGCTTCTGCATCGCTATCCAGGTATTCCTGGAGTGTTGGTTTTTCGATATGTTTGATCTTTTGCATGGTTTGTTCCACCATTTCCGAAATATCCAGGAAGCCAATGCGGTTTCGTAAAAAAGCATATACGGCAATTTCATTCGCAGCGTTCAGCAGGCAGGGCATATTTCCCCCTTTATGCAAAGCTTCAATTGCAAGGGATAAATTACGGAATGTTTTCAAATCAGGTTCTTCAAAAGTAAGCGTCGAAGGTTTTTTAAAATCATACCGCGGAAAATTACTGGCAATTCTTTGTGGAAATGCCAATGCATATTGAATGGGCAATTTCATATCCGGCAGGCCCATCTGTGCTTTGATGCTTCCATCTTCAAACTGTACCATGCTATGAATAATACTTTGCGGGTGCACCACTACTTTTATTTTATCTGCAGGAAGATTGAATAACCATTTTGCTTCTATCATTTCCAACCCTTTATTCATCAATGTTGCAGAGTCAATGGTAATCTTTGCACCCATACTCCAGTTGGGATGTTGTAAAGCATGATCGCGTTTTACATTCACCAGGAAATTGGGCTTTTTTCCTAAAAAAGGGCCACCACTCGCGGTCAAAATAATTTGTTCAATTTTATTTCTGCCCTCACCTACCAGGCATTGAAAAATAGCGGAATGCTCACTATCCACGGGAATGACAGGCACCCTTTTTTCAATGGCTTTCTGCATGATGATATCGCCGGCTACCACCAGTGTTTCTTTATTTGCCAGGGCGATAGGCTTTCCATTTTCAATAGCCTGTAAAGTGGGTTTCAGACCGGCGTATCCTACAATGGCCGCCAGCATCAGGTCATAGCAATCCAAAGCAGCAGTTTCTTCGAGCGCTTTTTCGCCGGCAAAAACTTTTATATCGGTTTGTGATAATGCTTCTTTGACCTTTATATATTTACTCTCATCTACAATCACAACAGCATTGGGATTAAATTCCAGCGCTTGTTTCACCAGTAATGTATCATTGGTATGAGCCGTCAATATTTCAACTGAAAATTTATCCGTATTGGCAGCAATAACTTCCAAAGCCTGCGTGCCAACGGAGCCGGTGGATCCAAAAATCGCGATTCGTTTCAAATCATTCATTCAATATTTTTTTACCAGGTAAAGAATTTTCCCAGGACACGGGAAAGGTAAAGATAATTGAGCCATCGTTTTGAATTGCAAAAAAATCAAAAGCCTTAAAAAGAATTTGTCAGGATAGTATAAAAGGTTCGAGGGCGTCTGCCAATGCACGGTCATTGCTTAACCTGGGTAATTTGTTTTGGCCACCCAGTTTATCGATGGAGCGCATATATTCTATGAAGCCGTTTTTATGTATTGGCCGGATATGCAGGCAATCGAGAATATTCCCGGAAATTAGGTCATCATAATATACATTTTTTTGGCGCAGGTTCTGGTCGAGGATACAAGCAAAAGATTCCAGGTCTTCCGGGATATTTTCAAATTCGATAAACCATTCATGGTAACTTTTCCCATCGATATTTTGCACTTTGGGCGCTACCGTAAATTCAACCACTTTTACATTTTTTTCTTCCGCGGCTTTCATCAAAGCGGCATCCACTTCTTCCGCGATCACATGTTCCCCAAAAGCAGAAATAAAATGCCGCACACGGCCTGTAACCTGTATACGGTAAGGATTTAAGCTAACAAATTTGATGGTATCCCCCAGGTTATAGCCCCATAATCCCGCATTGCTATTAATGATCAGCACGTAATTTTTGCCAATTTCTACATTCCTGAGCGAAACCCGTGAAGGGTTTTCATTCATGATCTCTTCTGCCGGGATAAATTCAAAAAATATTCCAGAGTTTGTATTGAGCAATAAACCTTCTTTGTCCAAACTATCCTGGAAAGCAATAAAACCTTCACTGGCCGGGTATAATTCTATATAATCTATTTTTTTGCCGATACTTTCAAAAAGCCTTTTTTTATACGGTTCGAAATTTACACCACCCTGTACAATTAAGCCCAGGCCCGGAAATATATCTGCTACTTTTTTCCCGGTCTTTTCATACAACCGGTCAAAATACATTTGCATCCATGGTGGAATACCGCTGATGAGTGTCATATTCTGGCCAAGTGTTTCCTCAA
>JBAQJB010000194.1:0-3329 GCA_049289155.1 Chitinophagaceae bacterium
GTATTGTACTATACAATATATAATTTTCAGTGCACAATGAGAAATTTTTATTCTCTGTGGCTACTCTGTGCAACTCTGTGTAATGTCTTTTTCTTACCTCGCTCTCCTGAGTGTTAGCGCAGCGCAATAAGGAGGTGAATAGAAACCAGACTTAGTCTGGAATGAAGGAAGCGATTACAGCAATAAAAAACAAATGGTAATCAGATGAAAGAAATGGTATAAAATAAAATTGCAACCATTCAATGTGGAAAGTTTTATTATATTTTAACCTCGTCTTTATAACTATGAAGTCCAGACTAAGCCTGGCAATTATTATAAATCCGTAGAGTGCTTTCAGAACTCTACGGATAGCGGGGTAGTATGTCCGCTTTCTAAAAAATCACCCGGTAAAAAAAATCCAACCAATACTTCTAAATGTAATAATTGTATTGTCTTTTTTCTTATGGGTACATTATACATTAAATGAAAACAATAGTACCCTAACTTTCATTGCTAATATCATTCTTATTTTTAGCTAACCCACTTGCCAGTTATAAGTAATACTATTTTTTAAAAATTGATATCAAATAATTATATCCATTCCTAATTCATCCCCCAATTAAAATAAAAGCATCTGCCAAATGTTATCATTCAGCAAATGCTTTAACGATTAGGCGTTTTACAAATTACTTTTTAAACTTATCAGGGAAAGCTGCAATAATACCATTACTGAGTGCATCTGCTAACATCATCATGTGGTGTTCAGCTTCACCATATGAATTGATGCCACTTGCAAAATCATCGTGCTGAATAGCTGTTGCGTAAACCAGCGTTTGATCAATATGCGTTTTAAGCATATCACGTACAAAATCCTTTGGCCAATATTTATTTGCACTGGCTAAAAAGTCGCCTATTGCCTGGGCATTTTCATAAGATTTTTCTATTGCAACTTTCAGTTTATCCTGTTCACCACGTTTAGCGTCGGTCATTATCTCTACTACAGAAAGAATATGTTCTTTCAGTAATTTAGTTAAAGCATTTCCTGCTTCTTCACCGTAGTATGGTTTTATAGCGTTGCCAATATCTTCCTGGTTTTGAAGAAGACGGGCGGCAGTGGCGTCATAATTTCTTGTTGTCGTGTAAAATGATGTTACTGCAGCATACGTCCATTCCATGTGCTGCGACCAAAGAAATCTCATATCAGTCCTTAATTTTAATGTGCTGGAATTAAAAGTATTTTCGGCCATAATAACGGCCTTATCGCTTGTGCCGGATTGCATTTGAGAGAATGCCATTGTTGAAAAAAGGCTTATTGATGCTATGAGCATAAAAGTCTTTTTCGTAAATTCTTTAATCATGATTTTTTATTATTGGTTAATAACAGTTAGAGTAGTTAAGCAATAATAAGGTTACATCTTTTTACATAATATAAAAAATAATTATGATGTAACAAGCTCCGGGCGTGTTGCGCAACGCCATCTTAACTGGAAAATTTTTCTGCGGAAGTTCACCGGCATTCCTAAAAATCTATGGATTCATTTTATTAAAAGTGGAATTAATATAAAACATTCAGCTTTTATTTTACCAGTAAAGATTGTAATTTATCAAAATTAAAATTTTCCTTAAACAGATCAGTGGCTTTTTTTTCGGCAATGCTTCTAACTGCTCCCCATCTTATATAAAAAAACTGTGGTGCGGTTAAGGGTACTTTTTTATTCAGATAATCCGGGTTAATGATTACCCATTCGATTCCTTCCCCGGGTGCATCAAAGAAATAGTCTTTTTCAGATGCAAATGAATGACTGGAAGGAGGGTCAAAAGAGTGGTTGGAAATGAAAGGCTTATTCATCCAGTCATCAGTTTGTGCTGCTGTAAAACGGGCAATATCCTCCAGGTCATTTGTGGCATCATCAATCATTTTATTATTCATGTCTGCTACTTCTTTATAGCCTTTGTACAATGCTGAACCCTTTTCAGCAGCAGACATAGTTTGCAAAAGCTCAGTGAGATTCTTTTTCAATCTCCCTAGTGTGGCTTCTTCAGATTGTCGCATTAGTATGAGATATTCTCTTCGCGATACCGGCTTGAATAAAGTCTTTCCGGGTTTAGTAACAAGTACGCCTCCACCTTCATTCGTTTCATAATAAGGAAATCCTTTTATGTTAGAATTACTTTTTGTTGAATTGTACCTATAAACAGGGCTATTATTAACCATCACTTCTTTATTCTGCCCCATGCCTATATACTCGTCGGTTAGATCGTCGATAATATCGTTCAGGCTATTCGCTTTGCATTTAATTTCAAAATTGTACAAGCCTTTCCAGTTGAAGCCGCCACCAATCTGGCAATAAATGTTGAATGTGTACACATAAGAACTAAAAGCTGATAAGCCACCTGCACCATAATCGCTGTTACTGATATCTGAAAAGCCATGCAGACCTGTGGCATCTTTAATGGATGCAAAAATTAAATCCAGTATATCCGCCCCATTTTTTTTGACTACCGGGTCTGTTGCCCTGTAACCATTTTGGCCAGCTGGTTTTTCAAACACACTTGGCTGCAAAGCGGCTAATTCTTTTGTGCAATTCTGCGCCATAATTCCTGAAGAATAAATGAAATATAAAATGATGAGAACGATTTTTTTCATATTTTATAAATTATTTTTCCAACATGGCCTGCAGTTTTTTAAAATCAAAATTTGTTCTGAAATCTTTGAGCATTTTTATAGTTAAAGGATCTGCATCCTTTGTATTCCCATCAAATTGTATGGATATAAATTGTATGGACGTTTCGGGT
Source organism: Chitinophagaceae bacterium (assembly GCA_049289155.1). Lineage (GTDB taxonomy): Bacteria > Bacteroidota > Bacteroidia > Chitinophagales > Chitinophagaceae > JAFDXJ01. The sequence continues at coordinate 2,776 of JBAQJB010000194.1, forward strand.
AAATTTTTATTTATATAATCCGGGTTAATAATTACCCATTGTTTGCCCTTTGTAACATCGTTGGTATAATTTGTTTTTATTAAATAAGATGATTGCTCTCTATCATCTCCGCTATAAATCATGGGTTTGTTTAAAAATTCTTTGGTGCAACCGGCTGTAAAATTATCTATTGTTCCGGGAGAAGCAGAAAAGCGGTCTGGTCGCTTTCCTGCATTATAGCTGCTTGTCCATTTTTTAAACATGCCTAAAAAATCACTAATACTTACGGCATTAAATAAAGACACAGAATCTTTTGTAATAATTACGCTTGCACGTTTCCAGCTATCCCAATTATAAAAATATAAAGGAAAGCCATTAAACTTTTCTGGCTCCTGTTCTTTCGAAATATAATAAACTGTTTGTCCATTTAAGCTATCCGTTTTTTCCTTATCCAAAATAAAATCCGGTTGCTTTTTTTTATCTTTAATTAAGTTGGGTACAAAGCTATTAATGTACACATATATATTTACTGTTGGGTTGCCGGTGCTTTTAATAAATTCTCCATTGTCTTTACA
>JBAQJB010000195.1:0-1574 GCA_049289155.1 Chitinophagaceae bacterium
ATGCTGTAGGTACCGGTTTGTAATGTTCCTTTATCAATCATGCTGATGATATTTCCTGTACTTGAAATTATTTGTACAGAAACTTTAGCGGCATTTGGTAATTGAACCTGCATCCAGCCATTATCAACAACCGGGTTTGGATACACGCTCCATGCAAAGTCAGCGATTACATTTTTCAGTTGGATGATGCCGGAATATGCAAATTTGCCATCATTATCTATTTGTTTCAGGCGATAATAATTTACACCATTTACAGGTTTTACATCTGTATAGGTATAATTATTTTCAACATTAGAATTGTTTTGTCCTGCTACGAAACCAATAGGAGAAAATACTTGTCCGTCAGTACTTCTTTCCACATCAAAACCTTTATTATTGATTTCATTTGTTGTTGTCCATTTCAATAATGACTGGCCATTTTGCATGACACCATCAAAGTTTTTAAATGTTACCGGTAAAGTATTCGTATAATAAACTTCGAATGGCAGGTCCTGTATATAATCAGGAGCCGATGTCGGGTTACCGTCATCAACCATGTCAGCCCATGTATTCGTACCAATAGTATGTTGTTTGCCGTTGAAATCTTCTTCACCGCGGGATCCAACAATGGTTACAAGTGGTGCAAAGTGTATGCCATCGTCTATTGCGTGTGATTGGTATTCCACCCAGTAATTCCCCGCATCTAATACTAATGCAATATTTGCTTCGATTTTCCAAATTTTGCGTGTTGTTCCGGGAGGTGTACCTGGAGGAGGTACTTTGGTATTAAAACACCGATACATCAAAGAATCATACATTTTGCCGATTACATTTTTTGATAAATCACCAAAAATAATATGAGATGTCGGAAGATCGGGAGGGCCATCCCATATTTGTACCCTTATGGCATCAAAAGGAGATGTTGAGCCAGCGAATCCAGTTTGATACGCATAAAACCCCATACCGGAAATTGCCCATTGCTGACCAACAGGTACAATGAAATTGTCTGCCAGAGAGTAATTAAAGCCCTGGCCATAGGCACCAGCAGATCCACTCAAAGTATTACTTTGAGTATTATTTCCGGTATTGTTTTGAACTTCACTCCAGGTGTACCCGGAAGGTGCAGATACGCCACTCTTTGTTTGTGTACCGGTGGAGAGTCCACCATTTTTGTAAACGCTTTGCGCGTTACTGGTTCCCGCAATAATAGCTAATGCAGAAAAGAGGAGTAATTTTTTTTTCATGTTTAACAGGTTTATTTATTAAAACATAAAGTTATGTATTAAAATGTATACCTGAAAAATATTTTTTAAACATTTTTTTAGTTAGCAATAATGGTTTAATTGCCAGGATTTTTGAGGTATGATTTTTGTCAAAAATCTAAAACTCTTTTTATTAAATAAAAAATTATGAAAAAAACTTTGATATTGCCGCTCTTAATTACCTGTATTGGTTTTAGCAGTTGTGACGTAGCTCAACAGGTCATCAACCAGGCAGGAGGTGTAAGTGGCCTTTCGTCAGTGGAAGTTGTTTCTGGTTTGAAAGAAGCATTGACGATTGGTACACAAAACGGAACCGGGGCGCTTTCCCAGGTG
>JBAQJB010000196.1:0-1683 GCA_049289155.1 Chitinophagaceae bacterium
ACGAAAGACCTCTCACTGCAAGTCGAAAGTCGCCAGGGTGACCAGCAAGCTGGCGCAAAGCGCCGAAGCTGAGGTGCAATTTGCACGGGGTGAGATACTTTTTTCTCGCGCGCAATCTAACAGTGCCTTAAGAAGGGAAACCAGCGCGGGCTTTGACATGGCTCCCTTCTCGCTGCCGGTCATCGGCTCGCGCTTTGTGATTGACAATGGTCTCGCATGATGGTACACTTAAAACATGATGATTGATTGACAAGTGGTTGAAGGGAGCGAGTAGCAAGCATCACAAAAAACACTTGACAAACACGCAAGCGTAGCGTATAATACGCGACAAGCTGGCAATCTCGCCAGCTAACACAATGGAGGTTTTTATCATGAGCGAATCAACGATGGGTTTGGCTGGCGTTTTGGATTCTATTGTTACGGAAAAGAAGGAGAAAGCTGAGAGCAAGCATTATATTCCGTTTTCGCATAGTGAATGGGGAGCTCTTGAAACCCAAGCGGGACGCAAGCTTGAGCCGAAAGACTTGAAGCTTATGATTAATAACATCTTCAACGGCTCGCTTGTGTTGACGAAAAAGGCATAAGTGGCGCACGTAGCCCCCAGCTTACGCAAGTGGGTTGGGGGTCTCGTGGGTCGTTTGCGGGTCCCAAAGCCATAAAGCTTTGGCAATTTTGCCAGGGCTTTTCGGCCAGCGTAGCTCGGCCAGCGTAGCAGAAAGCGTGCCATGTGGTGTGTCATATGTGCCACAATGCAGAACGCATGCCAGCATGGGGCTTGGTGGAACGTGGAAGCCGATTCCACACATAAGCTGTTGAAAATAAAGCGATTCCACGGATTCCACGTTTCCACGGCTGTCATCGGCTGCTGTGCATAACATCTTGATATACTAATAATATATATAATAATATCAATAAGTTATGAAAAAGCCGTCCGATCACAATATATGACACACGTGGAAATGTGGAATCGGTGGAAAGCCAATGTTTTCAATAGCTTACGTGTGGAAGCCGATTCCACGGCGTGGAAACCCTTTGTTTTCAATAGCTTAGCGCTGGCGCACGGCTGGCTGGCTTAGCTGGCGCACCACTTGTGGCCTATGGCCTACGGCGAGAAAGAATCTTTAAGGTTGTGGCGTTCTCTTAGTGCTTGGCTATCGTTCTATCTGTGTGCAATGTGTCGGCAATTTTGCCAAAACTTAACTGCGTTGCTGGTTGAAGGAAGGAGGTGGCTCTCATGTGGGAAACTCTCTTACTGCTTGAAGGCCTGGTCGTAGCTGCGCTTGGCGCTTATCTGGTTGGGTTGTATCTCACACCCAGTGATATGTACATGCTGGAGAAGTTTCTGTTGTGTCTCACAGGTCTTTACTCGTGTTAGGAGGTTCTTATGGAACTGAAAGGTATCAACGTGACTCGTCGCAGTAGCTGGTTCGGTATCAGCGCTCTCAATCGCCCCATTAAGATCGTAGTAGGCCAGCAAGATGCCACTCGTGCTTTTGGCGATGCGATAGATCGACTGCGTGTGGATAGAGCTATCCAAGAACAGCGTGAAGCTTACAAGCTTGTGAGGTGATCTGATTCTCAAAAGCGTCAAATTTTTGACATAGCCTTTTTTGGCCGATGTTGAGCGATTTTGCTTGACATCGGCTTGGCTTTTTGATATAATTGTAAAATCAGCCAATAGCC
>JBAQJB010000197.1:0-6800 GCA_049289155.1 Chitinophagaceae bacterium
AAGTCAAATCTTTATCTCGCTAAAAAAACATTGCGAAAAATTTTGCGACAGATCAATAAACAGGTTCGTTTTACTTTAAACAAACAAACAGAAGCTGAACTGAGGATACATTTCTGTGTAACATTAAAAGATTCAGGAATACCTTTTCAAACAAACAAAGCGCTTATGAACATGTATGCGCAACAGGTTAAAAATATAAAAGCCGCGCTTGCAGATTTGCATGAAGATATACAGTATGATTTGATGAAAGAGGTAGAACAATTATAATATCCCGCTGGACAAATACCACCGAATGGGTATAACCATAGCATGTAAGACAACTATCTTTAACGCTTAATGAAATACGTTCTATGAGATATTTACAACTCTTTGTCCTGTTGTTTTTTGCTGTTCATCTTTCGGCGCAAATACCTGAATTAATAGTGCCTGCGGGCCATGGCGACCAGGTGTATTTGACAAAATTTTCTGCAGATGGGAAATACCTCTTTTCTGTAGGTACCGGTTCTAAAAGTATCAAGGTATGGGAAACCAAAAACGGCCGCCTGCTGAAGAACCTGTTGGTGGATGATTTTCCCACTTGCATGCAGGGAACAGACGATGGTAAAATGCTTATTGTAGGTACTAAGAATAATATTTATTTTTATGCATTCCCTTCTTTTAAACTATTGCATAAAACCACCCTTGGCGCACTGGATGCGGTAACACGCGGACAATTCCTATATGTTCTTTCTGCCATGGGGGCCAGGACTTCTTCCATTAATCTAACCGACTTTAAACAAAATAATTCATTTGATGACAATAGTGACGGAGAGATCATCAGCCTCTCTCCCAAGGGCGATGAGCTATTTATAGAAGCCACATTTACTTCAAAAATTTTAAACACAGCTACAGGAACTATTACGCGCACAAAGGACCAGGAACCGGGTAATATGTCCATAGGGTACACACCTGCAGGAAATATATTCGGCTTTAATTTTTCTACAAAAAAGAAAGGTGATATGGTTTCTGTACCCCAACTGAAAAATGCATCGACACTTGAAAATATGTTGAACTTTAATTTTAAAGTGCCCGGTTCTGCAAGGTTGCAGTCTTTAAAAAACCAGGTTGTGTATGCCGGTAATAATTTGATGTGCATCAGTGGTGATGGCGCGATCATTATAGCAGATTATACAAACGGGAAAAAAATCAGTGAGATAAAAACACCTGGTGAAGATATTATCTGCATGGCTGCTAATGGCAACATGGTTGTGGCGGGTGATAAATATAAAGGCACATTAAAACAATATGATCTTACTACCGGCAAACTCATTCGTGTTTATGGTGAAGATGCTATTGCGCCGGTTGTTTTGGAAACAGCCAGCAATGCGACAGGCATTGTAATAGATGGAATGTTTGATTCGCCCTGCGGTTATTTCAGCGCCATGCCAAACGGAAAAATAACAGCGGCTGCATTTCAAAAAGGAGCGGGTGAATTGATGAGCGTGGTGGGCATTTCTGCCGATGCAACCATTACTGCTACTTATAATCAAAAAATAGTACAGTTATACAAAGCCCCGCAATTTGATAAACCTTACATAAGTTTTAGCCTTGATGATAAAAATGTGGCGGCACTTGGCATCACGCCTGATAATAAAAAATTAGTGATTGTCTTTAAAAAGTACGTAGCGATTTATGATGTACAAACCGGAAATTTGATAAAAGAAATCTCCAATTATTCAAGTTATGATAAGCCGAAGAAAAACGAATACCTGAATAATGAAAGAGGTTTTTGTTCCTTCTCTGTCAACAGCAGGTATGTTGCAGTAAAAGCAGATGAAGTAAGTGTTTTTGATCTTGAGAAATATACTACCTCCGGTTCGATTTATATAGCAGATATCCTCGCTGTAAAACTGGCAGAGGATGGACAAAAATTATATTACCTACAAGCTAAAACTTATACTGCTGGCATGAAATGGTGCGAGTTTGATGTATTAAATCCAAAGCCGCCGGTTGAAACAGCCATTAATTTAAGTGTAGATGAAATCCGTGTAAGTGATGATGATGTTCAAAAAATAAATGTTGCGATTTCCCCGGATCTTAATTTGATCGCGTATGTACAAAATGATGAAATAGGCGTGTACAACCGAAAGGAATCTGTAAACACTGCTATTTTAAAAGGCCACCAGTCTTATGTGCGACAAGTGCGCTGGCTCGCGAATGGTGTGTTGGTTTCTTCGGGCAATGATAATACCATCCGTTTCTGGGATGTACAAAAAGGTGTTGAATTGGCTAAACTAATTCTATTCACCAATGGCGGTTGGGTGGTGGTAACGCCCAACGGACAGTTCGATGCATCGGAAGATGCGATGAAGAAATTATACTATGTGCAGGGCATAGAAACCATTCCATTAGATAATCTTTTTGAAAAATTTTATGCGCCTAATCTTCTTGCAAGGGTTTTGAAAAATGATGTCTTACCGGTTCCTGATGTGGATGTAAATAAACTGGCTGCTCCACCGAAAGTAAAAATGACTTTTGATGTAGCCCGCAACCTGGTAGTCGGTGATGATGTACCCAAACTGGATTGGAATAACGAAACCATTTCTGTAAAAGTAAATGCAGAAAGCGCGGAAAATCCCATTGATGAAATCAGGCTTTACCTCAATGGTAAACTGATCGATGGCACCAGCCGCAATCTATTCGTAGCAGATGATGATCCCAAAAGTGTAACCAAAACATTTACGATAAAATTATTGCCGGGTTTGAATAGTTTTAAAGCGATTGCATTAAATAAACAACGTACCGAAAGCCAGCCCGATGAAACAGATGTAAATTATATTCCGGCAAAAAATAATCCTGTGCCATCTGCACAGGATATTACACTGCACCTTTTTGTAATTGGTATCAACAATTATAAAAATCCAAAATACAATTTAAATTATGCCAAAGCCGATGCTACTTCCTTTAAAGCAGAAATGGAAAAAAGCAACAGCCTGTTTGCAAAATCAAAAGTGTATTTTATTACTGATGCCGAAGCGATGAAAGACAACATAGAATCCACTTTTAAAAAGATCATTGGCGAAGCAAAACCACAGGACGTTTTTATTTTTTATTATGCAGGTCATGGTGTAATGGGTACGGGAGATAATAAAGATTTTTATATCGTCCCCTATGATGTAACACAGTTGTACGGAGCAGAAGATGCGCTGGCGCAAAAAGGTATTTCTGCAAAAGAGCTGCAGGATTTTTCAAAGAATATTCCCGCGCAAAAGCAATTATTTATTTTGGATGCCTGCCAGAGTGCAGGCGCATTGGATGCTGTAGCGATGCGTGGTGCGGCGGAAGAAAAAGCGATTGCACAATTAGCCCGCAGCACAGGCAGCCATTGGCTTACAGCGAGCGGCAGCGACCAGTTTGCCGCGGAGTTTTCTCAATTGGGGCATGGCTTATTTACATATGTATTGTTGCAGGGTTTGCTGGGCGGTGCCGACAATGGCGATAAACAGGTCACTGTAAATGAACTGAAGGCCTACCTGGAAACGCAGGTACCCGAGCTTTCGCAGAAATATAAAGGCGCGCCACAATACCCGGCGAGTTATGGTTATGGAAATGATTTTCCGCTGGAGATTATCAAATAAAACAGGCACATATGAAATATCTTTTTTTCTTTTTATCAATTCTTCTTTTAACTAAAATATCTGTTGCACAAAAAGTGGAGCTGGTAATTCCAAGCGGTCATTCAGGCGGTGTGACGGATATGTCTTTTTCCGGCGATAAAAAATTAATGTGCACATCAGGAAGTGATGGCAGCATTATTTTATGGAATGCGCAAAATGGATTACAGCTAAAGCAGTTTCAACTAATAAAAAAAGGAGAAACAAATTGTACCGCATTCAGCAATGATGGAAAATTTATTGCCGCGGGTGCAGAAAATATGGTTGCTATAATTGATGTACAAAGTACAACACTCCTTGATAGTTTTCATATAGAAGGAAATAATACCGCTGTTGCATTTACGCCGGATAATAAATATCTTCTTAGCTGCGGATGGAAAGGTAAAGTAACTGTTTGGCGTATGAGTGACAGAAAACAAATTTACCAGTTTATACCCTATGAAGGCATGTATGATATGAACTATAAATACATCGCTTTTATAAAAAGTTTAGCCATTTCTCCTGACGGAAAAAAGTTTGCTTTAGGGGATGATACAAAAGATGATGGATTGGTTGAATTTGATATGCCTTCAAATGATGAGGGGTGGAAAAATATTATTGAAACCCGTACGGCACAAAAAATAACTGTAAAAAAACTGGAATATGTGGGTACGGGAAAATACCTGGCAATACTTACCAATGAGAATGCACTTATCATACTGGATGCAAAAAATTATACGGAGCTTGGCAAAATTGAAAACCTGTCTTATGAAGAAGAGCCGGAGTATTTTAGTAATGCTTACAATGATAATTTTATGTATGTAAATTTTGGCGTAGATAAAATTTCAAAAATCAGCCTGCCTTCTCTTAAAACATTAAAAGTTATTAAAGATACAGGGCAAATCCACAACTTATATGTTGATAAAAAGAGCGGTTATATTTATGCTACTACTGATAATGACGTGATTTCTTTTAAAGATGAAACATTAAAAACGCCTGTTAATAAATTCAGTGCTGCAACGAATATTAACCAGTATGCAGCCGTTTCTCCGGATGGAAAATTATTAGCTGTAAACAATGGCGATAACATAATAATTTTTGATCTTGTTACCAGTAATATTATTAAAAAAATAAACCATGATGATCATTTTTTTAGCTTTTCATACCCACTTCAATTCGATCATTCAGGGAAATATTTGTATGTAAATGAAGCACAGAAAATAAATCAATGGTCTGTTGCAGACTGGAAATTAAATCGTGTTTTTGAGCACAGTGATATGCAGGTAATTACAAGTTTTAAAATATCAAAAGACGATAAATATCTCGCCACTTGTGATAATGGAAGCGATGAGCCTGCATTAAAAATTTGGAGCACATCTGCAGGAACGATAGTAGCTGCAAAAAAATTTCAAAATGGCATAGAAGACTGCGCATTTTCAGATGATGGCAAAATGATTGCTATAGTTGGTTTAGACAATCTGAAATGTTTTACTATTCCTTCTCTTGCAACTGTTTTTGAAGGTAGTGAAGAAACAGCATCTTCAAACCTTGTGCTATTTACACCGGATGCAAACTATATATATACGTTCAAGTCTAACGCTGTATATGCCACAACTGTCGCAGATAAATCAACAAAATTATTGTATAGTGAAGGCGAGCCTGATATATATGGGTATGGTGTTTTTGCAGTGGAAGCTTCACCTGATGGAAAAAGTTTTATTGTGAACGGACCCGGTAACAGTATCATGCGTTCCGACTTTAAAACGGGTATTCCTTTTGCAAGAATGAATGAGCAAAATGGATTGGTAACATCTATAAGTTTTGCAGGCAATGGCAATTTTTATGCAACTGCCGGTCATGACGGCCAGGTTATATTAAGGAATGGAAAAAACGAAATGCTCTGTAGTATTTTCACTATAAAAGATCAGCCGGATTGGGTAGTGCTTACACCTGGCGGTCACTTTGATGCCACGGTGAATGCACAAAACCAAATGTATTTTCATAAGTCCACCGCCATACTTCCGCTTTCTTCTTTATTTGAAGAATTTTATACACCGCATCTTTTACCGAGATTGATTGGCGGTGAAATATTGCCAGATGCCGATGTAAACATTAATGATGTAAAACAAAAACCGCTGGTAAAAATTCAATATGCGGAAAAGCAAAGGAATTTAGAAGTTGATAATGATGTGCCTTCTTATCAAAACACAACAGGCACTGCAGAGATAACTGTAACCGCTTCTTCAGAAGATGATGCCATTGATGAAATACGTTTATTTCAAAACGGAAAAGTATTAAATCTCGCTACAAGAAACTTAATTGTAGAAGATGATAAAAGCAAAACATCCACCAAAAAATACACGGTTAATTTATTACCTGGCAATAATGAAATACGCGCAATTGCACTCAACACACAGCGCACTGAAAGCCAGCCTGATATTATTAATGTTTTGTATAATGATGGCGCATCAGCCAATACAGATGTTTCGCCCGTTGTAAATAATAACAGCGATGTCGTTATTGATAAAATTGATAAAAATGCAACTTTGTATTTGGTAGTGGTTGGCATTAATGCATACAAAAATCCAAAGATGAGTTTGAATTATGCATTGGCTGATGCAACCGCATTTAAAGATGAAGTAGAGAAAGATGCAAAGACAGTTATTACCAACGTCAAAACTTATTTTGTTACCGATGATGCTGCAGATAAAACAGGAATTATCAATGCGATTAACAGTGTTCAGCAAACAGCAAAACCACAGGATGTATTTGTGTTTTATTATGCCGGTCATGGTGTAATTGCAGGCAACAAAGAATTTTATTTAGTACCGAATGATGTAACCGATTTAAGCAATGTAGATGAAGCCTTAAAAGAACATGGTATTGCTGCAAAAGATTTACAACAATATGCTATTAATATTCAGGCACAAAAACAGTTGTTCATTTTAGATGCTTGCCAAAGTGCCGCAGCGTTTGCAGATATGTTAAGCGATGATGGTAATCAACAAAAAAATATTGCGTTGGTTGCGCGGAGCACAGGAACGCATTGGATGGCTGCCAGCGGCGCACAACAATTTGCGAATGAATTTTCAACACTCGGTCATGGTGCATTTACGTATGTGTTGTTGCAGGCATTAAAGGGAGAAGCAGCTTATAAAAAAATGATCA
>JBAQJB010000198.1:0-4503 GCA_049289155.1 Chitinophagaceae bacterium
TTTCCTACTTTAGCTGCCAAAATTTTCAACCATGACATATAAATTTGTTCTTCCCCTCGCCGTTTTATTTTCAGGGATGATTTCCTGTACAACAAATACCGCTGACACTCCTGCAAAGGCAAAGAAAGATGTACTCGCCGCCAACATGGATACCACTGTAAACCCGGCGGATGATTTTTTTGATTATGCAAATGGCGGATGGATAAAAAATAATCCTATTCCTGCTGACCAGAGTTCCTGGGGAATTGGCGCCTTGGTGATCCAGGAAAATCAAAATCGCCTGAAAGAAATCGCGGAGAATGCCGCAAAGTCAAATGCAGCGCAGGGTACAGCAGATCAGAAAATTGGAGACTTTTGGAAAACAGCGATGGATTCCGCTAAAACAGAGCAACTCGGTATAAAACCTATTCAACCTTATTTAGACCAGATCAATGCGATCGCAAATGTACCCGCGCTTCAAAAAACCATGGCCGACCTTGCTATTATTGGCGTGGATGGGCCAATCGCTTTTGATGTAAGCCAGGATGCTAAAAACAGTTCGGTATATGCACTTCAAATGTGGCAAACCGGTTTGGGTTTACCTGATAGGGATTATTATTTTAAAACAGATGCCTCTACAAAAAATATACGGGAAGCGTATGTGAAGCATATTGCAAAAATGCTTGCACTGATTGGCGAAGACACTACACAAGCCACGGCTGATGCAAAAGCCATCATGGCGATGGAAACAAAAATGGCTGCATCTCACAGAAAGCTCGAAGACCTGCGTGATCCTTATGCGAATTACCACAAGTTCGCAGTTACAGATTTGAATAAAGTCTCCGGTGCTATTGACTGGAAAAATTATATGCAATTATTTGGTGTATCAAAAGCAGATTCTGTAATCATTGGCCAGCCTGAATATTATACCACTGCGGGAAAATTGTTGTCTTCCGAACCATTGAGTACCTGGAAAGCTTATTTGAAATATAATACAGCGGAAAATTTTGCAGGTGCATTGCCGGATGTTTTTGGCAATGAATCATTTGATTTTAGAAAATTATTTTCCGGTGCCAAAGAAAGGCAGCCAAGATGGAAGCGCGCGATCAATAGTGAAGAGTCTGCAATGGGTGAATTAATGGGGCAATTATATGTAAAAAAATATTTTGATGAAAAGGCCAAGCAACGTTATTCAGACCTGGTAGAAAATATACGCAGTACATTTAAAGACCATATCGAAAAGCTGGACTGGATGAGTGACAGCACCAAACAAAAAGCGCTTGCAAAGCTTGCCGCCATTCATAAAAAAGTAGGTTACCCGGATAAATGGAAAGATTTTTCCGGCATGAAAATCGGCACAGAAAGTTATGTTGCCAACCTGGCGAATGTGGCTACATTCTGGCATAATTATGAGATCAATAAATTGGGAAAGCCCGTAGATAAAGATGAATGGGATATGTTTCCACAAACTTATAATGCCTATTACGATCCATCCAATAACGAGATCGTATTGCCTGCAGGAATTTTTACTGTTCCGGGTTATGTGGATAGTGAACTGGATGATGCAACTGTGTATGGCTATGCGGCTGCCTCAACCATTGGCCATGAAATCACACATGGTTTTGATGATGAAGGAAGGCAATATGATGCACAAGGCAATTTGAAAGATTGGTGGTCAAAAGAAGATGCAGAAAAATTCAATGCAAGATCCCAAAAAATGATTGACCAGTTTTCAGGTTATATGCCCGTGGATTCTATGCATATAAATGGCAAAGCTACGCTGGGTGAGAATATCGCAGACCTTGGTGGTATTGTGTTAGGCTGGGATGCATTTAAACTTACAGATCAATATAAAAAGAACGAACCGATCGCGGGATTAAGCCCGGCCAAAAGATTTTTCCTGGGCTATGCCTTAGGCTGGCTGGGGCATACAAGGGATGAATCATTGCGCAACCGCTTGCTGACTGATGTACATTCACCGGCGAAATACAGGGTGAACGGGCCATTCTCTGATGTGGATGCTTTTTATGAAACATTCAATGTACAACCGAATAATAAAATGTTTATTCCGGACAGCCTTCGTGTAAGGATATGGTAAGAAAAATTTCTTTACATATCTTCGCGGCTTAAAATGTTATTATGAATTTGCATGAATACCAGTCTAAGGAATTATTAAAAAAATACAATGTACCTGTACAGGAAGGCATTGCCGTAGATAATGTGATGGCCGCTGAAGAAGCCTACCGGCAAATAAAAACACAGACCAATAATAATTTTGCTGTTGTCAAAGCGCAGATTCATGCAGGCGGAAGAGGCAAAGGAAAAATTGTAGGAACTGAACAACGCGGTGTAGCAGTTGCAAAAAGCCTGGAAGATATTTCTACGATCGCTAAAAATATTTTAGGCCATACTTTGGTAACCATTCAAACGGGTGAGGCAGGCAAAAAAGTGAATAAGATACTTGTGGCGCAGGACGTTTATTATCCCGGGCCCAACCCGATCAAAGAATATTATTTATCCATATTACTGGACAGGGCAAAAGGCCGCAACGTGGTCATGTACAGTACAGAAGGCGGCGTGGATATTGAAGGTGTGGCGAAAGAAACACCGGATAAAATTTTTAAAGAATGGGTACATCCTGCGGATGGCTTGCAACCTTTCCAGGCGAGGAAGATCGCTTTTAATCTTGGGCTAAAAGGAAATGCATTTAAGAGTTGTGTAAAATTTGTAACCAATCTATACAATGCTTACCTGGGGCTGGATTGCAGCATGCTGGAAATAAATCCTTTATTTAAAACCAGTGATGATAAAATGATCGCGGTTGATTGTAAAATGAATCTGGATGATAATGCTTTGATGCGTCATCCTGATTTAGCAGCCATGCGGGATGTATCAGAAGAAGATCCTACAGAAGTGGAAGCCGGACAGTACAATTTAAATTTTGTAAAACTGGATGGTAATGTTGGCTGCATGGTAAATGGTGCCGGCCTTGCAATGGCTACCATGGATATGATCAAACTCAGTGGCGGTGAACCCGCAAACTTCCTGGACGTGGGCGGAACTGCCAATGCACAAACCGTGGAAGCAGGTTTCCGGATTATTTTAAAAGACCCAAATGTAAAAGCAATTCTCATAAATATTTTTGGAGGCATAGTACGTTGTGACCGTGTTGCTTCCGGTGTCATTGACGCGTATAAAAAAATGGGCAATATTGATATACCGATCATTGTTCGTTTACAGGGCACCAATGCCGGCGAAGCCAAAAAATTAATTGATGAAAGCGGCCTTAAAGTACAAAGCGCTATTCTATTAAGCGAGGCAGCAGAATTGGTTAAAAAAGCGGTTGCATAAAAAAGAAACCTGCAAAAAGGTTTGTCATTTTTAGCAATGCGCTTATCTTTGCGCCATGCCCGAAAAGTTCAAAAAATACCTCAAAAAGATCGGCGTAATCGGCTTTCTTTTTTTCCTTGTAAAGGGCCTGATCTGGCTTGCCCTGATATATATAGTGAAGGAAAATGTATAGCGCATTGTTCGCTTGATGATGTTTAACTATGCCTAAGATTCATTTCAAAATACCTGATTTTAAATGCGTGTGAATTTAAAATAATTTCGAAACCCTTTATCCTATCCGTTTATAGTTTTCATTAGATAATTTATTCGAATCTAAAAGGTTTTAATTTGTATTTTTGGGTAGCATAAATTCAGAATCATGGAACAGATAGTTATTGAAGTAGATGAAGCTACTGCTAAGAAATGGCACGAGATTTCTCCTGAAGTAAAAGGAAAACTGCAAAAAAATATTAAAAGCCAAATTGAAATTCTTTCCCGTAGTGTAGATTATGACAGGTTTTTCACATTATTGGACAAAATGAGTGATGAAGCAGTTAAGAATGGACTTACTGAAGAAATCCTTCAACAACTGCTGAATGAAGAATAAAATTTTTGTTTTTGACACGAATGTTTTAATCAGTGCTTTCTTATTTAAATTCTCTAATCCAAGAATAGCTTTAGAAATTGCTTTTGCAAACGGAAAACTAACTGCAAGCCTTGAAACGTATAACGAATTCAAAGAGGTTTTTTTGCGCTCCAAATTTGATAAATATATTTCTATTGAAGAAAGATTGTTATCAATTGAGGATTTTCAGCAACGCATACATTTAACCGAATTATCAGAAACTATTACAACCTGCCGCGATCCGAAAGACAACAAATTTCTTGAATTAGCCATTTCAGCAAATGCCACGTGCATCATTACAGGTGATAACGATCTTTTGATGCTCCATCCATTTCGAGATATTCCAATTTTAAATGTGGTTGATTTTATAGGTTTCAGGTTTTAGGTAATCGCATTTTTTATTTTATTTATTTTTCCAAATAAAAATATATCTTATAAAAATTAAACCCCATTAACCATTCACAATTAACCATTCACAATTAACTACTCGCTCCGCAAACTCTTCACCGGGTTAGCTCTCGCGGCTTTTATCGCACGATGTGCCACGGTTAGCCATGCAACGATTACAG
>JBAQJB010000199.1:0-4730 GCA_049289155.1 Chitinophagaceae bacterium
ATCAGCTTTATTTCTTTACTTTTTATAAAATAAATTTAAATATTTTTTTGTTGGGTTTTGCAGAGCCGTAGGCTCGACACATTTTGTAGCAACGGGTTTTAAACCCGTTGATCAAAATCCGAAATGGCAAAGATATCCGTAGGATCGGCGTATTTTGAATAATTATTTCGCGTTTCTTTAATAAATGAATGAAAATATATTTCCCCGCCATTTTTGGTCGCCTGACCAAAAATTTTATGTTCATTACTTACGAAATTTCATTTCACCATTCTTACAACTCCGATATTGTTGGACAGGCTACTAACAAAGTCAAATAATTTTAATAAATGATAATTTGGAATTCATTGAGATTTGAGAAAAGATTGTATGTATGTTACTTTTCTCTTGAAAGAAAAGTAACCAAAAGTTCAAGAAGAAAAGAAAGTCAACACTTTTCTTCTACGCCCTGATTAAGCTGAATAACATCTGAGACTTCAGCTTTTGTTCCCTGTTGATATGCGATGTGGTTGATTTTTTGTATCAGCTTTATTTCTCTACTTTTTATAAAATAAATTTAAAAATTTTTTTGTTGGGTTTTGCAGAGCCTTAGGCTCGGGCCATTTTGTAGCAACCGGTTTTAACCCGTTGAGCAAAATCCGAAATGGAATAGAGATCCATAGGTTCGGCGCATATTAATTTATGACTTCGCATTTTATAGAAATATGAATACCAATATTTTTATAAATGATAATTTGAAATGAATTGAAATTTGAGGAAAGATTTTATTCTTCTTACTTTTCTCTTGATAGAAAAGTTTAGTCCTGATAAGCGCTGTTTTTTTGTTACACAGAGGGCCACGGTGAACCACTGAGATTTTGTTGCTCACCTGTTTATAGATTTCCAAATTTTCTCTGTGTAACTCTGTGCCTTCTCTGTGTAGCTCTGTGTAATTCCCACTTTTAATTTTTCACTCTTTCACTATCCTCAATTTCGCAACTTTTCCATTTCCCCAAACTGCCGGCCCTACAGGCCTTTGTGATCACACATATTTTTATTTTCTACCAAACTGCCGCCCTTACAGGGCTCACCTGAAATAATTTTATTATCAAAAAAAAACTTCGAAACGAGTGTTGAAAGATTTAAAAAAAAGAAACCGGAAATATTCTCTACTTCCGGTTTCATGACTTTTCACTTATCACTTATCACTTTTCACTTATAACTCTTTCACTATTCTCAACTTCGTAACCTTTCCATTTTCCTCCACCAGCACAAAATAACTGCCTTGTGCCAGCGCACGAATATTGAGCGTAGCAGTATTGCTTTGCGTAAAATTTTGCTTACTAATTTCTCTTCCATTCATATCTGTGATGCGGATGGTGGCTGTAGTATTTTTATCTAAGCCTTTTACAGTCACCGTATTTTTTGCCGGGTTTGGATACAAAGAAATAATACCATTATCATTGAACACTACTTTTACAACCGGGCTGAAAGTATTCGTACCATTGGCCGCGTTTTCACGAATGCGATAATAACTGGTTCCACTTAAAGGATTTTTATCGGTATAGCTATAATTACTGGCAACACCTTTTGCGGGAACGGTATTGATACCTGCGTAATCATTTGCATTATTACTTCTTTCTACTGTAAAAGATTTTGTACCGCTTTCATTCAGCGTTTGCCAGGTGATAGTTATGGCTTCATTATTTTGATTTGCTTTTACTTCTTTGAAGTTGGCGGCGAGGACGTTGTCACCATTGAAACGGGCAAAGTAGATATGTGAATGGCCATCACCACACCCACATGTGCCAGTAACTAATATCTTATTTTCAGCTACAACGTTTACAAAACTCCCACTCGCACCATCATAAATAGTATCTACATATATACCTGCAATTCCGTTTTCAGCAAAAGTTGGGTCCAATTTGCCATTTTCATTATATCTCGCTAATAATACTTTGTTTTTTTCATTTATAAACTCCTGTACATCGCCAACTGTTAGTATTTTCCCATCTGGTTGAATGGTAATATTCCGGCTTTCGGGTTCTCCATAATAAGGTGTTATTGTTCCACCGGTTTCTCCAAAACTTTCGTCAATGGAACCATTTATATTAAATCGGCATAGTCCCATACTTATTTCATCGCCTTTTCCGGTTATTCCCGTGCAAACTATCTTGCCATCCGGTTGCAGGGCTATCGCATGTAAGGCGTTATTCCATATGCCACCCTGTCCAAATATAAATTGGGCTCTTCCATTTACGCCAAAACTTTCATCCACACTTCCATCGGTATTATAGCTGCTTAGCATATAAGGGGAGTTGCCTCCAAATATATTTAAAGAACCGCCTGTTACCAGTTTCCCATCTGGACGAATGACAAGTGCAACTATTTCAATTGCAGATAAATAATCTGTTGTAACAATACCCTCAATTCCAAAGGAAGGATCGAGACCCCCATTTGGCATGAAGCGGGCAAGAAATGCAGTTTTTGCAATACCTAATGTGTTGGTTGTAATTCCATCAATTATAATTTTCCCATCTTCCTGTGAAACTATACCGAGAGGATAATTTAAATCATTAATATGTAAAGTATCCAACCCATTTACGCCAAAACTACTATCTAGCTTGCCATCCGGCATAAGGCGGATTATACTTGCATCTACTTTATTTGTAGAAGGATTAAATTCACCAGTTGCTATAATTTTCCCATCTGGCTGTAACTTCATAGCATAAGTTGTACTTAGTTTATCACCAATAGCATGTGTTATTTTTCCACCTATGCCAAAACTTTCATCAAGACTTCCATCGGGCATAAATCTCCATAGAAGAAAATCATTTGATAAATTTTTCCCGGCAACTATAATTTTCCCATCTGGCTGAATTGCACAGGAATTTGCCGGGCTAAAAGAATCATTTGATAGAATGCCATTGTTTCCAAAAGTTTGATCTAAAGTGCCGGCTTGGGAAAAAATTCGGTTAGTGACAATTATTAATAGAAAAAAAAGGATGATTATTTTAAATAATTTTTTCATGAGTTTATATTTTTTTAATTATTAAAAAAGTAAATTATTGTTCATCTGAACTTGGAGTACAATGTTGTTGTGCAGTGCAGCCAGCATTTTCGGCATCGGTTGTACAAGTATGCCTGTAATCTTCACAATCCGAGAATTTGCTTGTACCGGCAAGTGTACCGGCATTTCCAATATATAAAGCTCGCGCAAAAACCGTAAAACGGGAGGCCATGTAATTATTAACAACAGCAAGCGTTGTAACAGAAATAGATGTTATATTAAAATTTGTGCTGATTGGATCACTTTTGTCTTTAGGATTTTCAAGTCCATGTTTCATATCACAGTCAAGATAAACCAAAGTAGGCACCCCATTATCTTTTAATATTTTATAAAGGTCATTCGTACATTCTAGCCTAAACTGTTTTTTTGTACTATTTGATGAGGAAAGTTCAAAAGGGGAATTTATCATACACCCAGTTTCGATCGTATAAGTAGTGGGAGGAGGTATTGGATAATATACAAATTGTTTACTCTTTATTGGTGAAAAAACAGCGTCTTTTGCTCCTAAAAAAGAAATAGTGGGAATTAGTGGTACTGTGTCATTCCTAGTTAAAAAATTATATTCATCTGAGGCATTACTCACTTGAATTGGAATTGGTATGGCTCCCCACATACACCATAAAGCTTTTATCTTGCTATGGAAATCTATATCAGGCGTACCCCTATAAAAGTCCGCATCCAGTGGCCCTAGGGCATTAGATATTTTTGCTAATCCAGTTGGGGATGGAAATACAGCATCCAATTGAGCTTGCGACGTGAAGAAACAAATGTTTGTGGCGATCATACCACCAGCACTTTGCCCGGCTATAAAAATTTCACTTGTATCTATTTTATATGGAAGATGATTTAAAGCAATATTCCTTTGATCTAAAATAACGGTGCGGACTGCGCCACGACCATCTTGAAATGCCTTAAGGTTAGCCATTACCTGCTGAACAGAAGTATACTTTCCATTTAAATCCAAATCTTTTATTCTTCCCCTCCTGTATTCTACATTTACAACAATAAAGCCTTTTCGGGCAAGCATCACACATAAATCATTTTCGTAATTTAATTGGCTGCAGTCAGAGAAACCACCGGCATGAAATAGAATAACTACAGGTAACGGGCAGCTTGTATAATCATGCTTCGGATAATACACATAATAATATAGTGAATTTCCAATTTGGCTACAACTATATGCTGTGGGGCAGGCAGGTAAAATATCATCTTCTGTATTATAATCATCTGTAAGGGGGCTTGCATTATCTGCTGCATATGCTACATCATAGAAATCGGTAATAGTAGTATCGGGTTGATATTTCCCATAATAAACTTTACCCGTTTTCACAATATCATCACTCTCAAAAATAAACCCTCTTGGATCCCACATACAGTTTAATGCCGTGCTGTCGCAAGGTTCGTTTTCTTTTTCTCTGTTCCCGATTTTAGAGATGTTTGATTTTAATTGTTTTTGTGATCTAATTGTATAATTATTCCGCATACCACCAAAACCTAAATCACTTTCATTTAAATTTTTTTCTTTTTCAATGTTCTGTGATTTAGTTGCAGATGCAAACTGTATCGTAATGCCATGGCCGGCCATTTCCGCTGAAAGTGAAGCCAGGCTTTGTGTTGAAGAAACTGAGGCAGCGTCATTCATTTCTACCCCCCCCCCCGCGGGTAAGTTCTTTGTCAGCATTGA
>JBAQJB010000200.1:0-3760 GCA_049289155.1 Chitinophagaceae bacterium
CTATTACAGAATCAGGGAAAATGCGTCCAATGGTACCAATACTTTCAGCGCTGTTGTAAAAGTAGTGTTCAATGATAATGGCGTTATTTCATTGTATCCAAACCCCGCAAAAAATACGGTTACTGTAAAAGGTTTAAATAAATCTATCACTGCAACCATCCGCATCACGGATATGAATGGCAGAGAAATCAATAAACAAATCTTTAAGCAAAGCAGCAGCGCCACGCTCAATATCCGCGCATTGGCACAAGGCAGTTATTTTGTGCTGGTGGAACAAGATGGAAAGGTTACGAAGTTGAGAATAGTGAAAGAGTGAGCAATTAAAAGTGAAAAATATGGAAACCGGGAGTAGAGTATATTTCCGGTTTCTTTTTTATAAATATTTCTTTCGTTTCTGAGTATCTTATTTTAGAAATAAAATTTAGGCGAGCCCTTTAAGGGCGGCAGTTTGGTAGAAAAAATTATGTCAAAAGGTTTAGAGGCCTGTAGGGCCGGCAGTTTGGGAAAATGGAAAGGTTACGAAATTGAGAATAGTGAAGGAATAATTGTGAATTGTTAATGGTTAATGGAAACCGGGAGTAGTGAATATTTCCGGTTTCTTTTATTTCAATTTTTTAAATAATCATTCCGATAGTTATCGGAACTATGCTCAACACTCAATTATCAAGTTGGCTGCTACTAATTAATGGAGATTCCAATACTTGAAAATTGATCCCGATAACTATCGAGGATGATTGTTGCGTATTGTATATTTTCTTAATTTAAATATTTGATCTTTTTTAAAAAAAAGTAAAAGAATAAAGCCGATCCAAAAAATCAACAACATCGCATAACATCAGGGAACTAATGCCGAAGTCTCAGATGTTACCCAGCTTAATCAGGGCGTAGAAGAAAAGTGTTGACTTTCTTTTCTTCTTGAACTTTTGGTTACTTTTCTTTCAAAAGAAAAGTAACATACATAACATCTTTCCTCAAATTTAAATTTGTTTCAAATTATCATTAATAAATATTTGTATTCATATTTTCGTAAAATGAAATCATTTATTATTTGCCGAACCTACGGATCTCTATTCCATTTCATATTTTTTTTACAACGGGTTAAAACCCGTTGCTACAAAATGAACCGAGCCTACGGCTCTGCAAAAACCTAAGGAAAAAGTATTTCAATTTATTTTTTTTATAAAAAGGAATAAAGCTGATCCAAAAAATCAAACACATCGCATATCATCGGGACTATACTTTTCTATCAAGAGAAAAGTAACATATATAGCTTTGTTGTTTTCAACATCTGCACAAATAATGAAGTCTCAAAGAAATATTATTCTGCAGTGGTAGGATCAATAATTGTAGCGACTTCATTTACTGCGTTTGCAGGAAAACCTCCTTGCTTTGCGTGTTCGCGAACCATTTCTTCATTCGGTGCAATGTACACGCAATAAATTTTATCACCGGTGACATAGCTTTGCAGCCACTGAATTTGAGGACCCATATTACTTAACACGCCACACGAAGTTTGTGAAATGCCTTTTAATTGTTCGGAAGTTAGTTTACCGGCGCCGGGAATTTCCCGTTCAATGATATACTTTGGCATATTTTAAATTTTAATTGTTTAGACTTTCTTTGATTTTGATTTGAGGTATTCTTCCCGTAAAGCACGAAGATCAATTTTCGAACATTCAGCAATCAAATCTTTTACAATTGCCAGGGGCATTTCATCTTTATTTGTAAAATTGATACAACCTTTTTGAAAGCTTGCATTTTTCAACAGCCCTTTATATTTGTCATAAATAACAGGAGAACCATACATTGGCAAAACATGCAATGACATATATTTTTTCACACTGTCAAGTCCATATTTGAACGTGCCCGGCGCATTATAAATAATCATCTCTTTGCCCATCATGGGTGCAATTACGGGCGTGACAGTCTTGTCTTTTTGGATAATAATTTCATGAAGCCGCGACAATAATTCCTGCCGTTCTTCAGGCTGCGCAGATATGTATGCTTGTATTATCATGATCTATATTGTAAAGGTTACAATTTTTATAATTAAAATCGAATTTTTGTCTAATTAAAATTTCAAGACGTTGGAACAGTTACAACCTTTTGGGAGATTTATTGTTTGAACCACATAGAATCATAGGCACATAGATTAACACATAGATAAATGTTTCAGAAGCCTAAAGGAATTCTTATAAATTTTCAATGTGTATATTTTTAAAGTTTATTCCGTCAAATCAGCTAAAGCCAAAAAACCTAAGTCAATAATTTATTTTCTATATTAGCTGGCGAATGATAAACGCTATGTGAAAACCTATGTATCTATGTGCCTATGTGGTTCGTTTATTCTGAGGTATTCCTCTTTCACACGGCAACTCAAAATATTTATTAGCCAATTTTTGCCACTCATATTAAAATAAATATTTTCCCGGGCGAATAACAAAATACCTCGCTCAACCATATTCCAACAACACTTCTCTAAAAAATTCCTTATTTATACTTTTTTGTACAGATAAGATTTGTACCTTTGCCCTCATGAAAACAGATGTATTGCCTTTACCGCCAAAAGAAGTGGATATAGAACGAGCAATGATTGAAAAAGCCGTCCAGTCTGAATATAAATATGGCTTTGTTACGGATATCGAAGCGGATGAAGCGCCGATGGGACTTAGTGAAGAAATTGTCCGCTTTATTTCTGCTAAAAAAAATGAACCGCAATGGATGCTCGACTGGCGCCTCAAAGCGTATCATCTCTGGTTGAAAATGGAAACACCGCATTGGGCAAATATCCATTTCCCTAAAATAAATTACCAGGATATTATTTATTACTCCGCTCCAAAGCAAAAGGTAAATCCAAAAAGCCTGGACGAAATTGATCCCGAACTCAGAAGTACTTTTGAAAAACTTGGCATCTCTTTATCAGAACAAAAACGCCTCACCGGTGTGGCCGTAGATGCAGTCATTGACAGCGTTTCTATCGGTACATCTTTCCGTGAACAACTCGGAGAACTCGGTATTATTTTTTGCTCCATGAGTGAAGCGATCAAAGATCATCCGGAACTTGTACAAAAATATTTAAGCACTGTAGTGCCGCCGACAGATAATTATTTCGCCGCATTAAATGCAGCCGTTTTTAGCGATGGTTCATTTTGTTATATTCCAAAAGGCGTTCATTGCCCTATGGAATTGTCTACTTATTTCCGCATCAATGCGGAAAATACAGGCCAGTTTGAACGCACCTTAATTATCGCCGAAGAAGGCAGTTATGTGAGTTACCTCGAAGGTTGCACAGCGCCCATGCGCGATGAAAATCAATTGCACGCCGCAGTAGTAGAACTCATTGCCATGGACAATGCAGAAATAAAATATTCAACAGTTCAAAACTGGTATCCCGGCGACAAAAATGGGCTCGGTGGCATTTATAATTTTGTTACCAAGCGCGGAATTTGTAAAGGACATCATTCCAAAATTTCCTGGACACAGGTAGAAACAGGATCTGCAATTACCTGGAAATATCCAAGCGTTATTTTAAAAGGCGATCATTCTATCGGCGAGTTTTATTCTGTGGCAGTTACCAATAATTACCAGCAGGCAGATACCGGCACGAAGATGATGCACCTCGGGAAAAATACTAAAAGCCGTATCGTTTCAAATGGAATTTCAGCGGGCTTTAGTAATAATAGTTATCGTGGTTTGGTAAGTGTAAGTAAGAACGCCGAAAATGCCAGGAATTATTCGCAGTGCGATTCATTATTGCTCG
>JBAQJB010000201.1:0-4977 GCA_049289155.1 Chitinophagaceae bacterium
CTGCCACAGGTTTCCAAAGAAAATGGCCGCCCGATTCATGCCTTGCCACCATTATTTGAAAACCTGAGTACGGCTACAGAAATTTTATATACAGGTATCAAAGTTATTGACCTCATCGAACCATATGCAAAAGGCGGTAAGATCGGCCTTTTTGGAGGTGCAGGTGTGGGTAAAACAGTATTGATCCAGGAATTAATTAATAATATTGCCAAAGGCCATGGCGGTCTTTCCGTATTTGCCGGTGTTGGTGAAAGAACCCGCGAAGGAAATGACCTGTTGCGTGAAATGATCGAAGCAGGCATTATGAATTATGGAGAAGCTTTCAAACATAGTATGGAAGAAGGCGGATGGGACCTGAGCAAAGTGGATATGGAAGGCCTGAAAGATTCTAAAGCGACTTTCGTATTTGGACAAATGAATGAACCGCCAGGAGCCCGTGCCCGTGTGGCATTAAGCGGACTTACCATCGCGGAATATTTCCGGGACGGAGATGGCACTGGAAAAGGCAGAGATATATTGTTTTTCGTAGATAATATCTTCCGTTTCACACAGGCAGGTTCTGAAGTATCGGCTTTATTGGGCCGGATGCCAAGCGCCGTGGGTTACCAGCCAACACTGGCCACTGAAATGGGTTTGATGCAGGAACGGATTACTTCTACACGGAATGGTTCCATTACTTCCGTTCAGGCTGTGTATGTACCGGCGGATGACCTGACCGACCCGGCGCCCGCAACAACTTTTGCCCACCTGGATGCAACAACTGTACTCAGCCGTAAAATTTCCGATATTGGTATTTATCCCGCGGTAGATCCACTGGATTCAACCAGCCGGATCCTGACTCCATTGATCGTGGGTGATGTACATTATGACTGTGCCAACAGGGTAAAACTTATTTTACAACGATATAAAGAATTACAGGATATCATTGCTATTCTTGGAATGGATGAATTAAGTGATGAAGATAAACTGGTTGTTTCCCGCGCAAGAAGGGTGCAGCGGTTTCTTTCCCAACCCTTCCATGTGGCAGAACAATTTACCGGTTTAAAAGGCATATTTGTTTCTATTGAAGATACCATCAAAGGATTTACCATGATCCTGGATGGTGAAGTGGATCAATATCCTGAAGCAGCATTTAACCTGGTGGGAACCATTGAAGATGCCATCGAAAAAGGTAAAAAATTACTGGCAGCAGCCCAGGGTTAATCCATCAAATTTTACCGGAAAAAAAACTATATGATTTTAGAAATTCTAACTCCCGGGAATAAAATTTTCAGCGACGAAGTGACCGGCGTACAATTGCCCGGCATTCACGGGCAATTTGAAGTGTTGAACAGGCACGCGCCATTGGTAAGTGCTTTGGGAAAAGGTGTCCTGAAAATTTTAGTGGATAAAAATAATGCGGAGAGTTATTCGATCTCCGGAGGATTCGTGGAGGTGCTTCAAAATAAGGTAGTCGTTTTGGTAGAACAAGCTAAAAAAATCTAATTTTTTACTTTCGTATTATTTAAAGTTCTAATTTTATATTTAAATTTCTAACCCATTAAATTAAATTGTCATGAAAAAGAAAAATTTCCTCATCGCCGTGGCGCTCTTTATTGGTATGACATCCTTTGCACAAACACAAAAAGGATATTATATCATTGGCGCTCAATTAGCTTCCATGGATCTGAATTTCCAAAGTGGAAATACAGATTTTGGTTTGACACTTCAACCACAGGTAGCCTGGTTTGTAAAAGATAACTTAGCCATTGGTGGCCAGGTTTTATTGGGCGTTAATACGTCTAAAGGGTTCAGCCAGTTTACTTATGGTATTGGCGCATTAGGTCGCTATTATATGGCTGACAAAGCTACACAGATATCCAGCAAAACACGTTTCTTCCTGGAAGCAACCGCAGGTATAAATGGCTCTAATACGAAAGTTACTAGTTATCCTTCCACTAACACAAATGGCCTCGGCGTAGGTTTCGGTCCTGGCCTTGCTTATTTCATCAATCAGAATATTGCCCTGGAAGGCTTGGTGAAATATAATCTCGGTGTAGGTTTTGGTAATTCTACAACTACCAACAACATTCATTTCAACCTTGGCTTTTCCATTCATTTGCCAGGCTCAAAGTTGAAAGACATGAAAAATGATATGAAGAAATAAAGCTTTAAATTTTTTTATACCTCATCCCGGCAATTGCCGGGATTTTTTTTGCTTTCTATTTAAAAAATTCCTTCCTGGTTTTATATCCCTGGTGTTTATTGCCCGCATACAATTCTTTACACTTTCTTTTACATAAAACCCCCGTTTTGCATAAACATATCATAAAGCCTTTATTACCATTTAACCCGGGTAACTTTTTGCAATCTCAGTTCCGTAATTCTTTCAAACACTATTTTTTAAAAATTAAAAGGACGAAATATGAAAAACAAAATTTGGCTTATTCCCGGCATTATGGGTACACTGCTTTTTATGGCAGGTTGTTCAAAAGAGCCGTTGCAAAACCTAACACCTGAAGAATCCCGCATTTATACCACCAGCTATGATTCTTCCGCAAATTTCCAGGATTATAAAACATTCTCTATCGCGGATTCAGTGGCCGTCATAGATAATGGAACGGTAGTTAAACAACAATCCGCTGCTGACCTCGCTTACATCAATGCTGTTTCGGGCATGATGCAGCAAAGGGGGTATATGCTGGTAGATAAAAACCAGTCGCCGGATATTGCCATTGCCGTGAACCGCGTGTATAATACCACTACAGGTTTATTTGACTATGGCGATTACTGGGGTTATTATGGTGGATACTGGGATCCCTATTACTGGGGTTATGGCGGTTACGGGTATAATGTGCCCTATGTTTTTGGTGTATACCAAATTACAGAAGGCCTTTACTCCATTGATATGTTTGACCTGAAAAATGCGACAGGCAACCACGAGATAAATCTTATCTGGAATGGCCTGGCAAGGGGAGCAGGTGTGTTCAGC
Source organism: Chitinophagaceae bacterium (assembly GCA_049289155.1). Lineage (GTDB taxonomy): Bacteria > Bacteroidota > Bacteroidia > Chitinophagales > Chitinophagaceae > JAFDXJ01. Next base: position 2,972 of record JBAQJB010000201.1, read on the forward strand.
GCAGGTACGGCCAATGAAGCAGTGGATGCCATGTTTGCGCAATCACCTTATTTAAAATCTACTAATTAAAAAACACTAAAAAATAATACGATGAAACGATATGCAAAAATATTTTTCCTGCTGATGATGGTTTTCGCATTTGTCAATTTTGCAAATGCGCAGGCTCCGGCGAAGGAAGGTGAATTGAAATTACACCTCAATTATAATTATGGAATTCCTCTGGGTTCTTTTAAAAATGAACTCATCAGCAATGGATCTGCAAGAGGTTTTTCCGGTGATCTTTTATACCAGGTAAATGCAAAATGGGCAGCTGGCATTTCTGCAGGCTACCAGGATTTTTTGCAAAAATATCCACGTGCAGTCTATGAAACCGGCTCTCACGAATCCACTTCTGCCGTATTGACCAATTCAATAGAAATAAGCCCATTGATGGCAAAAGGAATTTTTACGCCAATGGGTGGAAATGGTAAAACCTTACAGCCATATATTTCCGCGGGTGCGGGTGTGAATATGCTCAATTTTCGTCAATACCTCGGCGAGTTTGGCGGCGCTGATAATAGTGCGACTTTTATTGCGCAGGCCGGAGCCGGTTTAAACCTGGCCTTTGGTAAAACAAAACAAAGTGGCTTCAGTATCGGTGCGGATTATAACTATGTGCCATATCAAAGAAGTGGTTTTGGGAATATGAATAGTTTGGGCTTGCATACAGGACTATATTTTCCGTTGAAATAATGATGTTGGATGATGATAAAAAAACCGGCTGAATGGCCGGTTTTTTAAATGAAAATATTTATCTGATGAGAAGTACAGTACCACTTTCTGTGGTCAGCAATTGATTTTCAATTTGGTATACACATTTCCAAATAAATACCCCCGGATTTTGTGGCATTCCTTGTATGCTTCCATCCCAGCCTTTTGACAAATCTTTAGTTTCAAAAACAATTTTTCCATACCGGTTATAAACAGCAAAATCATATTGCTTTACTACACCAAACAGGGAAGGTTTAAACAAATCATTTCTTCCGTCGTTATTAGGTGTAAATGCATTTGGCATAAACAAGCCTTTTAAGCAATCTTTAGATTTCACAATAATGGAATCCTTACCCTTGCAAGCATTATTATCTGTGACTTCAAGCCAATATAAACCAGGTAAGCTAATATTTAATGAAGGAGTTACAGCATTTGTGTTCCATAAGTAGGAAATAAAATTTTGATTGGGTTTGAGTACAATTGTTTGGTTCGCACATACTGCTGTATCTGCAGGCAAAAAATGAGTGGGCCCGGGCTTTAAAAAAAGTATGATTTCATCTGAAGAAATAACGCCGCAGGCATTGGAAACTGTAACCATATAATTACCTGGCTTTGTAGCAGGATAGGAAGAATTTGTGGATCCATCCTGCCATAAATATGTTTCAAATCCAGGCGGTGCATTTATGATTAAAGTAGCTCCGTAACAAATGGCCGTATCCGGTCCAAGATTTACAGGAGCACCAGGCGTTAATTTCATTAAAATAGTATTACTAATAACAGATGGTGCCGATAAACAATTCTCATTGGAAATTAATTCACAAGTAATAATGTCTCCATTTGCAATTGTATGATCAGTATAAGACATAGAATTTATGCCAACTATAATTCCATTCTTCTTCCACTGGTAAATTGGCGTTGTTCCTCCATTTGTGATTGTTGAAGAAAAAATAACTAATGTGCCGGGGCAAATATTGTTGGCCGATTCACTTATCACAATCGATGGAGTAATAAGCGGGTTGATATTCATTTCCAGTTGATTACTGGCTACTGAATCTGATGTAATGCAATTGAAGTTTGATCTGAGCACACATGTTATAATATCTCCATTGTTAAGCGCATTGTCTGTATAAAAGGATGCATTGGAGCCTGTATTAATCCCATTCTTTTTCCATTGAAATGAAGGCGCTGAGCCACCGTAAACAGGGGTAGCTGTAAAGGTAATCGGCGTGCCAAAACAAACATTATTTGCAGATTCA
>JBAQJB010000202.1:0-1933 GCA_049289155.1 Chitinophagaceae bacterium
TCCACCAGGTTTGCATGTCGAGTCTTGCAAACCAATATTTCACTTTCTCCATGGCTTCACTGCGTGACAGACCTTTTAATTGAGCGAGGTATATTGCCTGTTCGCCAATTTTCATTTTTTTATAAAGCCCTCTTTCTTCAGGCATATAACCGATCTTAATAATATCACTTTGAGGATGGAAAGGTTTGCCTTCAAAAAGAATTGTTCCTTCGTCGCAATAAAAAATCCCCGTGATCATGCGCAGTAGGGTTGTTTTACCGGCACCATTCGGCCCCAGTAAACCAAAAATACTTCCTGGTTCCAGGGAAAAACTAATATCATCCACTGCCTTTTGCGTCGCGTAGTATTTTTTTAAATGTTGTAATTCTAATAAAGCCATGGCATAAAATTTATAGCCACAAATGTAATGCGTTTACCTATTCATATATTATAATAAGGATTAACTTTCTTTTTATGAGATGAATGGCATATAAAAATGTTTAGTGTACTGCAATGGCATTTGCAATTCTTTCTCCATCCATTGCCGCACTTACAATTCCGCCTGCATAACCCGCGCCTTCGCCGCAGGGAAATAAATTTTCAACCTGGGGATGGTGTAATTTTTCTTTGTCCCGCGGAATGCGTACAGGGGATGAGGTGCGGCTTTCCGTTGCTACAATGATCGCTTCATTCGTATAAAAACCATTTTCTTTTTTACTGCGCATTTCTTTACCAAAAACTTTCAATGCCTCCCGGATGGAGGAATGAATGAATTGCGGTAATACATTTTTCAAATCGCTTGATTCTACGCCTGGTACATAACTGCAGCGGGGGAGGTCTTGCGAAAATGTATTGGTACAAAAATCTACCAGTCTTTGTGCGGGTGCCACAAAACGGCCGCCACCCGATTCGTATGCCTTTTCTTCTATGTGTTTTTGAAAATGTAACAAAAGAAGCGGATCATTTTCATCCGCTTTTATATTTTTAATATCATTCTTTTTGATCCAATGAAGTACATCCGCAATGTTCACTTCTGCCACGAGGCCACTATTGGCAAAAGGATTATTTCTTTTACTCGGGCTCCAGCCATTTACGACCAATTGGCCGGGATGTGTAGCTGCGGGCGCAATAATTCCGCCCGGGCACATACAGAAACTAAATACGCCACGGCCATTCTCCTGGGAAGCAAGGCTATAAGATGCCGGTGGCAAAAAATCGCCGCGCTGTTCAGCATGATATTGTATAGAATCGATGATGCTTTGCGGATGCTCGATGCGTACGCCGAGCGCGAAGGGTTTTGCTTCAATTTGCAACCCATTTTTTTGAAGCAATAAAAAAATATCCTGTGCAGAATGGCCGGTTGCCAAAATGAGTGATTGCGTATCTATTTTTTCACCAGAAGCAAGTATCAATTTATTTATAGACTTCCCTTTTATTTCAAGGCCGGATAATTTTTTTTCAAAATGAATTTCACCGCCACATTCCAAAATAAAATTGCGCATGGCGGAAATGATCCCGGGCAGTTTATTGGTACCGATATGCGGATGTGCATCCCAAAGAATATTTTCCGGCGCACCAAAATGAACCAGTATATGAAGGATGCGATTTATATCACCGCGTTTGTTGCTGCGTGTATATAATTTACCATCGCTGTAAGTACCAGCGCCGCCTTCACCAAAACAATAATTACTTTCCGGGTTTAACAAACCTTGTTTATTTAAAAGCGCCAGGTCTCTTCTTCTTTCTTTCACCGCTTTGCCTCTTTCAAAAATGACCGGCCGTATACCCAATTCTATCAGTCGTAAAGCAGCAAATAAACCCGCCGGCCCGGCACCAATGATTGAAACATTTTGTTTTACATGCTGCACATTTTTCCACGCAGGTTGTATGATGGGCCTCTCAATAAATGGTTCATTAATGAATGCCAAAACTTGTAACTGGATGCGTGGGTTTT
>JBAQJB010000203.1:0-7261 GCA_049289155.1 Chitinophagaceae bacterium
GAATATAATAAGTGCCGGCAGCAAGACCGTCGAATTGTAAGCCACCAATGCCGTTTCCAACATTTGCAGAAGCTAATTGAGGACTTCCCGTAGTATCATATAATAGAATAGTTTTTATATCATTTTGATAAGTGTTATCAAATGTGAGTTCTAGCATGCCATCACTCGTTGTAGTTACTTTATACCAATCAGAAGTATCTCTATGATTATTATAGTAATACCCAAGATGCCCGGTGGTTGAATCGTTTAGTAATAATCTTTTTGCATGTGTAATATTGTCATTAGGTTCAATATCATTAGGCTTTGGAGATGGAACGAGACTATCGCTTAGTTTATAAGCGCCTGTTTCATTACCAGACGAACCGTTTATTTTTATAAAAAAAGTTCCTGTTGCAAGTCCATCCATACTTATTCCACCAATACCGTTTCCAATACCTCCACTTGCTAATAATATCGTTCCGGCAGTATCATATAGTGAAAGTCTTTTAGAATCAGGATTTCCTGTATTATCCAAAGTAATATATAATTTTCCATCCACGTTGGTAGTAACTTTCCACCAGTCAATATCTCCGGCTATATTTAGAGCACCATTTCCATAACCACCAAAAGGAAGTGTGTTTGCTTGTTGGGGAGTGTTATTAGGTTCTACTTCCGTAACTTGTGCCTGCGAAATATTTGCGCATAAAAGTAATGCATATATAGCAGCAAAAATTTTGGGTAAAGATTGTTTTGTCATAAAATGAAATTTTTAATTGTGATAAATTGAATATTTAAAAATTGTAAAAATCTAACGAAATAGTTCTCAAATGAAAAAGGCTTAAATCTGTTTTATTACAATTTAGGTTACTTGATTATCTTCTTTGAATAACTTTGATTATCCACCACCAATTTAACCACATACATTCCGCTGCTTGTATTCTTTAAGTTTAAAGGAATTGAATATGTGCCTGCATTCATATTTCCTTTTTCAATTGTTTGAATGATATTACCATTCATTGAAATAATTTGCACCGTTACATTTGCTGATTTGTCTAACTGCACCTGCACCCACATATTGTTAGATGCATTCCCTAAAATAGCCCAGTCAAATTTTGAGTAATCAAGTTTGATCACTGAAGAATACGTAAATCTTCCATCATTATCAATTTGCTTTAAACGATAATAATTAGAGCCACTTAAAATTTTGGGATCTGTGTAGTTATAATTATTTACAGTTGTTGAATTTCCCTGGCCATTCACAAAGCCAATGTCAGTAAATGTTTGACCATCCATACTTTTTTGCACTTCAAATCCTTTATCATTTATTTCATTTGCGGTACTCCAGGTGAGATGTGCACTTTGGTTTTGTAAAACGCCATCAAAGTTAAGGAAGGTGACAGGTAAGGTTTTAGAATCGAAATAAGCGAGATTGGCAAAACCGTCATACTGCACATCGTCAAATTTCATATATAAAAGATTATTGAAAACAAAAGGAGCCCCTGAATATGCCGCAGTACCATTCGGACTGTGACCGGGATTTGGTACAAGGCTTATATCAGTTCCGTCAAAATAGCCTAACTGATAATTGCCTGATGCATTGTAATATTGAAAATAAAGATTAGCGCCGTAAACTACCGGAAAATTCCAATAGCCATGAGTGCTTGCATCAGGATTCGGTACAAGATGAAACGTGTCGCCACCTTTATAGACTGCTAAATGATTCACATTACTGATGTTGTTATAAAAAAGACAAAGCGTGTTATTATATATCATTGGTGTTCCCTGGTATCCATTGTTAGTTGCGTCAGGGTTAGGTATCAGTGTGATAGCGGTGCCGTTAAAGGATGCTAATTGCAGTACATTTGAATTATTTTTATACTGAATAAAAAGATTGTTATTATAAACAATTGGAAATCCGTTATAACCATAGCCTGCATCAGGATCAGCAATCAATGTAGGATTAGAAGAACCATCACAAACCATTAACTGGGATTTACCTGTGATGCTGCTTGCATACCGCCCGTATAGTTTCCCGTTATAAATAATCTGGTTTCCCTGGTAGCCATAATTACTTGCGTCAGGATTAGGATAAACTTTCCAGTTTGATCCATCAAAAGATGCCAATGCCCAGGGATAATTTGGCCCGCTATTTATACTATATCTTATATACAACTTACCATTAAATATAATAGGACTTCCCTGATATCCATAAGGACTTGCATCCGGGTTAGGAATAAGCGTTACCGTACTGCCATCAAATTTTGCTAACTGCTGAATGCCGGCAACATTTGCATACAAAAAATACAATGCATTATTAAATATAATTGGTACTCCCTGGTAGCCATAAGGGCTTGCATCAGGGTTCGCTATTAATTGCAGGTTAGTGCCGTTATACACAGCCAATTGATTCGGACCGGCGGCATTCTGATAATTAATATAAAGTTTATTATTAAAAACAATTGGATTACCAACATACCCGCTTGCTTTAAAATTATACACAGTATCAGGATTAGCAATTAAGTTTAATGTATTTGAACTGTATTGTGCTAATTGCTTAGGGACTTCATTATTACTGGCAAGGTCATAAGGTACTCGTTGATATTGTACACATAACTGGTTATTAAAAACAATAGGATTACCCGTGTAGCCCCACAGTGGGTAACCACTTGTGATATAATCATATTGTGAATTGGTTTCAGGCACAACATTAATTGTTTGTGCATCAATTGATAAAGCTGAAAAAAAGATTACAAAGGCTGCAAGAAAAGTTTTGGGTAAAGATTGAATACGCATAAATAGGTTATTTAGAATGAAATATTTTGAATCTGTAAAACTGAATTATTATAAATTGCCAAACAATAATCAATTTGTATTAGTGCCAAAATTGCTCATATACTGCAAATCCATCTTTTTTACCTCATATATTTTTATTTGTTTGAATGTATCAGCTCAAAACATTGCATCCCAACTTTTCAAAAGATGTTCTGTAAAAACATTGAACTATGAACAGGGACTTTTAAACAATAGCACTTCAAATATAATTACTGATACTAAAGGTTTTACATGGATTTCCACTAAAACAGGTATGCAACGCTATAACGGTTATGAGTTGGAAACGATCAATCCAATTATTGATAAAAAAGGCATACCCATAAATGCGCCTGTTTATTTTTTCGGTTTGCAAAATGGTTTAATTTGGATAAGTTATAAAGAAGGCGTTTTGGAATATGATGCGCGCAAAAATTCTTTTAGAAAAGTTATTTCATTACCTGGTTCAGAAAATTTAAATTTTCTGATTATCCCGCTTAAAGAAACAAGTAAGGGAATTTTGTGCATGCAGTTTAATAAAGGCATCGTACTATATTCAAAACAGGGAAAAATAGTTGAAATGCCTTCGGCGGTACCGGGAAATTTTTTGAAAAATGTTTTTAATGCAAGCGAAATTTTGCCCAATAAAATTTTGGCTATAAATAAAAATTCAATTTTTATTTATAATGGCAAGGATTCAATTCAACAAATTAATTTTCAAACGCATGCAGTAAACTATATAATTACAAAAAATATAATTTGTTTTACCAGTAGTGATAATTTTCTTTATACCGTTTCAGGTAATCAAATAACGATCATAAATACTGATGATAAAAATTTATATAAAAATATTCCCCTTGAAAATTTTATCCGGGGAAATTTAATTGGCGCTGCTATTTATTTAAAAGAAAATGGAACGGTACAAATTAGTTTAAATAATCATTTATTCGGTTTTGATGCAAATTGCATGTACCAGCATGAATTTACCGATCTTAACCGTAATCCTTTTGCAGCACAAGGTTTCATAAGAATGATTTACACGGACAGCTTTAAAAGAATCTGGCTTTTAACGAATGATGACATCAAGCGTATTCAAAACGCCAATATCCCTTTTGAACATTTAATTTATCCCGGTTCAAATAATAATTTTATACGTAGTATCTATTATGATGAAGAAAAACATGTGTTGCTCGCGGGTTGCTATAACGGCGGAATCCAGTTGTATGATACCTCGGGTAATGCTTTATGGGAATATGCCGTTTCATCCCAAAATGTGAAAGATATAAATGCTATAGAAAAATTAACCGGTGACGAATATTTAATTGAAACGATTGGCAATGGCTGGTACATATTGCATCTTTCAACAAAAAAAATAACGCCGTTTTTTTTAGATGAAAAAATTAAAATAATTATGAATACAGCAGCCATTAATTTTTTAAATAATCTTCAGCGAATTAATGACAGCACTATTTTTATTGCTAATAAGTTCAATGTTTTTAATTGTATTTTTAAAAATGAAAGGCTGGTTTCAGTACAACCACTTCTCCCTTTCAATGCGGCTGTATCGAACGAAATAAGTTGCTTTATTTACGCTTCAGATAAAAGCTTATGGGTATCAACCGTTAGCGGTTTGGTGTACAGGCTTAGTAAAAGCAAAGAACTACTGACTTTTTCTATAGCCGGAAATTATGAGATTAGAAGCCTGGCCGAAGATGCGCAACACAACATTTGGATCGGCTCTGATAAAGGATTATATGTCTATAATTTAGCGGGTACGTCACTAAAATCATTCACTGTACAGAATGGATTATTAAATGATTGCATCTATGCTTTATTGCCCGTTGGGAAAGAGGCATCCATATTTGCCAGCAGCAATTTCGGTTTGTCTTATGTTTCTTTAAATGGAAAAATTATTAATTATACAAAAGAGTCAGGCCTGCAAGAAAATGAATTTAACACAGGGTCAGCTATTAAAACTACTGCGGGGAAATTTTTCTTTGGCGGCGTAAATGGGATTACAGCATTTTATACATCTTCACTTTCAAATATAAAAGACACGCCCGTTTTAAACGTTACAAAGTTTATAATAAATGATTCGTTGTATAATTTTTCTTCCTTTGTGCAAAATGATTCTATGCATTTAAATTATGCTCAAAACCATATTCAGCTTGACTTTACAGCCAACGGCTTATTTAATGCAAACGAATATGAGTACAAATATCGCCTTGGCGGTATTGAACAAAACTGGCAAACAACACATCAGCCAACGGGCATAAAATATGTACTTGAACCGGGAACATATATTTTTGAAATAAATTGCAGGCCTGTTTTTTCATCGGATAATGTTATAAAAAAAATAATAACGATCATTATTTCGCCGCCCTGGTGGCAAAGTTTGTGGTTTCGAATTTTTATGGCAATTATTTTTATAACAACTATTGCATTAATTGTGCAACAATATCTGCACAAAAAATACCAAAAAAGTTTAGGCACATTGCAACTGCAGCACGAAATTCAATTGGAGCGGGAACGTATAAGCCGTGATTTGCATGATAATTTGGGCGCTTATGCGGCTGCTATTGCATCTAATGTGGCAACGATAAAATCTTCGGAAAATGGGAAAGAAGAAAATATATTCAGCCAGTTAAAAAACAATTCACAATCTATCATCAATCAATTAAACGATACCATTTGGGCGTTGAACAAAGAAGCTATTTCATTAACGGCTGTGAGTGACAGGTTTAAAGTTTTTTTACAAAAAATTCATCCAAATTATCCGGGCATACAAATTTCTATTGAAGAAAATATTTTGCATGATGAGAAATTATCGCCAACCAATGCTTTACATCTTTTCAGAATTATGCAGGAAGCGGTCAATAATGCTTTGCGCCACAGCAGGTGTACTGAAATTTTTATTAATATAGTAAGTGATGAACATTGGAAAATCATTATCAGGGATGATGGAATCGGGATGAAAGATATACATGCAACGATAAACGGGGGAAATGGTTTGCAAAATATACAGTTGCGCAGTAAGGAAGCTGGATGGCAGGTAAGCTGGGAGGATGCTTCACCAAAAGGGACGGAATTCATTATTTATACTAATACAAATTAAGTATTGCAAAAAACCATTTTATTTAAAACCTTCGCCAACATGATTCCTCCTGATATCATAAAAATTGCTTTGGTCGAAGATAATGCGGTAAATCGCAAAACTTTTCAGCAAAAAGTGCAGCATCATATCAACTGGAAAATAATATTTATTGCAAATAATGGCGATGCCTGTTTACAGGAATTAAAAGGCTTACCCACACAGCTTTTGCCACAAATTGTTTTTATGGATATTGAAATGCCGGGATTAAACGGTATTGAAACAATTGCAATAGGGAAAATATTATACCCGCAAATTCATTTTATTGTGTTAAGTGCTTTTGATGATGATGATAAAATTTTTGAAGCAATTAAAGCCGGGGCTGAAGGCTATTTATTAAAACATGAAAGTGCAACTATATTAAAAGAAGCTGTAACAAATGTGCTTGAATTGGGTGGCGCTCCTTTAAGCCCGGGTATAGCACGCAAAGCATTACAATTACTTAGCAAATCTTCCAGTTATCAATTTAACCAACAAATATCCGCACCGCCTGAAACGCTCAGCCAGCGGGAAATTGAAATATTACAGCACACAGTAAACGGGTTAGATGCAAAGCGTATTGGAGACAATCTTCATATTAGTGTGAACACGGTGCGCAAGCACATTGCCAACATTTATGAAAAGTTGCATGTACAGTCAAAAGCTCAAATCATAAAACTGGCACATAATAAAAAGTGGTTTAATCTTTAGCACAAAACCGGGACAGGTATACTAGAAAAACCTTTTTTGTTTTTTGAACATATTTAAATAAAAAACCCGCTGAGTTTATCAGCGGGTTTTTAACTCAAAGCAGGATATTATTTTATAATGGAAACTTTTATGACACTTTGTATCGCGCCTTTTTTATCCATAATTTTAAGATAATATAAGCCACTTGCAAACTGGCTCACTGCAACTTTCTGGCCGTTCAATGCAGAACCATTTATTGCGCCTGAAGTCCATACAGCTTTACCACTCATGTTATAGAGAATTGCATGTACGTTTTCTGTTGTAGTACTACTGTAGCGTATAATGAAATAGTTAGAAGCAGGATTCGGGAAAACTGAAATTGAATTGTTGTCATCTTTAATATTTCCTTTTCCAAAAAGACTTACTTCATTATCATTGCTTCTTTCAGTGTAAGCGCTCGCAGTTGTAAAAGTGGATATTCCTGAAAACTGCCCGGTAGCAACAATGCTATTTGCAGAATCAGAAGTAGCTACATGCCACTCATATGTTGTACTTGCTGTGAGGCCTTTCACCAAATAATTCGGTGTTGTATTCTTGGTTTTTTTAGTTATCCAGGCTGGATTGCCCTGAACCCTGTATTGAACAGTGTAATAA
>JBAQJB010000204.1:0-54358 GCA_049289155.1 Chitinophagaceae bacterium
TAGATTATTTAGTGAGTAACAGTGGTATTTTTGCAGCACGGAATAAAGATTTTACGCTACGTTTGTTAGATAAGAAAAAAGTGGAATCACAAAAATTGACCTGGCAACTGATCAATATAATTTTACCTATTATATTGGTGATAATTTTTGGATTCATTTACCAGGAAATTAAAAGAAAGAAATTTTCATTGTGATTTATAATTATAAAAGATCAGGAAGGAAATAAAATGAAAAAATTGAATGACAGCAAAAGAAATTACATATATTGTTTTTGGAGTTGTGCTTTTATTAGCGCTTATATTTGACCTGGGGCTGTTGAGTAAGTCAGGTAAAAAAGTTACGATCAAACAAGCACTTGTTCAAACCTTTTTCTGGGTTGGTTTAGCACTTTGTTTTTTTGTTTTCATGTGGATAGAAGACGGGCAGGGGCCGGCATTGGAATACCTCAGTGCATACTTTATGGAATGGAGCCTGAGTATTGATAATATTTTTGTTTTTATACTCATCTTCTCCGCTTTTTCTGTAAAGGAAAAATATTATGGCCGCGCCTTATTAATTGGTATAATCATAGCGATAGTATTCCGCGTAATTTTTATAACAGTTGGTGTTGCGTTGGTGGATAAATTTGAATGGGTGCTGTATCTATTCGGTGCTTTCCTTTTATATACCGGTATTAAAATGTTTGCGTCCGGTGAAGAAGAAGAATTCCATCCTGAGAAAAGTAAAGTATATAAATTCATTAAAAAGATACTGCCGCTTGTTCCACATGATGGGGAGGGAAAATATGTGATCCGTGAAAATGGCAAAAGAAAATACACAACATTGTTTGTCGTTGTTATTCTACTCGCGAGCATTGATCTCGTATTCGCACTGGATTCAATCCCCGCAGTGATGGGCATTACCCGAAACAGGATGGTTATTTATACATCAAATATTTTTGCCGTGCTGGGTTTGCGTTCTTTATTTTTTCTCTTGCGGGGCGCAGTCAGCCGTTTCGATTACCTGCAACAAGGCATAGCCATCATCCTTATTTTCATTGGCGTGAAAATGTTGGGTGAACATTGGATCAATCAATGGGGGATTGATGAACAGGTCCAGGTATTTATTTCACTCGGTGTAATTTTATTATGTATCAGCGGTTCCATTTTCTATTCTATATTTATTACAAGGAAAGGCAATCCCGAAGATTATAAAGAGGAACCTGAATCATAAAAATTAATTGTTGTCCTACACCATTCATGATATCGCAGAAATTATTGGAGAAAAAAATTTTCTCACTACGCCGGCATCACTCATTGAACATCTCCTGACAGATTCGCGGCGAATTTCTTTTACAGAAACTTCTTTGTTTTTTGCCTTACAAACAAAACGCAGGGATGGCGCAACATTTATTCCTGGTTTATATGCGAATGGCATAAAAAATTTTGTAGTGCAGGATGAAATCGATTTTGAAGCATACCCGGATGCAAATTTTATTCGTGTAAAAAATACTTTCCTGGCGCTTCAAAAACTAGCCGCTCATCACCGAAAAAATTTTACTTACCCGGTCATTGGAATTACAGGAAGTAATGGAAAAACCATTGTAAAAGAATGGTTGTACCAGCTCCTCTCACCGGATTTTTCAATCATCCGCAGCCCGCGCAGTTATAATTCGCAAATCGGTGTGGCACTAAGTGTTTGGCAAATGCAACCCGAAAATGAATTAGCTATTTTCGAAGCTGGCATTTCAGAGAAAAATGAAATGGAAGCACTGGAAAAAATGATTCAGCCTTCTATTGGAATATTTACTAATCTCGGCCATGCACATGATGAAGGCTTTGAAAATATGGAGGAGAAATGCAGGGAAAAAATGAAATTGTTTTCCCGCTCGAAAAAAATCATTTGCCCTTTTGGAATTAAAGAAATTATTGAACAAAATAATATTCCATACTTCGCGCAATTATTTACCTGGGGCAGGGAAAATGAAAATGATTGCTGCATTCTTGATTTTGAAAAAAAGAAAAAAACGACTGCGATAAAACTGCGCGCGAATGAAGAACTTTTCGAAGTAACTATTCCATTTACTGACGAAGCATCTTTGCAAAATACCATGCACTGTATTTCAATAATGCTTGTGTTATCTGTTCCGGTTCCTGAAATTCAGCAAAGATTGTTGCAACTAACGTCCATGGAAATGCGGTTGCAAATGGTGGATGCTATTAATGGTTGCACAGTCATCAATGACAGTTACAGTTTTGATATTACTTCCCTTGAAGTGGCGCTGGATTTTTTAAACCAGCAAAATCAATTTGCAAATAAAACCGTTATCCTGTCTGATTTACCAGCGCCTGCAAGCAAGGATCTTTTTAAAAATGTGATCCGTATGTTGCGTGTTAAAGAAGTAGAACGCGCTATTGTGATCGGGCAGGAATGGGAAAAATTTTTGGTGGAATTACAAAAAAATATCCCGGAGGTTTTTCATTTCACAGATACAAATGCTTTTTTACACGGTTTTCTTTTTCATCGTTTTCACAACGAAGCGATTCTTGTAAAAGGTGCACGCATTTTTGAATTTGAAAAAATTATGTTGGCACTGGCAAAAAAAGTGCACCAGACTGTATTGGAAATAAACCTGACCGCATTAGCCAATAATTTAAAAGAATATCAATCTGCTTTACAGCCCGGCGTAAAACTGATGGCTATGACGAAGGCATTTGGCTATGGCAGCGGCGATGCTGAAATAGCCGCTGTGCTTCAGTTTCACAATGTTGATTACCTAGCCGTTGCGTATGCAGATGAAGGTGTTGATCTCCGTAATGCAGGCATTCGTTTACCCATCATGGTGATGAATGTAGATGAAGAAGCTTTTGAAACTTTGGTGCAACATCAACTGGAACCTGAATTATTTTCCAAACAAATATTGCTTTCATTTCATACGTTTCTAAAAAACCAGGGCCTGCAACAATATCCTGTTCATATAAAAGTGGATACGGGTATGCACCGGCTTGGTTTTGAAAATGATGATCTCGATTTTCTTGCAGGCATATTTCAAAGTAATCCGCATTTCCTCGTGAAATCTGTATTCAGTCATTTGGCTGCAAGTGAAGATGAAAAGGAAAATGCCTTTACTTTTCACCAGGCAAAACGTTTTGTAGAATTTTGTGACGCATTGCAAGCCATCCTGCAATATTCTTTCCTTCGGCATATCGCCAACACGGCAGCTATTTTCCGCCATCCAACTTTACAATTTGATATGGTGCGGTTGGGGATTGGTTTATACGGCATTGATTCTGCAAAAGATAAAAAGCATTTTTTGCAAAATGTAACAACATTAAAAACAACCATCGCACAGGTGCGGAAAGTAAACGCGGGAGAAACGATTGGCTACAGCAGGAAAGGAAAATTTAATTCGGACAGGATGATTGCAACAATCCGTATTGGCTATGCAGATGGGTTTTCGAGAAAGATGGGCAATGGAAACGGGTTTGTTTTTATCAAAGGTGTTCGGGTGCCGGTTGTGGGAAATGTATGTATGGATATGGCTATGGTGGACGTTACGAATGCCTGGCCGGTGGAAGAAGGGGATGAAGTTGAAATTTTTGGAAACCATATCAGGGTAGAAGAGGTTGCAATTTGGTGCGGCACTATTTCCTATGAAATTCTTACCAGTATCAGCCAGCGTGTAAAACGCATTTATTTGGAAGAATAAAACTTAATTTTTCTACAAGATTCTAACCAGCTTGCTGCTTCGTGCATTTTTCAATGAACATTCATTTATATTTGCCTCTTCAAAAAATTGAGCGTGAAAGGCAAGCATGTATTTTTCCTGGTATTATTAATTATACTGGCAGACCAGGCATTGAAAGTTTTTATTAAAACAAATTATTATATCGGCGAAGAGCATAATGTAATCGGCGATTGGTTTCGCCTGCATTTCGTGGAAAACGAAGGCATGGCCTGGGGTTGGAAATTTGGGGGAGATACAGGAAAAATAATACTTACATTATTCCGCCTCGTAGCCGTGATCATTGGTACTTTTTATTTACGGCATATCATCAAAAAGAAAAATCATCCCGGTTTTATTATTTGTGCAGCATTGATTTATGCAGGTGCATTGGGAAACTTATTAGACAGTATGTTTTATGGATTGATATTTGAAAACAGCGATCCTTACCTGCAGAATGTAGCTTCCATTTTTCCTTCGGATGGTGGTTATGCTTCTTTCCTTCATGGTAAAGTGGTGGACATGTTTTATTTTCCCGTTGTCCAAAATGCGCATTATCCTTCCTGGTTTCCATTTTGGGGAGGAGAAGATTTTGAATTTTTCAGGCCGGTATTTAACCTTGCTGATGCTTCCATTTCTACCGGCGTAATCGCATTGGTAATCTGGCAGAAAAGATTTTTTCCTCAAAAATCAGAACCTGTACCAACAACTGTTGAAACCCCTGTACAAATAGATGACAGGGCACAGGTTGTGTAATTATTTTAAATTTCTTTTGGCATATCGAATTTCTTACTGCGTTTTATATAAGGACACATGACTAAATTTTAATTGAATTTTTAAAATAGAAATTTGTTTTACCGCTGGTATAAATACCCTCTTTTCATTATAAATTAATTCTTACATTGCAACAAGCAGTTTCTTATTTCCCAATTTTCAAAATTATTCAGCATGAAAAATTTTTCATTCACACTTGTCATTTTCTTTTTTTCATTTACCGTATTTTCTCAAAATAAAATTGTTACGGATAATGATTATACGAAAGCCGAGCAGGCGCTTCCTTATTATATTCAAAAATATGTGGACCATAGTAATGTGCGGCCTCAATGGATCAATGACCATATGTTCTGGTACCGCGACTTAACGCCAACCGGCAGTGATTTCATTTTGGTAGATGCCCTGAAAGGCACACGTACCAAAGCTTTTGACCAGGCAAAACTGGCCGCCGCCATTTCCACCGCAACCGGTAAAAATGTTACTGCTGATATGTTGCCATTTACAAATATTGATTTCTCCGCTGATAATAAATATTTATTGTTTGATGCCGCGGGAAAACATTGGAAAGCAGATCTGTCTTCTTATACTATTTCACCGGATGCAGATTTTAAACCCGCTGAAAGAGGGAACCGGAACGAAGTAATGTCACCGGATAAAACAAAGGCTGCCTATATAAAAGATTATAATTTATGGGTGCGTGATGTTGCAACCAACAAAAGCACACAACTCACAACGGATGGCGTGAAAAATTTTGGTTACGCCACAGATAACGCTGGCTGGACACATAGTGATGCGCCAATTTTGCGCTGGTCCGATGATTCAAAAAAGATTGCTACATTCCAGCAGGATGAGCGCCTGGCTGGTGACATGTACCTGGTACAAACTACAGAAGGCCATCCTATTTTGGAATCCTGGAAATATCCTTTACCCGGTGATAGCAATATTATTACTATTCAAAGAGTAATCATTGATGTTGATAATCCTAAAGTAATTCGCCTGCAGGTTCCACCAGACCCACATCGTGCTTCATTAAGTGATGACATTTCAAGCAGTGGCACATTTGATGATGTTGACTGGAATGCAGGTAATACACAACTGGCATTTTTATCTACTTCAAGAGATCATAAGATTGAAAAATTCCGCATCGCTGATGCATCAACCGGCGCAGTGCGGGAAGTATTTACAGAAACAGTTCCTACACAATATGAATCCGGCCAGGGCGCGATCAACTGGCGTTACCTGTCAAAAACAAATGAAATTATCTGGTATTCTGAAAGAGACAACTGGGGCCATTTATATTTATATGATGCCAATACAGGCCAATTGAAAAATCAAATTACCAAAGGTGATTATGTAGTCACCCGTTTATTAAAAATTGATGAAAAAAATCGTGTTCTTTATTATCTCGCAGTTGGAAAAGATGCTGCAAATCCTTACTTCATGCATTTTTATAAAATTGGATTTGATGGAAAAAATATGGTTGACCTGACACATGAAACAGGCAATCATCAAATTAGTTTATCGCCTTCGGGAAATTATTTTATTGATGATTATTCCCAACCCAATGTGCCGAATGTAATGGTGCTGAGAAATATGGATGGAAAAATTATTACGCCACTTGAGAAAACAGATGTCAGCAGGTTAGCGGTTACAGGCTGGCAGGCGCCGAAACCAATAACGGTAAAAGCAGATGATGGCAAAACAGATTTGTATGGCCTTATGTTTACGCCGCCGAATATGGATCCCAATAAAAAATATCCCATCATTGTTTATATTTATCCCGGCCCGCAGGGCGGCAGCGTTGGAAGCTGGTCATTTAATCCATCAAGAGGCGATAACAATGCGCTTGCAAGCCTCGGTTTTGTAGTTGTACAAATTGAAGGAACGAGTAATCCTTTGCGTTCCAAATCATTTCATGATATGAGTTATGGAAATATGGCAATAAATACTTTGCCAGACCAGGTTTCCGGTGTTCGTCAATTGGCAAAACTATACCCGTATATGGATTTAAACAGGGTAGGCATCTGGGGACATTCCGGTGGTGGATTTGCTACAGCCTGCGCCATGTTTACGTATCCTGATTTTTTCAAAGTAGGCATTTCAGAATCCGGTAATCATGACAACCGTGTATATGAAGATGACTGGGGCGAAAGGTATAATGGGTTATTGGTAAAAAACGCGGATGGCAGTTCCAATTATACATTGCAGGCCAACCAGGCATTTGCAAAAAATTTAAAAGGAAAATTATTACTGGCGCATGGCATGATGGATGACAATGTACCGCCTTATAACACCATGCTGGTAGTGGAAGCACTGGAAAAAGCCAATAAAGATTTTGACCTGATTATTTTCCCATCCAGCCATCATGGTTATGGTACCTATTCTTTATATATGATGCGCAGGAGATGGGATTATTTTGTACAAAATTTAATGGGCGCAACACCACCAAAAGAATTTGACATTAAATATGCTGCTGACCCGCGGAACGAGGTTAAATAAAATGCAGGTATAGCTTAATTAAATTTTAAATGAAAAAGGTTGTATGTGAATAGCATACAGCCTTTTTAAATTTCAACCATAGGGAATATTCTTTTTAACCCACATAGAATCATAGGTATATAGAATAACACATGGATAAATGTTACAGAATCCTAAAGGACTACTTATAAATTTTCATTGCGTAATTATTTTAAAAGTTAGGCTGTCTAATCGGTTAAGGCTAAAAAAATTAAATCAATAATCTATTTTCTATCTTACCTGGCGAATGATTAAGGGCTATGTGAAAACCTATGTATCTATCTGTCTCTGTGGTTCAGTTATTCCGGGGATTTATATTTCACCAAACACCTCAAAATATTAATTAAACAAATTATATAGGCAAATGATGAATCTACATTTTTTACTAACTTGCAATAAGAAAATAATTAACCATGAAATACATTCAACTTCTTTTTGCAGCATCATTTATCCTGGTCCTTTCTTCCTGCACGGATATAGGCAAAAAAGCTAATGATATCAAGGATACAGCAGATATGGCAATTGCGCCACAAGTAGACAATACAAAAGTTATCCCGGATGATACACTTACGAAAGAAGTAACTACAGCCGAACAATTCAGGGTTGCGGGATTCAATGACCCTCCGGGTTTCCGTAAATTCTTCAGCACTTTTCAAAATTGGGTTGCAACTAATAATACAGACAGTATAGCTGCACATATTCAATTTCCTTTAAAGAATTGTTCTTCTGCATCCGCATTTAAAAAGGACTATAAAAATTTATTCAATGACCAGGTAAAATCATCGGTCGCCGCACAGGATGCCAATCATTTTTTTGCCAATCAGCAGGGTTTGATGACGGGAAATGGAGAAGTGTGGTTTAACGAAATAAATGGAAAATATTTAATAATCGCTATCAACAATAAGTCCCTAAAATAGACCTGTTTTTATTTAAATGGATTTATAATCCATGATCACTTTTTCAAAAATCTTACTAAGTTTTTTATCTGCCTGTTCTGCTACAGCAATGATCTCGGAAATATCAACAGGTTGCAAATTATCCGGGTCACATTCATCCGTAATCACACTTACCGCTGCACAGGGCATTTGAATATGGTTTGCCACGATCACTTCCGGCACGGTACTCATACCTACCAAATCAGCGCCAATTCTTTGCAGGTACCTGTATTCCGCCCTTGTCTCCAGGTTGGGCCCGGGTACAGATGCGTATATACCATGTTTCATCACTTCAAAAAAAGTAATAGCAGTTTGCGAAATTAAATCACTGAGTCTTTTATCATAGGGCTTACTCATATCTACAAATCGATTTCCAAAATCCGGATCATTCAGGCCGCGCAAAGGGTTTGCTGGCAATAAATTGATATGATCATTGAGTAACACCAGGTCGCCTTTTTTATACATTTTATTAATGCCGCCGGCAGCATTGCTGAGCAATACATATTGCAAACCAAGTTCCTTCATCACGCGGATAGGGAATGTGATTTCCTGCATATCATACCCTTCATAATAATGAAACCTGCCCAACATGGCGATCACCTTTTTCTTGCCAATCCAACCGCAAATCAATTGGCCCTTATGAAACTCAACAGTCGCAGTGGGAAAATGCGGAATGTCTTTATAAGCAATTGCTTTCTCCACTTTCATTTGCTGAATAAAACTACTTAAACCTGTGCCCAGGACAATGCCTGCTTCTGCATTTTTAAATCCATTTTGTTTCAGGAATTTTCCTGTCTCTGAAATTTTTGCTAAAATATTTTCCATGCTGCAATATACTTACTTGTCGTAAATCTGGAATTAGTTTTGAAGCGTATATTCTTTAGTAAAACAGGTGGCGAATTGTAACATCCAAAAAACTGTCTTACTTTACAAAAAAAAAATCATGGCAAATCATTATTATAATGCTGAAGATCTAGCCAAATTTGGTGATATCGGCACTTTTCAGAAAGACCTTGCAGATAAATTTTTCGACTGGTACGGAGCTGCTTTTGCTGATGGCGCTTTAACAGCAAAAGAAAAATCGTTGATCGCACTGGCCGTTGCACACGCGGTGCAATGCCCGTATTGTATAGATGCCTATAGCAGCGATGCTTATGAAAAGGGATACAATGAGGCGCAGATGATGGAAGCAGTGCATATTGCAGCGGCCATTAAAGGTGGCGCAGCGCTTGTTCATGGCGTACAAATGATGAACAAAGTGAAAGAAATTGCCATGTAAAAATATTCAATGAAATCTTTAAAAGCTTCTCATAATATTCTCGCGGATGCACACGAACAGGTGGACATTTTAGAACATGGTGCAAATCATGATGATCAATTTCGCATAGTTCCTTTTCAGCAAAAACTGGAAGCCATTGGTCTATTTCCATTAATGCCCACACAGGTTGAAATTTTACAAATTAATGTAGGGAAAATGTGCAACCAGGTTTGTAAGCATTGTCATGTAGATGCAGGACCGGACAGGAAAGAAATTATGACCAGGGAAACCATGAAAGCATGTGTGGATGTGATCGCTCAAAATCCTGCGTTGCATACTATCGACCTCACTGGTGGCGCCCCCGAAATGAACCCGGATTTTCGATGGTTCATAAAAGAGATCCGTGCAGTAAATCCTTCCATTCATATTATTGTGCGTTGCAATCTTACCATCATACGCGCCAATAAAAAATATTATGACCTGCCGGAATTTTATAAAAAACATCAACTTGAAGTGGTATCCTCATTACCATTTTATACAAAAGACCGGACGGACAGGCAACGTGGTGATGGTGTGTTTGAAGATTCCATCAAAGCCTTGCAAATGTTGAATGAAGTTGGTTATGGAAAAGAAGGGACAGGACTTGCATTAAATCTTGTGTATAATCCTGCCGGCGCATTTTTACCGCCATCCCAGCAAAGCCTGGAATTAGAATTTAAAAATTCATTGAAAAAAGATTTTAATATTGAGTTCAATAATTTATTTGCCATCACCAACCTGCCGATCAGCCGTTACCTTGATTACTTATTACAGACCGGGAATTATGAACGATATATGGAAAAATTAATTGCTGCATTTAATCCGGCAGCCGCTGCGAATGTTATGTGCAGGAATACAATCTCTGTTGGCTGGGACGGATTTTTATATGATTGTGATTTTAACCAGATGCTTGAACTAAAAGTAGATACGCCCAAAAATCATATCCGCGATTTCAATATCAATGAATTAAATAAACGCGAAATAATTGTAAATCAACATTGCTATGGCTGTACAGCAGGCATGGGTTCGAGTTGTGGAGGCTCGGTGACGAAATAAATAGAATGAATCAAAAAAATGCCCTAATCATATTTGTTCGTAAGCCTGAATATGGAAAGGTGAAAACCAGGCTGGCAGCGGCGCTTGGAAAAACGAAAGCGTTGGAGATGTATGAATTGCTTTTGCAGCATACGCATGCTGAAGCCGAAAAAACGAAAGCAGAAAAATTTATTTTTTATACAACTGAAGTTTGTACAGATGACAGGTGGAATGATTACAAAAAATTTGCGCAGCGCGGAAATGATCTTGGCAGCCGAATGGAAAATGCGTTTAAAAATATTTTTGATGAGCACTATGAAAATATAATAATCATTGGTAGCGACTGTTTTGAACTAACCAGTGAAATCATATCATTATCATTTTCCTTATTAGAAAAAAATGATGTGGTGATTGGGCCGGCAAAAGATGGCGGGTACTATTTACTCGGTATGAAAAAAATGTATCCAACTATTTTTGAAAATATCCCATGGAGCACATCAGAAGTTTTCAATCAAACAATTCAAAAAATACAATTACTGAATTTGAATTACGAATTGTTACCTGTATTAAGTGATGTGGATACAGTGCATGATCTGCCCGATGTATTAAAAAATGTTTCTATTTGAAATTATCCAGCTTATTAGAATCTCAATTTCCTTTTTTCAAAATAAATTACTACACTTTTTATTTATCGGAAGAATTCAATTATTCCTTTTTTATTTTTTACATTGACGCATTCAAGCTGCAGCAAGTGTGAGCTATTCATATTGGTTTTAAGAAAATCTGTTTTTGATATTATTTTTTGAAGCATCCAATAAATAGTTTACTTTCAATCATGAAATTATACTGGTTTTAAAATAAATTTTATGAAAAATATATTTGACCAAAACGTAACTGCAGAATTAATCGCTCGTATTGAAAAACTAACACCGGAAACCAAACAGCTTTGGGGAAAGATGTCTGTAAGCAAGATGCTGGCGCATTGTAATGTAGCTTACGAAATGGTGTATGAAAATATACACAAACCACCGACTGCTTTTATGAAAATGGTTTTACAACTCCTTATAAAAGATAAAATCACCAATGATAAACCATATAAAAAAAATAATCCCACCGCACCACAATTTATTATAAAAGATGACAAGGATTTTGATGCTGAGAAAAAGCGACTCATTGCTTATATTGAAAAAACCCAACAATTAGGTGAAACGCATTTTGATGGAAAAAAATCATTGTCATTGGGCAAGATGAATAAAACACAATGGAATAATATGTTTTATAAACACCTTGATCATCACCTCTCGCAGTTTGGTGTGTAGAGGAATTGAATTTTTTTTCAATCTCCCAAAATAAAAAATCATGAAAAAAATTTACGCTATTTGTGCAAAATCATTTTCAGCAATTGCCTGTTTTATTTTTATACAAACCCTGCAGGCGCAGCCTGCTCCAGGTATACAGGCAGATAAAACAATTGGTGGCGGTGGAACTGATAATTCTGCAAAAGTTATTCAAACAAAAGATGGTGGTTATGTGATTTGTGGCATCAGCTACTCAAATCTTTCAGGTGATAAAACAGTTCCTTCTGTTCGAAAATATTATTCAGACATCTGGATCGTTAGATGCAGTAACACAGGCGAAATTACCTGGCAGTCAGATATTGGCAGCAAAGATGATGATAAGTTCTATGATTTTAAACTAACTCCAGATGGTGGGTTAATTTTTGTGGCTTCTTCCTCTGGAAATATCGGTGGAAATAAAACTGAAAATTCAAGAGGCAAGACCGATTACTGGATAGTAAAGTTGAATAATAAAGGAAAAATAGAATGGGATAAAACCTATGGCGGTTCTTATTTTGATAAACCAACAGTTGTAGCAGTTGCAAGTGATGGTGGTTATTTTATAGGAGGTGTTTCAGCCTCTAATAAAAGTGGAGATAAAACAACAGATAATTTTGCCAGGGATGATTACTGGTTATTAAAACTAGATCATAACGGTAATTTGGAATGGCAAAAGGATTATGGAGGTAAGCGTCCTTTTGACCAGGGTATCAACTCACTAGTAAGCACAAGTGATGGATGTATCATAGCTGGAACAACAGACGCAGGAATATCAGGGAATAAAAACTGCGCGGGCTATGGTTCCTTGGATTATTGGCTCATCAGGCTCGATAATAATGGTAATGAAATCTGGCAGAAAGATTATGGCGGTAATGACAATGATTTCTGCTTATACATTTCTGAAGGCGATAATAATACTTTTTTTGTTGGTGGTGTTTCGTATTCAAACATCTCAGGAATTAAAACAGAAAATTTATATGGCGAAAGAGATAATTGGATTTTATACATAGACATCAATGGCAATATAATTTGGCAAAAAGATCTTGGCGGAAGTAGGACAGAGTATATTGCATCAGTAGAATCAACAAAAGATGGTGGTTGCATTGTAGGGGGCGTCAGTAATTCACCGAAGTCAGGTGTAAAGTCTGATAACAATCATGGAAGTATTGAATATGATTTTGATAATTGGATAGTAAAACTGGATAAAAATGGAAGCATACAATGGGATAAAACTATTGGTGGAAAAGGATTTGAAAGCAATGGTTATATAAAACAAACGATTAACGGTGGTTACATTATGTGTGCATCAAGCCAGTCGGGGATTTCTGGTGATAAAACCGACACTTCCCGTGGAGGTGATGATTTTTGGCTTGTAAAACTTTATCCGGATACCCCATCTTTTTCAAATAATAAAAATGGACCTGTTGAAAATCCTGAGATATCCGCAATTAAAATTTATCCCAATCCCGCTAAAGATTTTTTAAATATCGAAGGACTTGATGTAAATGAAAAATATACCATTTTCATTACAGACCCCCAGGGGAATGTTTTATACAATACAATGATTCAACCCGGAAAATCGCAGATAAATCTTCCATTTATGTTGAAAGGAAATTATTTTATAAAAATTTCGGATGGCAAAAAAATTGTCACGCTTCAATTTATGAAAGAATAAAACTTTATTAAAAGCTTGCCTGGGAAGGCGATGTATTTCCCGGAATATTATCCAGTAAATCTACAACGCCTTCATTCTTTAAAATCAGGTAACCAAGCCTGTCTTCGCTGATTCCCGGCTTCAACGAATAATTAAATACAAGCCGGCCATCTTCAATATTTGTTTCAAAATAATAGAAGAAAATATTGGGATACTGTTTTAAATTTTCCGCTATTTCATATAAATGCGTGGATAAAATAAATAACCCATTTTTCATTTTTAATAATCCTTCAATGACAACGGTACTGCAACGCATCGCATCTTCCACATTGGTACCTTTAAATAATTCATCAATTAAGATCAGCCATTTTTTTCCATTACTGATCTTTACAACTGTATTTTTTATGCGCTGCACTTCATTGAAGAAATAACTTTCTCCTTTTATTATATTATCAGCCACCTGTATATTACTAAGCAAGCCTTCAAAAAAACTTAAACGCAAAGACGTAGCAGGCACAGCCATACCAAGATGCGCGAGATAGGCAGCTACGCCAACGGCTTTGATAAAAGTACTTTTTCCCGCCATGTTTGCGCCAGTTAGAAACAGGAAGTTTTTTTCTGCAGAAATTTCTAGGGGATAAGCAACGGGGGTTTGTAACAAAGGATGATAAAAAGCCTTTGCTTCAAAATGAGGCAAATCATTTTCTATAAAAACAGGATAAGAGAAATTATTTTTTTCTCCGGCTAATGCCATACTCATATAACCATCAAGCTGGTGATACAATGCGATCAGTGCATGGCTTTCCGTTTTATATTGCCGTAAAAAATAATTCGCATAATATAAAACCCTTGTACGTGCAGGTTTTTGATCTTCCGTCAAATGCCTGATCTCTTCCGAAACAGAAGATTTTAAATGAATATCCAAACGGTTTAATAATTTTTGCAGGATTGGCGGATTATCATCACCACGTAATAATTCCGCAATCTCATGCATGCCCCGGATGAGTTGAATAAAATATTTTACAGAATATTTCACGATGGAATAATCTGCACTATTAAAAATTTTAAAGCCGAAAGCGTTGATCACCGTCGGGCTTTCAGGCAAACCGCTGATGCCGGACTGGTAATATTTTTCAACGACCATAATCGTTCCGTTACTAATGGATTCCGGCCAGCGGTTCGAAACAGATAATAATTTTTGCAGGAATATTTGTACGTCCTTAATTTCTTCCAGTGATTGAAGTGGCCTGGCAAAATAAGCGGCAAGCCATTCTCTTCCTCCAACAGTTTTTGTATGATCTAAAAAATGGAAAATGGAAAAATGTTCATCCCGTTCAAAAATGGATAAGTCCTGTATCGTGGTATTATCGATCTGCATAAAAAAATTTATCCGCGCTCAAATTGCATACGCATTCCCTTATGAGATTCATCAAACACACCATTTTCATAAACCCGGTTTCCATTTACAAAAGTATTTGTAATAGTAGCCGGGAAAGTGAAGCCTTCCAGTGGACTCCAGCCGCATTTATATAAAATATTTTCTTTTTTGACAGTATATGTTTTATGCAAGTTTACCATTACAAGATCCGCAAAATAACCTTCGCGAATATAACCTCTTTCCTTTATTTGAAAACAATCCGCCACGGCATGGCTCATTTTATCCGCCACCATTTCAATTGAAATTTTTCCTGCAGCTACATAATGCAACATCAGTTGTAATGCGTGTTGTACCAAAGGCAAGCCTGCAAATGCTTTTTCGTAGGGCTGATTTTTTTCAACCCAGGTATGTGGCGCATGGTCCGTGGCGATCAGGTCAAGATGCCCGTCCAGCAAGCCTTTCCATAATGCATCTTTATTTTCAGCCGCTTTTATCGCCGGGTTACATTTAATTAAATTTCCCAATGATGCATAATCATCTGAGGTAAAATGCAAATGATGCACACACACTTCTGCAGTTATTTTTTTATCTTTTCGGGGAATGGTATTGGTAAATAAAGCCAACTCTTTTTCCGTAGTGATATGTAAAATATGTAACCTGCTGCCATATTTTTTTGCATAGGCGGCCGCTTTGGATGAAGATAAATAACATGCTTCCACATCCCGGATCAACGGGTGGTCGGATGCTTCCAATATAGGTTTTGAATTTTTAATGCGTGCATAATTTTCATGGATACGCGTTTCATCTTCGCAATGCGTGGCGATGAGCAATTCTGAATTTCCGAATATTTTCTCCAGTGCCTGCGGTTGATCCACCAATAAATTACCGGTAGATGAACCCATGAAAATTTTTACACCGCACACAAAATCTTTTTTCTTATTCATCTTTAAAACCTCTTCCGCGTTATCATTGGAAGTGCCCATATAAAAAGAATAATTGGCGAGGGCATCTTTTGATGCGATCATATATTTATCTTCCAATAGTTCTTCCGTAAAAGCCGGTGGGTTTGTATTCGGCATTTCCATAAAACTGGTAACACCTCCTGCCACTGCCGCTTTTGCTTCTGTATAAATAGTTGCTTTTTGTGTTAAACCCGGTTCACGAAAATGCACCTGGTCATCAATTAAGCCAGGCAATAAAAATTCTCCCTTTGCATTTATTTCTGTGACCCTGTAAGGCACTGAAATATTTTTTGAAATCTTTTCTATACGCCCGTTCTTAATAAGCACATCGCCGGGGGTGATTGCATTTTCATTCACAATTTGCGTATCTTTTATAATATAATCCATCAGTTATTTTTTTAAACGAAAGGTATCGATTTCTGTTTTTATGTAAAAGGATGTTGAACGGCGTCCTGGAAATTTTCCCAGATTTCTTTTAAAATATCTGCTGCGGGCCGGATGTCATTGATCAGTGCACTTACCTGCCCAATTTCCAGTTCACCATTTTCCATATCACCTTCAAACATGCCTTTCTTTGCCCTGCCTCTTCCTAATATTTCTGATAATTGTTCCGCTGAAGCGCCATTCATTTCCGCTTCTTTTATTAGACCAAAGAAATTATTTTTTAATAAACGTACCGGTACAATTTTTTTCATACTCAATAAAGTATCGCCTTCTTTCGCATCCACCACTGCCTGTTTAAAATGAATATGATTTGACGCTTCATCGCTGCATACAAACCTGCTGCCGACCTGCACGCCATCGGCACCCAATACCATGGCTGCAAACATTTGCCTTCCCGTAGCAATGCCTCCCGCAGCAATCACCGGAATAGAAACTGCATTAACTACAGCCGGAATTAATATCATGGATGTGGTTTCTTCTCGGCCGTTATGACCGCCTGCTTCAAAGCCTTCCGCTATAACAGCGTCAACACCTGCGTCCTGGGCCTTCAATGCAAATTTGCTGCTGCTTACCACATGCACAACAGTGATCCCTTCTTTTTTTAAAATTGCTGTCCATGTTTTTGGATTGCCTGCAGAAGTAACAACAATTTTTACACCCTCATCAATAATTGTTTTAATATGCTTATCAATATCCGGGTACAATAAAGGCACATTTACACCAAAAGATTTTGAAGTTGCTTTTTTACATTTTTGAATATGCTCCAGCAAAATTTCCGGGTACATGCTGCCACTGCCAATCATTCCAAGTCCACCGGCATTACTCACTGCTGAAGCGAGTTTCCAGCCGCTTGTCCATACCATACCAGCCTGGATAATTGGAATTTGAATATTGAAAAGCGCAGTGACTTTATTTTGTTGAAGCATATTTTTTAGACAACTTTATAAAAATAAATTTTTAACCAAAATCAATTTCTGTATTATCACCAATGTTCAAGCTCCGGCTCAGGCCTTTCACACTCGCATCGCTTCCAATTAACGAATTATCTAAAAGTACTTCAGACAAATACGTATAAGAGCCTATAATACTTTCCTTCACAATGGAAAAATGAATTTCTACATTCGCGTCAATAGAAGCATGCGGGCCGATTACAGAATTCTTAATAATACAACCCGTACCAATGCTTACAGGTGGAAGAATAATTGAATTTTCAATTTGAATATCCTTGCTGATAAAGCCACCATATTTTTTTAGAAGTGTTGCATTGCTTTCAATCAGCGTTTCTTTTTTTCCGCAATCAAACCAGTTTTTCACTTTGAAAGATTTCACTTTTGCGCCTCGTTGGATCATGCATTCAATCGCGTCTGTGAAATTGTACGCGCTGTAATTTTCATCATGTTTTTCATACAAATGTTTCAGGCATTCAAAAAGATAATTTGTTTCTTTTATTTTATATAAACCAACGAGGGCAAGATTACTTTTTGGAATAACAGGCTTTTCATATACGTGGCGAACAAAATTCTCCTCATCAATTTCGGCAACACCAAAATCACGTGGGTCATCCACACGTTTTACGCCAATCATACTATATGGGCTATCCAAAACTTCCCGGATATCATATTCGCAAATAGTATCTCCAAGCGCTACGAATATTTCATCATTATCCGCCAGGCTTTGAGTTAATTCAATTGCGTGGCCGGTTCCAAAGCGCTCATTTTGTTCTACGAAATGACAGGTCAGTAAAGGATACGTTTGCTTTACATATTCTTTGATCTTTTCACCCAGGTAACCAATGATAAATATAAATTCATTGATGCCTGCCTGGTGCAACTGATCCACTATAAAACTCAGGATC
The DNA here is from genome assembly GCA_049289155.1 of Chitinophagaceae bacterium. Classification (GTDB taxonomy): domain Bacteria; phylum Bacteroidota; class Bacteroidia; order Chitinophagales; family Chitinophagaceae; genus JAFDXJ01. The sequence goes on from JBAQJB010000204.1 coordinate 17,892, forward strand.
GTCTTACCTGCAACAGGTATCAATGCTTTGGGTTGTGTATAAGTATGCGGCCTTAATTTTGTACCGACACCTGCTACAGGAATAATTGCTTTCATACTTAAAATGTATTCAAAATGTTTTTTATGTATTAAAAAACATCGTTTAAATTTTGTGAAAGTATTGAATTTACTTTTTTCAAAATTACCATTTATATAATGTACCCGCAAGGATAGATTATTATTATATACGGAATAAAAACTATGATAAAAGAATGGCTTCATCATTTTATAGTTTTAATTTTGAGCTAATAAAAACAGGGGTATGCAAAAAGATAGCTTGGTATTTGGCCTTTTTAAAGAAGAGCTGGAACGGCAGCGCCGTGGAATGGAGCTCATTGCTTCCGAAAATTTTACCAGCCTGCAGGTGATGCAGGGCATGGGAAATGTAATGACCAATAAATATGCGGAAGGTTACCCCGGGAAAAGATATTATGCCGGTTGTGAAATAGTGGATCAAACAGAACAACTGGCCATTGACCGGCTTTGTCAAATTTTCAATATTGATTATGCAAATGTGCAGCCACATAGCGGCGCGCAGGCAAATGCCGCTGTGGCCCTCGCTGTTTTAAAACCAGGGGACCCGATACTTGGCCTGGACCTGAGTATGGGCGGGCATCTTACACATGGCTCACCCGTGAATTACAGCGGCAAATTATATGACGCCCATTTCTATGGAGTGACCCGCGAAGAAGGTCGCGTTGATTATGATATGCTGGATGCAAAAGCCAAAGAAGTAAAACCAAAATTAATTATTTGTGGCGCCAGTGCATACTCCCGGGACTGGGATTACGAACGCATCCGAAAATCTGCAGATGCTGTTGGTGCTTTAGTAATGGCGGATATTGCACATCCTGCAGGATTAATTGCAAAAAAATTATTGAATGACCCTTTCGATCATTGCCAGATCGTAACTTCTACTACACATAAAACTTTGCGCGGACCGCGTGGAGGCATCATCATGATGCGAAAGGATTTTGAAAATCCATTTGGATTGAAAGATAATAAAGGGAATACGCGCATGATGAGCCACTTGCTGGATATGGCAGTTTTTCCAGGTATACAAGGTGGGCCACTGGAACATATTATAGCTGCCAAAGCCATTGCATTTGGAGAAATTCTTTCAGACGAATTTACAATTTATGCCAAACAGGTCATTCAAAATGCGCAAGCATTTTCAAATGAGCTTTTAACCAAAGGCTATAATATTGTTAGCGGCGGAACAGATAATCACCTGGTGCTGGTGGATTTAAGAAATAAAAACCTTAGTGGAAAGAAAGCTGAGCAGGCCCTGGTGAAAGCGGACATAACGGCTAATAAAAATATGGTGCCATATGATGATAAAAGCGCTTTTGTAACCAGTGGGATCAGGTTGGGCGTACAGGCGTTAACAACGCGTGGTATGAAAGAAGATCATATGCCTTTTATTGCCAGTGCAATTGATGATGTATTAAAAAAAGTGGATGATGAAAATAATATAACAGCAGTCAAGTTAAGGGTGAATGAATTCATGAAACAATTTCCTTTGTACCCTGAACTGGGATAAGGAAGCATTTTTTAAATTGTAGAATTTGATGCGATAGATTTTGCGGCGCACCAGCTGCTTGTCCAGGCATGCTGAAAATTAAATCCACCGGTAATGCCATCCACATCCATTATTTCACCTGAAAAATATAAGCCGGAATAAATCTTACTTTCCATAGTATGTGCATTTATTTCCTGCAAAGAAATGCCTCCACTTGTTACAAACTCTTCTTTAAACGTGGTTTTTCCATTCACTTGAAATACACTAGCTGTAAGTGTTTGCACCAGTTTGTTTGTTTGTTTTGAAGTGAGTTCGCTCCATCTTACATGTTGAAAAATAGCACTGCATTCAAGAAAATATAACCACAGCCTTGAAGGCAGGTTAAATGGATTTTTACCGGCAATCTTTTGCCGGGCATTTTTAAGCCGAATGCCGGGAAATGCATCCCGAAGTTCAGGTTCATTATATTCCGGGAGCCAATTTATATGTATGGTATAAGTATAATTCAACGCGGCTAGTTCTCTTGCTGCGAACGCGGAAAGTTTTAATACAGCAGGGCCGCTGAAACCCCAATGAGTAATAAGAAAAGGACCCGTACATTGTTGTTTCAGCTCCGGAATTTTTACCTGCACATTATACAGTGAGATGCCCATTAATTTTAAAATAGAATGACCGGGAATATTAAAAGTAAATAAAGAAGGCACTGGCGGAATGATACGATGCTTTGTTCCTTCAAGCCATCCAAACTGGTCTTCTTTGGGAAATCCGCCACTGGCTACACACAAAAAATCTGCCTCGAAATAACTACCATTTTCAAACTGAAGCGTAAATTTTTTTATTCCCTCCTGCGTCATTTTTATTTCTTCATTACAAATAATTTTCTTTACCTGTTTCTGAAATAATATCTCTACACCATATTTTTCTGCTTCATCCAGGAGACAATCAATGATCGTTTGAGAATTATTTGAAATGGGGAAAATACGGCCGTCTTTTTCTCTTTTTAATTCCACACCCCTTTGCGAAAACCAATCAATTGTATCTGCAGGGCTAAATGCATGAAAAGATTTTTTGAGAAAGTTTTTTCCACGCGGATAGTTTTGCAGAAAGGCAGGTATATCTGTAAAGGCATGCGTGACATTACAACGCCCGCCACCACTCACTTTTACTTTAGATAATAATTTTGTACTTTTTTCAAAAATAATTACCCGCAAAGAAGGATTCATCCTGGCTGCATTGCAGGCACAAAAAAAGCCTGCAGCGCCACCGCCAATTACCGCCAGTGTTTTTTGGAATTCCTGCACCATAAAAATGAAATTGATTAATTACCGGCCAGCATATAAGAAGTATTCAATGCTGCATTTTCTTTTTCAGCAGCTTCAATGATGCTATAATCTGATAAAATCAATGCATGGTCTTTTTTAATGCATACGTCATGTTCGAAATGTACAGAAGGTTTTCCATCACGGGTTCTTACAGTCCAGCCATCATCATCTGTATAAACTTCTTTTTCCCCCAGGTTGATCATGGGCTCAATAGCAAGAACCATATTAGTCTTCAGTTTTGCACCATTGCCTCTTTTACCATAATTTGGCACCTGCGGATCCTCATGCATTTGTTTTCCCAATCCATGTCCCACAAGTTCCCGCACAACACCGTATCCATATTTTTTCTCTGTATGTTCCTGAATTGCAAAAGAAATATCACCAACACGGTTCCCGGCGATCGCTTTCTCGATACCCTTATATAAAGATTCCTTGGTCACCTTGACCAGTTCAATTGCTTCTGCAGCAGCCTCTCCCAAAATAAAGGTGTACGCATGATCTCCATGCCAGCCATTTAAAATTACACCAAGGTCAATGGAAATTATATCTCCGTTTGTTAGTGGTACTTTATTCGGAAAACCATGCACCACCACATCATTTATTGATGCACAAATATGAAAAGGATATCCTCGATACTGGTAAAATGATGTTGTTGCATGATGATCATATACAAATGTTTTGCATAAGGCATCCAGTTGCAAAGTGGTAACACCCGGTTTCAATATTTTGGCTACTTCAGTAAGTGTTTTACTCACCAGCAAAGCGCTTTCTTTCATGAAATGAACTTCTTCATCGGTTTTTATATGAATCATTTAATGCGGTATAATTTTTTAAAAAAATAAAACCTGCAAGCGTTTGCCAACAGGTTTCATAAATATTTTGAAAATGATAATTACATTCCTGATGGTACAGTAGTCTGCCTGCCCTGAACTCTTCCCCCTTTCATTAAACCATCGTACTGGCGCATCAATAAATGTGTTTCCACTTGTTGCAGCGTATCTAATATTACTGCAACCATGATCAGTAAAGAGGTGCCTCCAAAAAAGGAAGAGAATAAACTGGTCACATTTAAATTCCTGGCAAAGCCCGGTAAAATACCTACAATAGCCAATAAAATGGCACCCGGGAAAGTAATGCGGTCCATGATAGTTCCTATATAATCAGCAGTTGGTTGACCAGGTTTTACACCAGGTATAAAGCCATTATTTCTTTTCAGGTCCTCGCTCATTTGCTTGGGATTAAAAATAAGTGCAGTGTATAAGAAAGTAAATGCAACAACCATTACACCATAAACTACCATATACCAGGCATTGCTGGGATCAGAAAATATTTTTACAATTCCCTGGGCTGAGTCGATATGAGTAAATGAAATTAATGTTGGTAAAAACATAATTGCCTGTGCAAATATGATTGGCATTACACCTGAACTGTTTACTTTAAGCGGTAAAAATTGCCTTGCTCCACCGAATTGCCGGTTTCCAACAATTTGTTTAGCATAATTCACCGGCACTTTCCGTACACCCTGTATCAATACTATAGTACCCAAAATGATAGCAATTAAAACAGCGATCTCAATTAAAAATATGAGCAAACCACCGCCACCTTTGGCGCTCTTGGCAGTAAATTCCTGGAATAGTGCTTCAGGTAACCGGCCTAAGATTCCTATCATGATAATAATTGAAATACCATTTCCCAAACCTTTATCCTGTATTTTTTCACCTAGCCACATTACGAATAAAGTTCCTGCGGTAAGCAGGATAATTGTAGTAGGGAAAAAATATTCTTTAAATGCCGGGATCAACGCTTCTGCGTAACTTGGGCTATTCAGATAAGATACATAGGCGCCGGCCTGGAAAAGTGTAACAACAATGGTCAGGTATCTTGTCCATTGGTTAATTTTTTTCTGACCACTTTCCCCTTCTTTCTGTACTTTCTGAATCTGGGGAACAAGAATGGTCATTAACTGCATAAAAATGGATGCAGATATATAGGGCATTACACCCAATGCAAGAATTGATGCATGTGAAAAAGCGCCTCCTGCAAATGTATCAAACAAACCAAGGAGGCCATTGCTACCGGCTGAAGCCTGGATCGTGGCTAATTTATTCGCATCAATACCTGGCAATACTATTTGAACACCCAGGCGATACACAAAGATCAAAGCCAGTGTGGTTAAAATTTTGGAACGCAATTCTTCAATGGTCCATATATTTTTGAATGTCCTTATTAATTTTTTCAATTTTTACATTTGAAGTATGTGAAATAGGAATTAAATGAGTTTGGGATAACGAAATATCCGCTAAACTATTTTAAAATTTCCACTTTACCACCAGCAGCTTCAATCATTTCTTTTGCCTTGCCGCTCATTTTGCTGATCTTGAAATCAATTTTGGTTTTCAATTCACCATTTCCCAGGATTTTTACTTTATGAGTTTTACCAATTAAACCATTCAGGTATAAATTTTCTTCTGAAAATTCAGTAAAACCATATTTTTCAATGAGCTTTTCTATTTGTCCCAGGTTATAAACTGTATATTCTATCCGGTTATTATTTTTAAACCCGCGTTTTGGCAATCTTCTCTGGATAGGCATCTGACCTCCTTCATGTGCCATTTTACGTTGGTAACCTGCGCGACTTTGTCCACCTTTATTACCTTTAGTGGAAGTTCCGCCTTTACCGCTTGCCTCACCTCTTCCAATTCTTTTTTCTTTGTGTGTTGAACCTTCTGCAGGTTTTAATGTGTGCAATTTCATTTTGTCTGATTTTTACTTACGGGGAATCGCCCCTCGCTAATTTTTAAATGTAGAACCCTTTTAAATTAATATTTTTAATCAACCATTCATTTCTTCAACCTTTACCAGGTGATGCACTTTTTCTACCATCCCTAATATTTGCGGGGTTGCTACAACTTCCTTACTAGCGTGCATTTTATTAAGCCCTAAAGCTTTAAGAGTAAGCTTTTGGCGCTCTGAGCGATCTATGCCGCTTTTTACCTGTGTTATCCTGATTTTTTTCATCACTATTTTATTTTGATAAATGAAATACGTTCCATTTATCCGTTAAATACTTTTGTAAGTTTAATGCTCCTGGTTTTTGAAATCTGTACCGGTTCGCGCAATAAGGTTAATGCCTTGATAGTCGCTTTAACTACATTATGCGGGTTAGCAGAACCAAGGCTTTTTGCCTGTACGTCTGTAAATCCTGCACTTTCCAGGACAGCACGCATACTGCCTCCTGCTATTACGCCTGTACCCGTTGCGGCCGGCTTTATTAATACCTTGGCAGCACCTTCTTTAGCAAGTTGTTCATGCGGGATGGTGCCATGCATAATAGGCACTTTCACCAAATTCTTTTTGGCATCTTCTATTCCTTTTGTAATTGCTTCCTGTACTTCTTTGGCTTTTCCAAGTCCTTGCCCTACAACACCTCCTTCATTTCCAACAACAACCAAAGCGGAAAAACTAAATGTGCGGCCTCCTTTAGTAGTTTTAACTACCCTGTTAATGGAAACTACTTTTTCTTTCAATTCCAGGTCACCTCCGGGCTTTATTTTATTTACGATATTTTTTGACATGCTTTTTATATAATAATTTATAACTTTTTAAAATTCCAGGCCACTTTCCCGGGCACCATCGGCTATTGCTTTTATCCTGCCATGGTATAAATAACCACTTCTGTCAAAGGTTACTTTTTTTACTCCAAGCTCTATTGCCTTACGCGCAATTGCATTGCCAACCATTTTACTTTTATCAACCTTAGTCGCTTTCTGCGCCATGATGTCCTTTTCTTTTGAAGAACTGGAAGCAATGGTTACGCCATTATCATCATCGATCAGCTGTGCATAAATTTCTGTATTGCTCCTGAATACTGACAAACGGGGAGTTGAAGAAGTACCTTTCACTTTCCTGCGAATACGGTAGCGGATTTTTTGTCTTCTTAAAATTTTCTTATCCATACTATTCTGATTTTTTCCTGATACTGCCAGGAATTTTTTTATAAATTATTTTCCTGCTGCTTTACCTGCTTTTCTGCGTACTATTTCATTCGCGTAACGAACACCTTTTCCTTTATAAGGTTCCGGTTTCCGTAAACTACGGATTTTAGCTGCAACCTGTCCGATGAGTTGTTTATCTATACCCTCCAACATGATCTTCGGATTCTGTCCTTTTTCAGTAAGGGTTGTTACTTTTAATTCTGAAGGCACTTCAAAAATGATGTTATGTGAAAAACCAAGAGCCAGGTCAAGGAGATTTCCCTGGTTGGCCGCTTTATAACCCACACCCACCAATTCAAGATTTTTTTGATATCCATCAGTAACGCCCTTAACCATATTAGCGACCAATGAACGGTATAAACCATGCATTGCCCGGTGACGAATCTGGTCCGTTGGCCTATTAATTTCTATGGCATCATCTTTCAGCACAATTTCCATATCCCTGTCTACAGTTTCCTTCAATTCACCTTTTGGTCCTTTTACAGAAATTACCTGGTTAGCTACTTTTACTGTAACTCCCTTTGGAAGGCTGATTGGTTTTTTTCCTACACGTGACATATTTAAAAAAATTTTAAAAATGAATTCGGCTGACTTAATTGTTTTCAGTTCCGTATAGAAAACTTAATTATCTATTAAGCGCCTGTTTATGATTTTCCTTACGGAAAATTGATTGATTAATAAATATGGCAAAGCACTTCTCCGCCAACATTTTCATTTCTTGCCTGCTTGTCCGTCATTACCCCTTTAGAGGTACTGATGATAGCCACACCCAGTCCATTGATGACGCGTTTGAAATCGCCGGGCTTTGAGTATTGCCTCAAACCGGGGCGGCTTACACGTTCCAATGCACGTATTGCAGGTATTTTTGTTTGCGGGTTATACTTCAACGCAATTTTTATTACGCCTTGTTTACTATCTTCTTCAAATTTGTATTTGAGAATATAGCCTTGTTCGTACAAGATTTCTGTAATACGTTTTTTTAAATTTGATGCCGGGATTTCTACGATCCGATGGCCAGCCATTTGAGCGTTTCTTACCCTCGTAAGGAAATCGGCTATTGGGTCAGTTACCATTTTTTTATAAATTAATTCTGTTCAAAAAAATAATGTTCTTGTCTTGTTACCAGCTTGCTTTTTTTACACCTGGAATTTTACCATTGAGTGCCATATCTCTGAATACGATTCGGGACATACCAAAATACCTGATATAGCCTCGGGGCCTGCCTGTAAGCTGGCAACGGTTTTTTAAACGTACCGGGGAGGAATTCCGCGGAAGTTCGCTCAATGCCTGGTAGTCGCCTTCAGCTTTTAAAGCTGCGCGTTTAACTGCATATTTTGCAACCATTGCTTCTCTTTTTCTTTGCCTGGCTTTTACTGATTCTTTTGCCATAATTTAATGGGCCTGTTTTTTTCAGGCCGGATTTTTTTATTAAATATTTTCTTTTTTCGCATTTTTAAAAGGCATCCCCATTTCTTTTAATAACTCATAGGCTTCTTCATTGTTCTGCGCTGTAGTTACAAAAGTGATATCCATGCCGGTGATCTTGTTCACTTTATCTATATCAATTTCCGGAAAAATGATTTGCTCAGTGATTCCCAATGTATAGTTACCACGGCCATCAAATGCTTTATCGCTGATACCTTTAAAGTCACGAACACGTGGGAGAGCAACAGATACAAGACGGTCTAAAAATTCATACATTTTTTCTCCGCGCAGAGTAACCCTTGCACCGATTGGCATTCCTTTTCTTAATTTGAAATTGGAAATGTCCTTTTTACTCATCGTAGCCACTGCTTTTTGTCCTGTGATATTAGTGAGTTCATCCACAGCTATCTCCACGAGTTTTTTATCAGCGACTGCGCCATTTACGCCACGATTGATACAGATCTTCTCCAGTTTTGGAGTCTGCATAATACTTTTAAAGCTGAATTTTTTCATTAATGCAGGAACTACTTCTTTCCTGTATTTTTCAGCGAGCCTGGGGGTATATTTTATTGTATTCATTATTTAATAGCCTCTCCTGATTTTTTAGAAATTCTAATTGTTTTTCCTTCTTTACGGTCCATTTTCACTTTTGTGCCTGACCCGGATTTTGCATCCCAAAGCATTACGTTACTGATATGTATAGATGCTTCTTTTTTTACAATGCCACCTTTCGTATTTTGAGCACTGGGTTTTGTATGATGTGTTACAATGTTTACACCTTCCACAACAACACGGCCTTTATCCATCAAAACTGCATGCACCTCGCGTGGTTTTTTCAGGTCTTTGTCATTTCCTGTTATGACCACTACACTATCACCTTTTTTTATGTGGTACTTTGGTTTAAATCTGTTGCTCATTGTTTAAAATTTTCTTTCAGCCTACTTAATATGTATGGTTTCCCATTTATTTTCAAAATTTTTAGGGCGGCAAAGGTACATTTATTTTTCAAGTAATACCTTCTTTTCCACTCTTTACAGTACTTCGGGAGCGAGGGATATAATTTTCATATAGCCTTTATCCCTAAGTTCCCTGGCAACCGGCCCAAAAATCCTTGTGCCCCTGGGCTCATCGGATGCATTTAATAAAACCACTGCATTGTCATCAAACCGGATATACGATCCGTCCTTCCGACGCAACTTATTTTTTGTGCGCACAATTACAGCTTTTGACACGGTTCCTTTTTTAATACCACCCGCAGGCATGGCATCTTTTACCGTTACAACTATTTTATCGCCAATGTGTGCATAGTCCTGGCCGCTGTTTCCGAGTACTCTTATACATAGTACTTCTTTTGCACCGCTATTATCAGCTACATTTAAACGGCTTTCCTGCTGAATCATATTTTTAGCTTTTATCTGAAGATGTTAGTTGTTACACCACATCCGGTTGAATGAATAATCTTTTTTTAAACCCCTCCGATAGCTACCCACCGGCATAAGGCTATTTTTATTTTGCCTTTTCTACAATTTCTACCAGTCTCCAACGCTTTGTTTTACTCATTGGCCTTGTTTCCATGATGCGAACCACATCACCCAGGGCACATTCATCTTTTTCATCATGAGCATGAAACTTTGTTGTTTTCTTTACAAATTTCCCATACATAGGGTGTTTCACTTTCCTCTCAACTGCAACTGTAATGGTTTTATTCATTTTGTTGCTGCTGACAACCCCTGTCCTTGATTTGCGCAAATTTCTTTCCGTCATTGTATTAATTTTAAATGCCAAGTTCTTTTTTCCTGATAATTGTTTGAATACGAGAAATATCTTTCCTGAGATTGCGGATGCTCATAGGATTCTCCAGGGGAGAAATTGCATGCGCAAATTCAAGTTTTTTTAATCTCAGTTTATCTTCTGAAAGCCTTGCTTTCAGGTCTTGCTCGTTGAGATCAGCAAGGCTATCATTAAATCCTTTACTATTTTTAGCCATTTTTATTTTGTTTTATCTGTACGGTTCACCGGCTTATGCCTGCAAATCCCTTCTTATAATAAATTTGGTTCTAATGGGTAATTTTTGAGCAGCTAATCCCATTGCTTCTTTTGCTGTAGCTTCAGTAACTCCATCACATTCAAAAAGTATACGGCCTGGTTCTACTACTGCTGCCCAATGGTCGGGGTTTCCCTTACCTTTTCCCATCCTCACTTCTGCCGGTTTGCGTGTAATTGGTTTATCAGGGAATATACGAATCCATACATTTCCTTCCCGTTTCATAGCGCGCGTCATTGCCTGCCGTGCAGCTTCTATCTGGCGATTATTGAGCCATATAGGTTCCATTGCTTTGAGGGCAAAAGAACCAAATGAAATCATGGAACCGCGTTTAGCCACTTCACGAATCCTACCTTTCTGCGCTTTTCTGTGCTTTGATCTTTTTGGCTGTAACATTTTTTAAAGTTTACCTTATCCGAATGATTTGAAAAATATTGTTTTTATTTAAAATTATCTTCTTCCACCACGGCCTCCACCGCCACCTCTTTTATCTCCGCCGCCAGTTCCACCTCTTCTGTCGCCGCCACGATCACCACGGTCAGAACGGTCGCGATGGTCGCTCCTTCCCATTTCCCTGCGATCGCCACCTTCATTTTTGCCTCCTACAAAATTTGGATTCAATTCACGCTTTCCTAAAACTTCACCCTTACAAATCCAAACTTTAATACCAATTTTTCCATATACCGTTTGAGCAAAAACATTTGCATAATCAATATCCATACGGAAAGTATGCAAAGGAATACGTCCTTGTTTAAATTCTTCACTTCTCGCTATTTCTGATCCACCCAGGCGGCCACTCACTTTTACTTTTATCCCCTCCGCTCCCATGCGCAATGATGAGGCAATGGACATTTTTATGGCGCGTTTGAAATTGATCCGGTTTTCAATTTGCCTTGCAATGGTATCTCCAACAATAGTTGCATCCAGTTCAGGTCTCCTGATTTCCAGGATATTTATTTGAACATCATCTTTTTTAGTCAGGTTTTTTAATTCTTCTTTTATCCGGTCTACTTCTCCGCCACCTTTTCCTATAATAATACCTGGTTTGGACGTATGAATAGTGATAATCAGTTTTCCCAACGTGCGCTCGATAACAATTCTTGCTATACCACCCTTACTGATCCGTGCATTCAGGTATGTACGGATTTTATCATCTTCGATCAGGCGAATCGGGTAATTTTTCTTATTAGCATACCAGTTGCTTTCCCATCCCCTGATAATTCCGATCCTGTTTCCTATTGGATTTGCTTTTTGACCCATACGGTTTATAAATTATTTCGATTGATTATTTGATTTTGAATCCACGACCAATGTTACATGATTACTGCGTTTACGTATGCGGTAACCACGGCCTTGCGGTGCGGGACGCATACGGCGCAACGTTCTTCCACCATCAACAAAAATTGTTTTTACGACAAGTGATGCATCAGCTGCACTTTGGCCTTCATTCTTCTGTTCCCAGTTGTTGATGGCACTTTTCAGTAATTTTGCAAGAGGCACACCATTATGTTGTGGGTGGTGTTCAAGCAGGCTTAGCGCCTTTTCTACTTCCATTCCCCTGATCACATCCGCGAGAAGCCTCATCTTCCGGGGCCCGGTTGGATAATTGTTTAATTTTGCTACTGCTTCCATTTTTATTTTCAATTTTATTGATTTCAATACTTATTTACCGGTAGAGAAATTCAATTTAAAAAATTATTTTTTCTGGCCTGAATGACTTCTGAAATTTCTTGTTGGTGCAAATTCACCCAATTTATGACCTACCATAAATTCAGTTACATATACCGGTATAAATTTATTACCGTTATGCACAGCGAAAGTATGGCCAACGAAATCTGGTGTGATAGTCGAGCGCCGGCTCCATGTTTTAATCACAGATTTTTTGTTTTTTCCATCATTTATAGAAAGCACTTTTGTTTCCAGTTTTACATCTACAAAAGGACCTTTTTTAATTGAACGACCCATAATTATTATTAATTTATAATATTGCTGAAATGACAGCTTTACTTTTTATTTTGATAATTTTTTACCATCCCTGCGCTGAATAATCATTTTATCACTTCCTTTTCCACGTGTCCTGGTCTTTTCTCCTTTGGCGTATTTACCTGTCCTTGACCTTGGGTGTCCACCAGATGCTCTTCCTTCACCACCACCCATCGGGTGATCTACAGGGTTCATGGCTACACCACGAACACGTGGCCTTACGCCTTTCCACCTGTTTCGTCCGGCCTTACCTGCTGTTTCAAGACTATGATCACTATTTGAAACAATACCAACGGTTGCCATACAATTAATTAATACCCTGCGCAATTCACCGGAAGGCATTTTAATGATGCCATACTTTTCTTCCTTATTTGTCAATTGGGCTGATCCACCTGCACTTCTTACCAGTTTTCCACCCTGGCCAGGCTGCATTTCAATATTATGAATTGTTGTGCCGAGGGGTATATTTTTAATAGGCAATGCATTACCAATTTCCGGTGCAACGCTATGTCCTGAAATGATACTGGTGCCTACCTGCAAACCCTGGGGTGCAATGATGTACCTTCTTTCGCCATCTGTATATTCAACTAAAGCAATAAAAGGGGTCCGGTTTGGATCATACTCAATAGTCAAAACCTTTGCATCCATATCCTGCTTATCTCGCTTGAAATCAATAATGCGGTAATGGTGCCTGTGTCCGCCGCCTTTATAACGCATGCTTCTGCGGCCATCGGAATTACGGCCGGCTTTGCTGTGCTGTTTTTCCAGTAATTTTTTTTCAGGTTCGTTGGTCGTAATTTCTGCATATGCATTACCAATTCTCCACCTGGTACCTGCAGTAATTGCTTTAAATTTTTTAAGTGCCATTTCTCTTTCTTTTTTTTGACGTAATTTTCAGCAACGCCGGCTATATTTTTTAATTTAGATATTTGCGTATAAATCAATGGTATCGCCTTTTGCCAGTGTAACCATCGCTTTTTTATAAGAAGGTTTCCGGCCTTTAATGTACCCGGCTTTTGTAAAACGTGATTTCGTTTTGGCCGGTACAACTACAGTATGTACATCCATTACTGTAATGCCATAAAATTCTTCTACCGCTTTTTTGATTTCCAGTTTGTTGGCACGCGGGCTAACCCTGAAAGTATATTTACTCAATTTTTCCTGTTGGGCATTTGCCTTTTCTGTAAGAATTGGTTTTATGAGAACATCTGCGGGATTCATCGCTTATAATTTGAATTTTATTAATTTTTTTCTTCTGAATTATGCTTCCTCAGCTACTTCATTTTCTTCTTCAATAAATATTTTTGCCGCATTTTCCATAATGAGTAAAGTATCTGCATTTAATATTTCATAAGTGTTCATATCAGATAATTGTGTACTTGCCACGTTTGGAATATTCCGGCAACTCAGGTACAGGTTATCATCATAATCAGGCAGAATTATTAATACTTTTTTATCAGCAATACTCAAAACTTTCATTACATCAAGAAGGCTTTTTGTTTTCGGCGTTTCAAAACTGAAGTCTTCTAATAAGATGATAGCGTTTTCTTTTGCTTTATAAGTAAGGGCACTCATTTTAGCCAGGTCCTTTACTTTTTTATTCAGTTTAATATCATAGCCGTGTGGCTTTGGTCCAAAAACAGTACCGCCACCTTTATATAAAGGGTTACGAATATTACCTTTACGCGATCCGCCTGTTCCTTTTTGTTTATGTAATTTCCGGCTGGAGCCTTTTACTTCCGCACGTGTTTTTACCTTATGGTTTCCCTGGCGCTGTGCCGCCTGGTATTGTTTAACTGCAAGATAAATAACATGATCATTTGGTTCAATTCCAAAAATCTCGTCTGGCAGATCCAATGACCTTCCTGTTTTATCTCCTTTATTATTTAAAATGTCTAATTGCATTGTTAACTATTAATATTATTTCTGAATGTAAACGATAGAGCCATAATGACCCGGGACGGAACCACTTATGAGGATATAATTTTTTTCAGGAAATATTTTTACCACTTTCAGGCCTTTCATTTTCACGCGGTCATTCCCCATACGTCCAGCCATACGCATACCTTTGAAAACCCTGGCAGGATAAGAAGATCCACCAATAGATCCTGGTGCCCGGGAACGGTCATGCTGGCCATGGGATGCTTCTCCCACACCATGAAAGCCATGGCGCTTTACAACGCCCTGGAAACCTTTTCCTTTGGAAGTCCCAACTACATCTACAAGTTCCCCTTCGGTGAAAATATCAAGCGAGATGGTTTCTCCCGGATTTTTTTCCTGGAAATATTCCCGGAATTCCTTTACAAATTTTTTGGGAGTGGATGAAGATTTTAAATAATGACCGATTTCAGCCTGGGTGGCATGTTTTTCCTTTTTATCGGCAAAAGCAAGTTGTAATGCGTTGTACCCATCAGTCTCTTTACTTTTTACCTGGGTAACGGTACAGGGTCCTGCTTCTATAATTGTGCAGGCTGTTTGTTTACCATCCTGCGTAAAGATGCTGGTCATCCCTATTTTTTTACCAATGATTCCTTTCATTGTTGTTGCGGTTTTTGCCCCGCATTGGTTATGGAGACTCCCGATAAATCGGGATCCATCTCCTGTTTGCCACCGACCTTTTCGTTTTTTTTCTCTTTGGGAGAAATCGGAAGTACCGGCAGTAAACAAACCTCGAAGGGCCTGTTTATATGTTATTCTTTAACTGTTTAGTTAAAGATGTATTTTCTAAAATGATCAGAGCTCTTTTCTTCCGAAAGATCGGGATTGAGAGATGATGCCTGTTTATAAGAACTAATTTCTTCCGGCAATTAAGCCCGATGAAAAATTATGCTTTAATTTCAACTTCAACCCCTGATGGCAAATCCAATTTGCTCAATGCATCTACAGTGCGGGAAGAAGATGTATAAATATCCAATAACCTTTTATGCGTACATAACTGAAATTGTTCACGGCTTTTTTTATTTACGTGTGGTGAACGCAACACAGTAAAAATTTTCCTGTGCGTAGGAAGTGGAATTGGTCCGGTAACTACAGCACCGGTGGTCCTTACTGTTTTTACGATCTTTTCTGCTGATTTATCTACCAGGTTATGATCGTAAGATTGTAATTTTATTCTGATTCTCTGAGACATAGCATAAACCCAAATTTTTTATTTGGGAGCGCAAAGGTAAGGGGTTCCGGTATATTGGGCAACAAAAATATATTTATTTTAAAAAAAAATTGAAATTATACGTGTTGCTGGTTCATTTCTCATGGAAAACTACTAGCCTAACATGGTTTTATATTGCTACTACGATTTTTAAAATCGAGTTTTATAAAGTTTAAAAAACGATACAATAAGTTCATTATATTTCATACTTTTATCTAAAAAATGATCCGGGATGCTTTGACATGTATTGCTACCGAGTTAAATGCCCGGAAAAATTCAGGGAAAATTCCTGCAATTGTCTCAGCAATAAAACCCATTCGTGTTAAGCACGAAAACCAACTCATCCTGTCCCTGGTAAATATTGAAGAAGAATTATCCCTCAGGAATTTCGCTGAGATCAATAACCTCGCACCTCCCATGCTGCACATTAATTTATATGTATTAATAAGTGCTTATTTCAATGCTTCTGATTATGTGGAAAGCCTGGACAGCATTTCCCACGTTATTTCTTTTTTTCATCAAAAGCCGGTATTTACACCTCAAAATACAAAGATGCCTGGAAAGATTATTGATAAATTTGTTGTTGAATTTTGTAATGTAGATATCAACACCTTTGCTCTATTGAGTCAAACAACCGGTGTAAATAATATGCCTTCGGTTTTATACAAGGTTCAATTGCATTATTTACCTGTGTGAATGTTGTTACCTAATACTAAAAACTCCTGATTGGACGTACTGCGTAGGAAGTAATTTTATCAGATTTAATTTGCTGCCCATTGGAAAAATTTTGAAACCAGGCCAGCTTTTCGTCAAATTCAGTAGAGCTCCAGTAAGCGAATGGTGAAAACCCTCCAATCCTATCTTTTTGCATATATAGTAAATTCAATTCTTCTTTAGAAGGCAAATACCAGTCATGTAAACCTTTATAAGTATACTCCAGCGCCCTGAGTGCTGCATAATCTGACCCCTCACCCTGATCCCCTAATATAAAGTAGATTTTACGCGTATTTCTTTTACCGGCTCCCACTTTGGAAGACCGCACACCCAGCAATGAATCTTTATAAGCCCATAAAGCAGGCTCTTCTGTATCTGCTTTGGCTGCAATCAGGCCATGCTGCCCCGTAGAATCAATATAAAAAATTATTCCGCCGCCGAATTGCTGGCCTACCAGGAAACTACTTTGTTTTAAAGTGACTGCCGGAAATAAATCCTGCGTAGTACTTGTATCCACATTTTTATTGCAGGATACAAGTATAAAAATCAATGCACTTATGGATAAGATTTTTATGCTGCTTTTCATTTTATTATTTTAAAGATGGATAAATGGGAATGTTTTAAATGTTGAAAATTGTTGCTGTTATTTAAACAATACTTCCAGTTTTTTTCAAATGTCACATTAGGAAGTAGAAATTCAAAAAATATTGTTCAGGGAGATATTAAAATTTTTTAATAAAAATTTTTAAAGAGAAAATATCATAATTTCATTTTCTAAAACCAAATTACATGAAAACAAGATTACCAAAACGCTTAATGATTACGTGTCTGATCATTTCGCCTTTCTTCGCTATGGCACAACAACAACTAACGCCTTCAAATGTTACATCCAAAAGAACTTTGAATTTTAAAGAAGCAACCAAAAACCAGGCAAACCTGGAGGCTGCTACTGAAATCAATCCTTTTGTTATGAAAAAATTGAATGAGCGTAACAAACTATCACAGGTATTTGTAAACTCTCCATTATTACCTAAAAGTAAATCAACAGGCCTTCATGCTGATATGCCCGTTGGAAATTCTTTTTCAAATAATGGCAATGATGACAAAATTTTAAAAAGCCCGAATCCATTACTCGCATTTAAAGGTTCTAAAGAAGGCAGGGGCAAAATCTATCCTCCAGATCCAAGTGGTGCTGCAGGACCAACCTATGTGATGCATACTAATAACCAGGAGTATGTGATCTCTGATAAATCAGGTGCCCTTGTTTTATCTTTACCTGTTGATTCTTTCTGGAGTGGCTTTTCAACATCTTTTGCTATTGCCTATCCTCACGTTCAGTATGATGCTCAGCTAAGCCATTTTTATATTTCAACGCTTGGGGTAAATACATCAACTGGTGATTATACGATTATGTTTGGCGCTTCTGCGACATCAGACCCTACCGGAAACTGGTCTTTATATTCACTGGATTTAGGACCACTATATATCCAGGATGCCCCTGAAATGGGATACAGTAAACGTTGGTTCACTTTTACTACAAATCAATATGACACAAGCTCTTTTAGCTTTGTGTCTTCACATGTTACATTAATGAATATAGCACAAATGGCTGCGGGTACTTTATCAAGTGTTTTTTCATTGGATGATGTAAACTTTTCTTCAATGAACCCGGTTGAAACGCAGGATGTAAATGTAAATAATCATTATATAGTTTCAAATATGGGCAGCAGTGCTGATACAGGATATTTATATATGGTTCATGTTGGAGGAACACCAACTGCGCCTACTTATACTTATGATGGGTATATTACAAATGCTACACCATGGAGCAGTTCACCTGTATATGGATCACAAAATGGCACCAGCAATCAGATTTGGCTGGGAAATACAAAACTGACTAATGCCGTTTATAAAAATGGACACATTTTCACAAGTCAAACTGTATACTTACCTGCAGCCGCACCTACAAGAGCTGCCGCACAATTTTGGGATTTCACAGTTTCCTCACGTGTCGTTAATCAATTGGGCAGGGTAGAAGATAATGGTAATGTAAACATGTATGCATTTCCAAGTATAGCTGTAAATTCTAATAATGATATTTTATTGAGTTATAATGCATTTTCTTCAACAACATATCCAAGTGCAGCATATTCATATCGCAATGGCGCAGATGTTGCGGGCAACTTACGTAAATCAAAAATATACAAAAAAGGCAAAGCTTCCTATTTTGAAGGTGGAAGTGCCGCACTCACTTATTATTGGGGTGATTATACATCTACAAGTGTAGATCCAACAGATGGTAGTTTCTGGACAGTTCAGGAATATTCTGAAAAACCAGTTGACAAATGGGGTACCTGGTGGGCTCATGTGGATGACGTAGCATTCGCACCAGAGAATGATGGTCAAAAATCAGAACAGGTTTCTCTCGTAAACATTTCACCAAACCCGGCTAAAGGCCAGGCAACAATTTCATGGAAAGAGGACAATTCAGCTTCTGTAAAAATTCAAATCAGCAATGCCCAGGGCGTTGTATTGATCACTAAACAAGTGAATACGCAGAAAGGTATGAATTCTTTGCAAATGAATATCGGTAACCTGGTTACTGGTTTTTATTCCGTTACAATTTATAACGGTACTGATGTGAAAAAAGCTCAGTTAATGGTTAGATAGTATTTAGAGTTATATAAAAAAAGGCTGCCATTTTTGGCAGCTTTTTTTATACTTTTCATTTGATCATATAAGAAGCCCGGTCTTAAATAATTTGTTCAGTTGTATGTATAAATAGAATTTAAATCTAGAGTAGATGAATAAGGAAATGGCGCCTGCTTTAGAAATTTCAATATTAAGAACTTAAAATTTATACTAACTGCTATTTCCTCCATTTACCGCTAACATGGGCATTTCCTTTCATATAAAACCTATAAGGAAGTAATGCGTCATCACCGGAATAATCCACGCCAATCCGCGGAGATATCCCAATATCTTTATTTTTTATTTTGACATCATCATCATAAAAAAAAATTTCCTCACTATTTACGGAAACACCGCTATGCCCTGTATGAATTCCTAAAGCCTTACAAACATTTCCCGGGCCACGTCCAATAGATGTATCTGTCGCTTCTTTATTTGCCCGAAGTGCCATGATATTGATTCCCGAAACCGGCTCTCCACCCCGTATTAAAATTGCTTGGGGTATGTTTTCTATATTAGTTACTATATTAAACATCTGGTGCAGGCCATAACATAAATACACATATGCCACACCACCCTTTTCATACATCACTTTAGTACGGTTCGTTCTTCGGTTGCTGAAAGCATGTGATGCTTTATCTATCGCTCCGTTATATGCTTCAGATTCTACTATGCGCAATACCGTTAAGTTCCCATCAAAATTTGTAGCCAGGCATTTTCCCAATAATTCTTTAGCTATTATTGCAACATCGGGTCTTGTAAAGAATGAAACCGGTATTATTTTTCCTTTCATATAAATGGTGAACTTTACAGGCTGATATTTTAAAAAAATAAAATAAACGGGTTGTTTAAAGAAATTGTTATTGCGATACAAAGTTATGCACGTGCGCATCGATTTATACAAAAAAATAAATTATGGAAATGGATTTTAGTACCCGGTATTGTTTATACCATCCTATTTATAATTTCCATGTATTTTTTTGGTAAAACTGCCAATACATTTATTGACTTCATCATGTCTGTATCCGGCCTGGGCAATTGGTTGCATGAAACCCGCAGTGGCACTATTGGTTTCCTTGTAACACTCTCAGGGATCGTGCTCTGGATTGTTCAAATGCTTTTTTATTTTTCTTTATTTAAATATACCTGGCTGATTATTGGTTCACCCGTCTTTTCATACCTGAGCGAAAAAACAGACCAGATTCTAAATGGAAGAGAGAAGTCATTTAATAAAACACAATGGTTGAAAGATATTTTAAGGGGTATCTCCATCGCTATAAGAAATGCGCTTTGGCAAACAGTTTATTTGATTGCTATTTTTATTTTATCATTAATCCCTATTGCAGGAATATTTACAATTTTGCTCGCACTCATTGTGGAATGTTATTATTATGGTTTCAGTATGCTTGATTATAGTTGTGAAAGAAAAAAGTGGAGTGCATCAAAAAGTATTTTTTATATTGGGAATAATAAAGGTCTTGCCATAGGTAATGGCCTGGTTTTTTATGCGATGCAATGTATTCCCATACTGGGATGGGTGGTGGCGCCGGCATATGCTGTGATTGCAGCTGAATTGAGCATGCAGCCTGAAAAAGAAAATATATAATATTTTTATGGAACCCGTAAAAAAAGCAACCGTTTATTTAATTCCTGCTGTTTTAAGCAATGATGAAAAAGCTTTAGCCACTCTACCTGCATATATAATTGACAACATAAAAAAATGCACTGTATTTTTTACAGAACAGGAAAAAACCACGCGCCGGTTTTTTAAAAAACTCTGGAAAGAAATGGTGATTGATGATTACACCTGGTATGCTTTACACCACGTTGATGATAATATAATAAATGCTTTTAAAAAACATATCCTGGAAGGTGAAACAATTGGCATTATTAGCGAAGCCGGTTGTCCCGGAATTGCAGATCCTGGCCAGGATTTAGTAGCAATTGCACATTTGAATAACGCAAAAGTAATCCCGCTTGTAGGACCGAGTTCCATATTATTAGCGCTTATGGCTAGTGGATTAAATGGGCAGCATTTCCAATTTTGTGGTTACCTGCCCATCGATCCTGCAGCAAGAAGAAAGAAAATTAAAGAAGTTGAAGCATATTCCCAGGCGGAAAAATGCACACAAATATTTATTGAAACGCCCTATCGGAATAATGCACTCCTGGCAGATATCATTTCCTCCTGCCAGGCTGAAACCCTTTTGTGCATTGGTTATGATATAACAGGTGAAAACGAATCCATTCAAACAAAAAAAATAAAAGACTGGAAAAAAAAGATACCGGTTTTAGAAAAAATACCCGCAATCTTTTTACTATTAGCCAATAAATGAAATGGTTATTTTGGACTAAGCACAGATGGATACTGTGAATTGCGTACTTCATACACGCTATCCACAACATATTTTTGCATCCCGCGCCAGGGCAATGCACCAAAATATTCTTTGTAATGTAATTCCACTTCCCGGCCTGCATTATCCAATAAAATTTTGGCTACATTTTCATTCAACACGCTAAATTCGAATTCATTGCTTTGTACATTTACTTTGAAGCCACTCTGTATTACTTTCCCTTCATAGGTTTTAAATACATAGCCTTTTTTCATGAAATAATTTAGAACCCCAGCTTTGGTGCCTGTACCAAAAACCCAGTAATACCTGAAATAAAAAAATAGCCCGAAGAAAATGATCAGAGAAAAAATAATGATCCGGAAAATTTTCTTTTTTTTCATTTATAGTCCGTATTTATCTACAAGATATAATAATCCGGCCATATTGATAGCACCTAATTTTAATTCCCGCATATTTACATTTTCAAAAACATCACCGGCTGCATGATGCAAATCAAAATACCTTTGGCTGTCTGGGGAAAGACTGGACATAGGCGTTCCATATTTTTCTCCTAATGGCTCAATATCTGTACCTCCGCCATATCTCGAAAAATGATCCGCACCATACGGTTCAAATAAATGTTTCCACGTAATTATTTTCGCCCAGGCATTTTCATTTACTGTAAATCCAAATCCACGTGGTGTAAAACCCCCGGCATCACTTTCCATAGCAAATATATGTTGCTCATTTTCCTGTAGTGGTTTTTCAGCATATTTCTCACCGCCTCTTGCGCCATTTTCTTCATTTGCGAATAAAACAAACTGTATCGTATGTTTTGGCTGAAAACCCAAGGCTTTAAAAGCGCGAAGTATTTCAATCGTTTGAACTACGCCGGCACCATCATCCTGTGCCCCTTCATTAATATCCCAGCTATCAAGATGGCCGCCGACTGTAATCACTTCATTTGGAAATTCGGTTCCTTTTAAAACTCCAATTACATTATGCCCAATTGCATCCGGAAGCATCATTGCATGCGTGACCAGTTTTGCCTGCATGGAAATGCCTTTGGCAAAAAGTGAATCTAATTTCGCAACATCCCATAATCCAATACACGCTGCAGGGATTTTTGGAAGACTATCTGTATAGACCAATGTTCCCGTATGCGCATTATTATCTGTTGAGTTAGTCATGGATCTCACCAAAACAGCGAGGGCACCATATTTCGCAGCGCGACTGGCGCCTTGCGTACGATATTTTACATTGGTGCCATAAGCCATGAAAGTTTGAATAAACTCATCCTGGAACGGACAATTATAAAAAACAATTTTCCCTTTAATTTCTTCTTTTCTTTTCTCGAGTTCATCAAAGGAATTTATTTGAATTAAGGGTGCTACTATACCCGAAGGTCCCGTTCCAACTGAATTCCCTATCGAAAGCATGCTCAGATTCATAGTCATAGTTTTTCCACTTTGGACATATGTTACTGATGCCATATCCCCCTTTCCTCGAACCCAATGCGGCACTTTACATTCCTGAAGGATTACCTTATCTGCGCCGGCATTTTTCAGTGCTTCCGCTCCCCATTTCTCCGCCATAAGCATTTGAGGAGATCCGGCCAGCCGGCCACCGATATTCTTGGTAAGATTATATAAATTCTTATCTGCCGACTTACTCCTCAACACATTATCGGAAATCATTTTTATAAAAGCAGAATCGTTCACCCCTTGCGGAAACATAGGCTGTGCCTGTGTTAAAGAAGGAAAAATTAAAAAAGCCAGGAGATACTTTTTCATAAAAAAGGAATGAGTTAGAAAATAATTAATAAATTTTTATAGCATTGATCATGTAAAGTTAAAAACAAAAACAGTTTTTTAGGACAAACATGATGAATGGTTTACCTTATTTTACTAAAATGATTGTTTCTTTGTTTAAAATTCAGATATGCGGATAGGAATAGTTTGTTACCCCACATTTGGCGGAAGTGGTGTACTCGCCACAGAACTTGGCAAGGCATTGGCAGATAAGGGCCATAGTGTACATTTCATTACGTACCAGCAACCTGTTCGTTTAAATATTTTCAATGCAAATATTTATTACCATGAAGTACGGGTTCCTACTTATCCTTTATTTGATTATCCGCCTTATGAAGTAGCACTTGCAAGTACAATGGTTGATGTGATCAATAATCATGGGCTGGATCTTTTACATGTACATTATGCAATCCCACATGCATCAGCGGCTTATATGGCAAAAAAAATCGTGGAGAAAAATGGTGTAAACATTCCTTTTATCACTACGCTGCATGGTACAGATATCACGCTTGTTGGAAAAGATAAAACTTACGAACCTGTTGTTACTTTTTCAATCAATGAAAGTGATGCGATCACTGCAGTTTCCAAAAACCTGAAAGAAGAAACCTATAAATCATTTAAGATCACAAAAGATATTGAAGTGATTTACAACTTCGTTGATGTGTCCCGCTTTAATAAAAAACCGATCGATGCATTTCGCAAAGTGATTGCGCCCAACGGAGAAAAGATCCTGGCACACGCTTCTAATTTCCGGAAAGTAAAAAGAGTGAATGACGTGATGAAAGTTTTTGCAAAAGTAAATGAAAAATTTCCTTCTAAATTGCTCATGATCGGCGATGGCCCTGAAAGGCCTATGATTGAAGAAATGGCCAAGGAACTTGGCGTTCATGATGATGTACGTTTTTTAGGAAAGCAGGAGCAAATAGAAGAGATCCTGCTTATATCTGATTTATTTTTATTGACTTCAGAATATGAAAGTTTTGGACTCGCTGCCCTGGAAGCGATGGCCGCACATACTCCGGTTATCAGTACCAATGCAGGTGGTTTACCGGAAATAAATATTCATGGTAAAACAGGTTATTGTGCTCCTGTTGGTGATATTAATGCAATGAGCACTTTTGCTTTGGAATTATTGGAAAATGATGAAAAATTAAAACAGTTCCAGGAAAATGCTTTTAAGCAGGCAGAACGTTTTGATATTTCAAAAATAGTTCCGCAATACGAAAAACTCTACGGCCGTTTTTGTAAAATGGATTGCAAAAAAATGTAGTGCCTTATTATATTTCATCTACTTTCCTTTTTTTGTAAAAAATTTTCTGTTAAGCCTTTAATAGTTATTGGCTCTATATTATTACAGCATAACATATTTATTTAAATTAATTTTCTACTATCAAATCCGGTTGTATAAATTCTTAAATAAAAAAATCTGCTCTAAAAAAAGAGCAGATTTTTAAAGTATGATAAGAAATACAATTAGTGTGTTACAACAAACCTTGTACGGTTAACAACCTGGTTATCCTGTTCCATCACAATCATATATGTTCCGGAAGCAAGTTTACTCAGGCTATTGAGCGTATAATTATGGCTTCCTGCAAATTGACGTCCGAGATCAATGTTTTGCATTACCTGGCCATTCATATTCAGCACTTTCACCTGGATGTTGCCATCTTTTACAATTTTGTATGTCATGTTTGCAGACGTACCTGTAACAGGGTTCGGACTGATCAGGATGGAATTTGTAGTTTCCTCTTTAGGAGAAGAAAAACCATTGAAACTTCCGCCACTGATATTCACCGTATAATCTTCCACTTCACCAAAGTCCAAGGTAGCGCATGGGTCAGAACTATAACTACCATAATGCATTTGTACACGCATACGGGTAGCACCATTGCTAACGCCTGATGGTACAGTGAATGTTTTAGTCACGATTGCTTTAGATGTAGTAGTAAAATTCGCTACTGTTTCATTTCCATCAGTAAAATCACCATCATGGTTATAGTCAATATACACTGTCCAGTATTCCGTATAAGCTGTTGGATGGAATCCTGCTTTACCTTTGAAACTATACGTATGTCCTGCAATAATATTGGTGGATTTTGATGTAAAGTCTGCATAACCTCCATTATCACCACTTAAATTAGAAATTGAGCCCAGGATTACTTTATTAATATATTCATAAGTCGTATTTCCTGTGGATGCACAATAGGAGCCACCTGTACAACCTGTTGTTTGGAAGATAACCGGACTGCTATAAGCGCTGCTGCTACCACTGCAAACACTTTGTACCTGAAATTGATAATTGGTACAAGTTGCTAACCCTGTCAGGTTATATGATGTTCCGGAAATACCGCTAACTGTTGTCCATGTTCCTGATGATGCCGCTTTCCATTGAAGGTTATATGTGACTGCTCCTGTATTGCTCCATGATACTGTAGCAGAAGAAGATGTAAGTGCAGAAGATGTTAAACCTGATGGAATATTACAAGTACCTCCGCCGCCACCAGCTGTACCAATACCTACTGCATAAAAGGCATTTTGCACCTGTGTAACTTCATTGGACGCTGCTCCATATAAATCTGTAGCAGCATTTATACAAGCAGTTCTCCAATCTGCATATTGTGAAGTAGATGTAAGATATACTGTTTGAGAACGATAGATGATCTGGTCTGCTTTGGAAAGTCCAATACCTGTAACAGTAAATGAGTTTCCTTTATCATTGGTACCGCTTCCGCCGTTTACGAGTAAATAAAACATGAAGTTACCTACACCACTATTGGTATGTACTCCACCATTGTCTGAACTGCCACTATACCATTTTGTACCTTTATAGGTATCAGGCTGTCCTTGTGCGTTGGGATTGCTCATATCTCGAATAATCCAGTTCATGTCGTTGCTAAGCAACCAATTCACATCAGAAGGTTTAGCCCAGAATTGAACTGATTTACCCATTATATCACTGATGCTTTCATTCATCGCACCTGACTCATAACTATAATTTAATCCACAACTATACTGTGTTACACCATGTGTCAATTCATGGCCTGTTACATCAATTCCTGTTACGCCATTGGTACTTCCACTGCGTTTGCCATAATGCATGGAACTTCCATCCCAATATGCATTATCAGTAGTTCCGCTTTGGTTCACGTAGCTGGTTAGTGCGTATCCGTTTCCATCAACACTATTACGGTTAAAATTTACTTTATAATAATCGTAGGTCATTTCAACGCCCCAATGTGCATCCATTGCATTACGATCAGCACCGCTAAGGCTCCAGTTAGAAGAGGCATTTGTATAATCAGGATTACCACTCGCATCGCCTTTTTTTGTGATAACACCATTACCCCGGGAATAGTCCCTTAAACGGTAATTTCCGCTATAAGAATCACTATGGATAGTTTGTGATCCGCTATATAAAGTATTGCCAGTTCCGGTTGCATCTGAAGTATGAATTTCATCTTTTTGCCCCAACACCTGGCCAGATTGTGCATCTACAAAATAGTAAGCACGGCTTATTGGCTGCATGGCATAAACATCAACTTTATATGCGAGCCTCATTTCCCTTGGGCTTAAAATTTCACCTGGATTATACCAAACTTGTGTAGCTACAGGTTTATAGGATGCGTTTGAGTTTCCTGTTTCTTCTTTGATACGTTTTTCCATTTCCGGATCCTGCCACATATATTTCGCTGCATGAACATAATTTACAGCAGCATCAATAGCTTGTTGGGCAGAAAGCTTAGAAAATGAACGTTGTTGCATCAAAGGATCAAAGTCAGTAATAATAGCGCCACCGGCACTGATTATTTTACCGGCTTTTGTGTGAGCCACATACATGGAATTTTCCACAGGTACTCCCTGGTACGACTGGAAATAGCGGTAATGTACGAATCCAAGCTGATCAGCTTCGGATCTTACCAAAACAAGGTCTGAATTTGGGTCCAGCCTGAAAAAAGATGCGGCTGATTTTGCATTAAAGGATATTTGTTGTGCAGGTGTCAAAACAGTGTACTGATTTGAAACACCTTTTTCGCCTGTTATTGCCTGGCGAAAATTGTTTTGCGAAAACCCTTGTGAGGCAAGGGCCAGCAAAAACAGCGATAGGATTTGTTTTTTCATTTTGTTGATAATGATTGGTTTGATGAATAAAAAATTTTTAATATGTAATCTGTTTTATGAAATAATAATTTATATACTTATATAACAAACACTGCGACAATCAACATTTGTAAATAAAATCTACAAATACAATTTAATAAGAATGTAATAAAAGATAGGGTTGATCATGTGTTTCCGGAACTATAAAAATTGAAACGATCTTAGTCACTTTTTCGAAACAAATAGGTCAATACGCACAAGTGGCTAATGCGGGGGATCAGTTTCAAACATGAAAATATTAAACAAATTGAATACTTATCAAAAAAATGGCAGGTTTTCTTCCTTAAATTATTTTAATGTTTTGGGAAACTAAAAAAAGTAAGCCTGGTTTTAAAAATTCTAACCGGGAAAAGATCAATTATTATTATAAAAATGAACCAATTCGATTATGTCTTTTTCTTTCTTAAACTTTGTTTTATTTTTTTGGATATATGTTTCCAGGGCAGCTTGTTTATCCCTTAGAATATTCATAAAATCCTCTTTTGAAAGTTTTATTTTTACTATTTGATCATTTGGCAATAAGACAAAATAAGTTTCTCGCAAATGATATGTGCGTGTAGAGCGATTACTAAAGGGATCTTGATTATCAAGATAATAAGTTGAAGTATATTTAAGCAAAGTGATTTTGCCGCTATCCAACATTTGATAATAAGTAGAACCATCCAGGGAATCTATAAAAGGAAACCCGGATTTAAAGACCATACTTTCTTTTCCACTTGCATCTAAAAAAGCTACTCGGGGCAAAATTTTGTCAGGATATTTTTCTACACCGTCCTCATCTTTATATATTAAAACATGAAAAATAAGATTAAAATAAGAAGGTATTGCTGGATAATATTGTGTTGAAGATGTATATAAATTAGCGGGCTGGAAATTTTTTGGCAAGGTAAAGTCTCCCTCGGTAGTAATATCAGTTCCAAAATGAAACTTGTCTGAACCATAAATAGGAAACCCACCAACAAAATCGTTTCTTGAACCCTGGCCTATAGCATTAATAGAAATAAAAAAGATAGCACAAACAACTAACAGGCTATTATGAATATTTTTCATTTGAATAGATTTATAGTTAAAAATATTTATTTGTAAAATACAAAACAAATTTAGCTTTTCAAAATAAATTCTTGTTGAGCAGCTTTTCTCGCTGGTATCCAGGCTGCCAATACAGAAATTATAAATACGGTACAGCCGACAAGTAAAAAATCTGAAAGCGCTATTTTAACAGGGTAATAATCAATGATAAATGATCCTCCCTGCAAACCCACTAATTTTAAATTTACCTGTAACCAACAAATGATCAAAGCCAAAAGCATTCCGCCAACTCCTCCCAACAGTGCCAGTAAAAAACCTTCATTTAAAAAAATATTTTGAATCCGCAATTTGGATGCGCCCATTGCTTTTAGCACAGAAATATCTTTTTGTTTTTCAAGTACAAGCATTGTCAGTGCACCAATCATATTAAAGGCAGCCACTGCCAAAATCAGGGAAAGTATTCCATAAATAACCCATTTTTCCATTTGCATAACAGAAAAAAGGCTTTGATTCTGCTCATATCTTGTTTGGATTTTAAACGATTTGCCTAATAGATCCTGTAATTGTTTTTGAATAATTTCCGGCCTGGTTCCTGGTTTTAAAGAGATCTCTATACCACTGAATTCATCGGGTTTTAAATCCAGCATATATTGAAGAAAATCAATATTGGTAAAAGCATATTTATCATCAAATTCCTGCTGCACAGAAAAAATGCCTGAAGTATAAATTGTATAGGAATGCATTGCATCGAGACTGGAAAAATTTTTGCTTAACCTGTTGGGTAGATATACCACCATCCCGCCAAGTTTATTATCCGGGTCAGCACCCACCGCATTGCTGACACCTGCGCCGGCAACCATATAAGGTGTTTCTATATTACCAAGATTAAAATTACCTTCAATTACATGTTTACTGATACCATTCACTTTTCCATATGCACTGTCTATTCCACGCAGGTAAACAATTGCCTGGTAATCATCATTGACTAGAACCGCTTTTTCTTCGACAAAAAATGAACTACCGTTTATTCCAGAAATTTTATTAAGATTGTACCTTGTTGCGGTGGGGATTTCAAAAAATTTCCCCTTAGCAGGCGTAACCAGAATGTCTGAATAAAAATCACCATACATGCTTTTTACCAGCCCTTCAAAACCATTAAAAACACTTAATACAATGATCAGTGCTGCAGTACCTACCCCAATCGCCAAAACACTGATCCATGCAATAATATTAATTGCATTTGTTGATTTTTTGGATTTAAAATAACGCCACGCAAATAATGCATTCATAGCTGAAATAAGTATATTGGAAATATAACAGGTTTATTTGTCTCCTGTTTTTTTATCGGCTTCAATTTGTTTAAAAATCTCTTCCATTTTAAAAACATGATCGAGGGTATCATCTTCAAAATAATTTAGAACCGGTATGCGCCTTACCTGGTGTTTTATTTTATCGGCTAATATTTTTTTAATTTCCCAGGCCTGGCTTTCAATTTTTTTCATAGCATCTTCCCTATCTTCCACTTGAAAAAAACTTAGATAAATGCGCGCTTCCAGCAAATCCGGTGTTACTTTCACTGAAGAGATAGATACCATGCCGCCATCTATCATATTCAATCCCAGGCGCGTAAAAATTTCATTCAGGTCCTGCTGTAATATTCCCGCAACTTGCCGCTGACGTTTTCCTTCTTCCATTACTTTATGATTTAATAGCTGTAAAATTAGTTACTTTGCCGCTCCCAAGCGATATAATTCATGAAGCAATATGCCAGGATATTCAGGTATTTAACATCTTACAAGCCTTCGATTTTCCTATACGTTCTCTTCACATTGCTTTCTATTGTTTTTTCCATTTTATCAGTAGGTATGCTGATGCCGTTTCTTGACCTTATTTTTTCATCCGGCGCTGATAGTACTTCATTACTTTCACAAACGACAAATCCAATTATATTATTTGTACGTGAGCAACTTATAGGAATTATACATGCAAGTGGAAAAATAACGGCACTTGGAATCATTTGCCTCGTAATCATTACAGCCATCTTCTTTAAAAATCTTTTCCTGTATTTATCCTATTATGTGCTCAACCCTGTTAAAAACAGGATCGCTAATTCTTTACGGATTGAAATGTATGACAAAATTCTTGAATTGCCCATCGGATTTTTTACTGAAAAACGAAAAGGTGATCTCATGAGCAGGCTCACCAATGACCTGGGTGAAGTGGAAAGTTCATTAATCGGAGCAATGGAAGGCTGGGTCACCTATCCCTTAACTATTATTATTAATCTTATTATCCTTTTTTCGCTCAGTGTACAACTTACTTTATTTGTTTTACTTTTTATTCCTGTAATGGGTTTTATTATAGGTCGAGTATCGCGGACTTTAAAAGTTCAGTCAACAGAAGTTGCATTAAAATATGGCGAAACAGTTTCTATTCTTGACGAAACGTTGAGTGGTTTACGTGTCATTAAGGCTTTTAACGTAGAAAACATTCTTCGTACGAAATTTTTTAAAGTAAATGAAAGCCTGATTACAGCAAAAAACAAAATCGGCTATAGCCGGGACCTTGCTTCACCAATGAGTGAATTTATGGGTGTGGCTATATTTTGCACCATACTTTATTTTGGCGGAAGGCTTGTTTTGGGAAATGGACTTGGCCTGGAAGCATCTGCATTCATTACCTACCTGGCATTATTCTATAATATTATAAATCCTGCAAAATCATTATCTACTTCATTTTCCAATATGCAAAAAGGTAGTGCAGCCATCATACGCATTGAAGAAATTTTAAATGCTCCTGTAACCGTTGATGATAATCCCAATGGAATTCAACTGACTCATTTTAAAGCATCCATTGAATTTAAAAATGTATCATTTTCCTATGAAAGTTTTCCTATTTTAAAGAATATAAATCTTCTTATTGAAAAAGGAAAAACGATTGCCTTAGTGGGAAGCAGCGGCGCTGGCAAATCTACTCTTGCTGACCTCATACCAAGGTTTCATGATGTAAGTAGCGGCGAATTATTAATTGATGGTATTAATATTAAAGAATATTCCCTTAAATCTGTAAGAAGTCAAATGGGCATAGTTACCCAGGAAGCTGTTTTATTTAATGATACTATTGCTGCTAATATTGCATTGGGTAAAGAAGAAGCAGATATAAAAGAAATCACACAGGCAGCACATATTGCCAATGCGGATGACTTTATTATCCATAAAGAAAATGGTTATACTACAAATACGGGGGACCGGGGTTCAAAATTAAGTGGAGGTGAAAAACAGCGCGTAACAATTGCGCGGGCTGTTTTAAAAAACCCGCCAATCCTGATACTGGATGAAGCGACATCTGCACTTGATACAGAAAGTGAACGCCTGGTACAAGATGCCATTAATAATCTCATGCAGGACAGGACATCCATTGTTATTGCGCATCGCTTAAGTACAGTAAGGCATGCGGATGAAATAATCGTTTTACAAAAAGGAGAAATAGCAGAACGTGGTACACATGCAACATTAATGTCACTTAACGGCTATTACAAAAAGTTAGTAGATATGCAGGAAGTGCATTAAAATGATTATTTCTTTTTTTAAAATTTTGGTATGGATATAGAAATGCTCAGGGATTATTGCTTATCCTTTGATAATGTAACGGAAGAATTTCCATTTGGAAATGATACACTTGTTTTTAAAGTGTCCGGTAAAATATTCCTGCTTGCCGGATTAGATAATTCGCCCCTTCAATTCAACGTAAAATGTAACCCGGAAAAAGCGATTGACTTAAGAGAACAATATGCAAGCATACAGCCGGGTTATCACATGAATAAGAAACATTGGAACACAGTTATTGTAGACGCCTCCATTCCAGTGCAATTTGTGAAAGAAATGATTCGGGATTCATATGAGCTTGTACGTTCATCTCTTCCAAAATCTAAAAGAAAAAGGGATTGATTACCAGCCTAAAATATACGCGAATATTAATGGTACTACAATGGTAGCGTCACTTTCAACAATGAATTTTGGCGTATGAATATCTAATTTTCCCCAGGTTATTTTTTCATTGGGCACTGCACCACTATAACTTCCATATGATGTTGTACTATCACTTACCTGGCAGAAATAACTCCAAAATGGAACGTCAGTCCATTCAAGATCCTGGTACATCATGGGAACTACGCAGATCGGAAAATCGCCTGCAATTCCCCCTCCAATTTGAAAAAAACCAACTCCTTTTCCACCTGAATTTGCACGGTACCATTCGCTCAGGCTGATCATATATTCAATACCTGATTTCATGGTTGAAGTTTTTAATGCTCCCTTTATACAATAAGAGGCAAAAATATTTCCCATTGTACTGTCTTCCCATCCAGGAACAATGATCGGAATATTTTTTTCTGCTGCGGCCAGCATCCAGCTATTTGCCGGGTCTGTATCATAATATTCGGCAAGTACTCCGCTAAGCAACATTTTATACATATATTCATGCGGGAAAAAACGTTCACCTTTCTCTTCCGCGTCTTTCCATATTTTGAAAATATGTTTTTGAATTCTGCGGAATGCCTCTTCTTCGGGAATACAAGTATCCGTAACACGGTTATAGTGATTTTCCAATAAATTCCATTCTTCCTGGGGACTCAAATCCCTGTAATTAGGAACTCTTTTGTAATGCGAATGAGCTACCAGGTTCATAATATCTTCTTCCAGGTTTGCACCCGTACAACTGATAATTTGAACTTTATCCTGGCGGATTATTTCAGCAAGGGAAATACCTAATTCAGCAGTGCTCATCGCTCCGGCAAGGGTAATCATCATCTTACCATTATCAAGTAAATGTGATTCATACCCTTTTGCAGCATCTATCAATGCCGCGGCATTGAAATGACGGTAATGATGTATTATAAAATCCGAAACAGGTCCTTTTTCCATATATTAATTTTTCGGTGTAAAGATAATTTTTTTACATAACACAATTCATGCGTACTAAAAATTTCAAAGAAATTTGAAATCAGCTTCGCTCATTTTAATTCAGTTATTTTTGCAAAAAAATTTTCATGCCTGTATTAAACCGATTACAACCTCCCGTCATTACAGATCCGGTTGATTATGATCTTTCACTACAACCGTATACTTTTTTTACCCTTGATAATGGCGTACCTGTTTATTCAATTCATGCGGGAACACAGGAGATCATACAGGTGGAATGGGTCTTTGAAGCCGGTAACTGGCAGGAAGATAAAAGATTGGTGGCCGCGGCCACGAATTTTATGTTGAAAAATGGAACCAGTGATCTCAATGCATTCTCCATCAATCAAAAATTTGAATTTTATGGAGCTTTTTTATCGGTTCAATGCCATGTGGAAACAGCTACTATTACTCTTTTTTGCCTGGATAAGTATGCAAAAATCCTGATTCCAGTAGTTGCAGAATTATTAACCAATAGCATTTTTCCTCAGAATGAACTGAATACTTTCCGTCAAATCCAGGAACAAAATTTACAGGTAAACTTACAAAAATGTGATTTTGTAGCGAATCGACTAATAGATGCTTACTTATATGGATATGCGCATCCTTATGGCGCTATATCGAGCAGGGAAGCATATGAAGCACTTGAAAGAACAGACCTGCAAGCCTTTTTTAAAACTTATTATTTAAATGGATTTTGCAGAATTTTCGTTTCCGGTTTAGTTCCACATAATATGGAAAAGCTGCTTAATGCTTCATTTGGGAGTTTACCCTTGAATCAACAAAAATTACCTGAAAAAGTATACACACAGAATGCTGAAAAAGAAAAAAAACACCGGGTTATCAATGATGAAAAAGGAGTACAGGCGGCAGTGCGGTTGGCAAGGTATTTTCCAAATAAACATCACCCGGATTTTATCAAAGCCACCGTATTGAATAATATTTTAGGCGGTTTTTTTGGTTCAAGGTTGATGAGTAATATACGCGAGGAAAAAGGATATACGTATGGCATCTATAGTTATTTTAAAAATTATGTTGCGGAAAGTGAATGGATTATTTCTACAGAAGCAGGCCGTGATGTAAGTGAAGCTACTATAGTAGAAATACATAAGGAACTTGAAAAATTAAAAAATGAGCCTGTCGGGGAGGATGAATTATATCTCGTTAGAAATCAATTGATTGGTGGCCTTTTAAGTCATCTGGATGGCCCGTTTGAAATAATAAGCCGCTGGAAAAATTATATTTTAAATGGACTGGATGAAAATTATTTTAAACAAAGTATAGAAGTTATAAAAACAATTTCAGCCGATGAAATACAGGGGTTGGCCAACAAATATTTTTCAGGCGAGCCATTTTATGAATTAACAGTAATATAGCCAAATATGCTATTTATAGGAAGAATTTTAGTTTCTGCGGCAGCAGCTATAATCGCTGCATATATCCTGGATGGTGTGCACATTGACAGTAGTGTTACTGCTATTTTATTAGCGCTTGTGCTTGCAATTTTGAATAGTTTTGTAAAGCCTGTACTCATCATTTTGACAATACCAATTACCATTTTAACACTCGGCCTTTTCCTCCTTATTTTGAATGTATTAATGATTGAATGGGCAGCGAAACTTGTTCCGGGATTCACCGTAGATTCGTGGTGGGCTGCATTATGGTTTAGTATATTATTATCATTAGTTACTTCGCTTTTAAATAGTCTGGTTAGTAGGAGAAAAAATCCTGAATAAGTTCTGTTATAAAGTTAAATTCTGCAAAGTCTATGTCATTCTTGTTTTGTAATTTGCTGCATTTCCCGTGATTCCTAATCAAAAAATAAAATTTGATTTCGCGACGTCATACTCCTTTTTTAAAAGCTGTAATGCTTTATACCATTTCTGCTTTCGGAGGTCCGCAGGGCCATTTTGGTATGATGCTTAAAACATTTGTATTACAGCGAAAAGATCTTACGGAAGAAGAATTGATTGAATACAATGCTTTCTGCCAGATGCTCCCGGGTGCCTCTTCTACGCAAACCCTTACCCTTATTGGATTTAAAAGGGGTGGTTTGCCTCTGGCTATAATTACCTTATTGATATGGATATTCCCAGCTTGTGTTTTAATGAGCTTATT
This sequence comes from Chitinophagaceae bacterium, assembly GCA_049289155.1. Taxonomy (GTDB): domain Bacteria; phylum Bacteroidota; class Bacteroidia; order Chitinophagales; family Chitinophagaceae; genus JAFDXJ01. The sequence continues at coordinate 53,181 of JBAQJB010000204.1, forward strand.
ATCTTTTTTATTAATTTACTTAGATGAGCGTTCAATTGATATTGGATTATTTAAATTCATTCAGCCCATGGCTGTTGGATTTGTCGGATTTTCAGCGTACCGGATTTCAAAACATGCCATAACAAATACTATTACACGCGTAATTCTCACTTTAACAGCTTTACTTACTTTTTTTCTTTTTAAAACACCCTGGGTTATACCTTCCCTGATCGTAGCAGCAGGCATTGCAACCAACTTTAGCAGTAAAAGAATCCCACAGAAAGGCAATCCATCTAAAAAAGTAAAATGGGGTAATTTATTAATTTTCCTGGCTGTTTTTTCTATGACAGGTTTTGTGAGTGAAAAGGCAAGAAAAGAAAATTGGCCAGATCGCGCGCCTTTCAACTTATTTGAAAACTTTTACCGGTTTGGCAGCCTTGTATTTGGTGGAGGCGATGTATTAATGCCAATGATGTACACGCAGTATGTGGAGCATCCAAAAACTGAAAAAACCCAGGAAAAAAATCCTAATGCACTTTCTATGTCCAAGGAAGAATTCCTGACGGGCTATGGCATGGTGCGTGCCATCCCAGGCCCGGTTTTCTCTATAGGTTCGTATATGGGCGGCATGCTTTTAAAAGATAAGGGTAATGATTTCCAGGTACTTGGTTGCTTTTTAGGCGCCATTGCAATTTTCCTTCCCAGTGCATTATTGGTGCTATTTTTCTTCCCGGTCTGGCAAAACCTTAAAAAATATGCAGTTATATACCGCTCCCTGGAAGGCATCAATGCATCTATTGTTGGGATCATGACAGGCTCTACGCTTTACATGATGAAAGCAATCTCACTGGATGTAATGGATGGTACGGGAATACCAATTTTAAATATTGCGGTTATTTCCGGTACATTCTTATTGCTGGTCTTTACAAAATTCCGTGCGCCTTATATCGCTTTTATATGCCTTTTCCTTGGATGGTTTTTTTAAACTATTCCTTGTAATACCTGCCCATTTCTATTTCTTCGCGCACATTCTCGGGTAATAAGTACCGAATAGATTTTTTTTCTTTTATCAATGTCCTAATTTCAGAAGCACTAATTTCAATGTATGGCGATTTACTATAAATATGCTTTGAATGGGGCTGCAGATCTACGGGAAAACCCAGACGTGGGTATATTATAAAGACATGATTATCAAGTAG
>JBAQJB010000205.1:0-2627 GCA_049289155.1 Chitinophagaceae bacterium
GAATTTTTTAACGTCATTGCCACTGAGCAATATTTTTCCATGGACAATTCCGCGGCACGCATGGCTTTATCTTTATCCACCGGGCCAAATACATGAAATTCCAGTGAAGCTGTTTGCCAGAGCGAAGGTTCTGCATCCGGATCTTTATCGCCGGTAACAGTTATTTTGATATCCTGCAAATCCTGTCTTTGTTTTTTTAAAATACTTACCATATCAATAGCACTGCATCCGCCCAAACCCATCAATAATAATTGCATCGGGCTTGTCCCAAAAGAATGCCGGCCATTTTGCATCTGCACTTTGTGGCCATTTGGGCCGGTTGCTTCGAAATCATAATCTGCGTTGATTCTTGCTATTTCAATTGTTACCATGTTATTAATTTAAATAAATAAAAATGTTTTAAATGAGATACCTGTTTATACCGAAACATTTATTTTTTCTAATACAAACAAATGGTCAGGGTATTTTAATGCATGTGATTTAACCAACGACATGATCACCGAATTATGCGGGTAGCGTGTGATACTTTTTGTGATCATTTCCCTGTCTTTAAAATCTACCCGTTCATCCAATAAACCCATACCAAAAAACTGGCCGTGTTCTATTAAAATACAAAAATTACCTTTTCCTGATGTAGGCTTTTCTACCAGGATAAAATCTTCCTGAACCTGTTGCAAATTTTCAATCGCGCTGCGCACTTTTTCATTATAATTTTTTGATAGCTCCAGGGCAGCATGATCAAAAGGAGTTTTATCCAGGAAACACAATTGGGCAGATAAATCATAGCTATGTACCAGTTTCCATAATGCCCGGTGCGCATCCGCATATAATGCATAAAAAGAAATGGGCGCCAGGGATTTATTTACTTTGTTGATGGCCAGCCGCATATACCCTTTCATATCTTCGAAAGCATATATGCCATACAATTGCTCTGCATTTTTCTGGCTGATATTATATTCAGGCCAGTGTTTTTTTATTTCAATACTTTCCAGGATGCACGCTGCCAATTCGGTGGCACATTCTGTATATGATACCGCATATATTTTGCGTAAAAAATCCTGTCGCTTCCGGCTTGTATTAAAACCCGTGAAATGTCCGACTACCCTTACTTTCAGGGATTTTGCCTTGCCGGTATAAATAATTTTCTCTTGTTCATTATGAAAGTGATATACGCCGGGTGATGCGGGTAATTTTTGCAAAACCGTTGAGGGTAAATTGGGTGGTAATATTTGTGCGCGGTTTTCTTTTTTAAAATAATGCCGGACCAATTTCTCTCCGCCTTTTTTTAAGATCATGTCCAGTAAAATACAGGTAGCATCGGCATCTCCACCGGCGCGATGCCTGTTCTCAACAGGAATTTCAAGGTTGCGGCACAAAGACCCTAGGCCATATTTTTGCATACCCGGAAATGCTTCCCGCGCGAGTTTGAGGGTGCACATTTTTTTTTCATTCAATTCAAAACCACTTTCACGTAAATGATATTTGATAAATGAATAATCAAAGTTTACATTATGTGCTACAAAGATCCGGTTCTGCAGCATGCGGTGCACAACCAGGGCAACTTCAGAAAATAATGGCGCGCTGGCTACCATCGCATTGGTGATGCCGGTAAGATGGCTTACAAATTTCGGGATCGGGAAACGGGGCTGTACAAGGGTTTCATATCTTTCTTCTACTTCAATGCCATTGAATAAAATAATTGCAATTTCAGTTATCCCATTTTCAGATGCAAAGCTTCCCGTGGTTTCTATATCGACAATGGCATACATGTTCGCAAAAATAACGGTTATTCCCAGTAAATATTTCGATCAAATAAAACAAAATTACATGGCATTTTTGAACCACATAGAATCATAGGCACATAGTTTAACACATAGTTAAATGCGAATAAGTAAGAAACATTTAAATGAGCTTATGAATAACATTATTGGAGCCTTATTTCCTTTCTTGCAGGCAAATGTTGCAGAAGCCTATATGTATCTATGTGCCTAAGTGGTTCATTTTTCCGGATATTCCTTTTTTATCCGGCACCTCTAAATATTAAATAACCAGAATCCCCGGAAAAGAATTGCAAGTATAATTTCAACAATTATTTTATGCCGGGTTTGATTATTATTGGTGTATTTTTTTCACCCGTTGGAAATGGGTTTGGAATAAATGGCAAATCAAGGTTTTTAAGGACGGGCATATTTTGTAAATCCAGTGGTGCGAGGCAATACATATTATCCGGTGCAAGAGAAAATACATTTCCTCTTTCATTGGAAAAATAAAAGTTTGTTTCCCGGATTCAAACCCAGAATGTAATTCTTAATGGAATTCGAATCGCGAATATTATTTTTAAGAAGAAAAGTATCATTCAAAAAATGTACAGGTTCAAAATTGCTTTCAGCATTTGCATGGAAATAAATGAACGTACTGAGTACTGGAATAATGATCTTTTTCATAAAATTATTTTAGTGTTGCAATCATTCAATAAACGAATGTATTCATTTTCCCTATGAATAAAGGACAAGAATATAATCTGTTTTGCTGCATATCATGTATTCCACTAATGTAGATTTCCTTTTATACTTATAAAAAGAATAATCTTTGCAAATGAATGGAACGCGGAAATGGTTTAGTTTCGC
>JBAQJB010000206.1:0-1978 GCA_049289155.1 Chitinophagaceae bacterium
GGGTTGCCGGTGCTTTTAATAAATTCTCCATTGTCTTTACATGTTACGGGTTGCAAACCAATTTCTATTAAACCTTTTACCAGTCCATCATTACTTATATTATCAACCTGTGCCCTCCATTTTCCTACCATTCCGGTATTGTGTGTAAAAGCCGAATCAAAGAGTTCGTATATTTTCACCAGCTTACTGTACATCAGTTCTGTGTTGGCTTTATTCTCTTTTTCTTTAATACCGATGTATTTAAAAGAGTTGGTTTGAACGCAGGAATAGGGGAGTGCTGCAGCAAGTTCTACGGTGCATTGGGAGAAAGATTGTATTGCAAATATTATTGCAATACAAGTTGTAATTATTGTTTTCATAATTAGTTGTTTATTAAAAAATGGTGAAGTCAACAGGTATAAAAATTAGTAGCGGGTTTTGTTATGAACTACAATTACTAATCATTATTTTTAGGATCTTTAATATTATTCTTTTTTAAAAATTCGCCGGCTGAAGTTTGCTTCACAACAGATAATGAAAAGGAACCAGCTACCTTATGTTCCAATGAATTGACGCATCCCTTTTCACCGCCAAATAGAATACCGTTAAAATTCCCTGCCACCAAACCTCCATTTTTAAGATTGAGCTGTGTTATATTTACAGTAAGCTTATTACAAATTTCTTCTATTGTCTCGCAGGTATTACCGTTCATTTGTCTTCTATAAGAGGTGAGTACCCCCATCCAATCTCCCATGAATATTGTAGTACCCTCAGTATTGCAATCAATAATATTCGGTCCCAAATGGGGGTCTAATATCCTAAGCACTATAGATTTTGGGAAACCATTGGTTAGTGATATTATTAATCCTTTATCTTCAACAGGTTCCTCAATATATACTGCGCTTGCCGATTTTATTTCACCCGAGTTTTTACCTTGTATGGCAACTATATTTTTTTGATCTATCAATTCATGAGCAAACCAGGGATCGCCATCAATATTTGCTTTAAACCATCCATTACTGGTAAGTAAAACATGAGATATAAAAATAAATTTTGCGCCACTTTGCAGGCTCTTCATTTCACAGGAAATGGCAACCCACCTTACGTTATCTAATGGCACAACTTGTGGCGCTTTATAAGTAGCTACACCATATTCGCTGCTATGCAAACTTCCCATTTCATTGGAGACCGGGGCGGCAACACCATTTACTTTCCATGCGGTAATTTTAAGCCCTTTAAATTTATTTAGTTGTTTTAAAAGTTCTCCTAACCTTTCTTCTGTTATACTTTCTACTGTTGGCCGAACTAAAGGAACAAGGTCATCATCAGATATTATGGGAGTATTACTTTTTGTTGTATTTTTATCTTTATTCTTTTCTGCATCATTCGCCTTTTTTTCATCGGCAACATCTATATAAGTAGTAATCCTAAAATCCACAGACTGGCCTCTTCCTAATTCTTTATTACCAGGTAACATCAGCAGTTTTAAAAATGCTATCACCCCCCAATCACTAAAATGTTTTATAGGTAAGGTAATAGTATTGGTTGCACTATTGACTTCTGCCTTTTGACTGGCCATCCAGGTACCATCCATTTCGGTGGCTATGCTTAATGCTTCCGGGAACGTACCTTCTATATCATTATTAGAATATTTTAGAGAGAGTAAAACAGGTTTAGAAAAAATCAGGCCGTTGGGCGTTAGTTTAAAAGAATTGCCACAACTTGAAGGAGCATTATTCACCGTTTCTTCTATGCCTATTTCTGTGTTAGCCGCCAATGCGCCAGCGGGAATATTCAATGTAATTTTTCCGTTCAGGCTTTTTACAATGCCTCCTGCTGCGCCAATAGTTTTTGTAGTGATCGTACCAATTGCAGCGGCTGCTTCGCTTTGAGCTTTATTCCAATCATCAAAAGGCTTGTTTGTTTTTGCACCTTCATTTTTATTTGTGACACTCGTTTGTTTAGAAATAATATCTTTTACCACAGCCTGCTGATCAGG
>JBAQJB010000207.1:0-1754 GCA_049289155.1 Chitinophagaceae bacterium
GCTTACTGCTAATTTAATTTATATTAGATGAAGCTATTTAAAAAAATCCTGTTGGGGATATTGATTGCGTTGGTGGTTATCCAATTCTTTCAGCCTGCGCATAATACAAGTGTGCAGGTATTGCCAACGGACATCGCAAAGATTTATACTGTGCCTGTTAGTGTGGAGCATATTTTAACAACAGCATGCTATGATTGCCACAGCAACAACACCATGTATCCCTGGTATGCAAATACTCAACCGATGGCCTGGTTTATGGCACATCATGTAAAAAACGGGAAAAAAGATTTAAACTTTAGCGAGTTTGGTTCCTATTCGGCACGAAAAAAACAGCACAAATTTAAATCAATCGCCAGCCAGGTGAAGGATGATGAAATGCCGGTTTCTTCTTACAAGCTCATGCATAAAAATGCAAGGCTTACAAAAGAGGAACAAACTTTGATAATAGAATGGGCAAACAAAATGAAAGATTCGCTCACAACAAAAAATAAATAATGAAACGAATTGGCAAATTCATTCTGAAGATATTACAATCAATTTTTCAAAGAAAGAAAAAATGTTGCCAATAATATTAAAACAATTAAAATGAAAGTGAAATTTCCAGTGCATACAAGTACATTATTAAAAATAGTCTCATTAGTTATTTGTATGTCCTTTCTTTCCGCAGGGATCGCACAACAAACTATGCAAAACATGCCGGGCATGAACATGCCAAAGCCAAAGCCAAAGCCTGTTGTGAAAAAGAAACCGCCTGCTGCAAAGCCACCAGCAAAACCTCAAAAAAATATGAGCAAGGATTCATCCATGCAGGGTATGCAGATGAATGTGGGTGATACAATACCGGTTAAAGACAGCATGCCGGGCATGAACATGCCTGACCCTCCCGGTGGCGATAAAATGCAAATGAAAAGTAATGATACCTCAAAGCAGGAAATGATGGACATGAATGGTATGCAAAAAAGCAGCATGGAGGATTTTGTAAAAGCCAAAGCAAATTTAGGGGTGATTAAACGATTGGTAAATAACACGCCGCCGCGTACTGTCAGGTATGATTTATATGTAAAAGATACAACCGTTCTGTTTGGTAAAAAACCGAAAAGAGCTATCGCTGTAAACGGCCAGATACCAATGCCTACACTCATTTTTACCGAAGGGGATACCGCAGAAATTTATGTGCACAATGAAATGGATGAGCCAACTTCTTTGCATTGGCATGGATTGTTTTTACCGAATAAAGAAGACGGTGTAGCCTATCTCACGCAAATGCCTATTCCACCACATTCTACGTATGTGTATCGCTTTCCTATAAAACAGAATGGTACACATTGGTATCATAGCCATTTTGAATTGCAGGAACAAATTGGTATGTATGGAATGTTTATTATGAATAAAAGAAATGAGTGGGATATACCAACTATTCCGTTGGTGATAAGTGAATGGGCGGACATGAAACCAGAGGAGATTAACCGCAGCCTGCACAATGCAACCGATTGGTTTGCCATACAAAAAGGAACTACACAAAGCTATGCAGAAGCCATAAAAAACCGCAGTTTAAAAACCAAGCTCACCAATGAATGGAAGCGCATGAATGCGATGGACGTGAGTGATGTGCATTACGATAATTTTTTACTGAATGGTAAAAATCAATTAATTGCCCCGACTTTTAAGTCGGGGGATAAAGTTCGTTTGCGTGTTGCCAATGGCGGCGCGTCAGATTATTTCTGGCTTTCATATGCAGGAGGTAAAATGACGGT
>JBAQJB010000208.1:0-11085 GCA_049289155.1 Chitinophagaceae bacterium
ATGCTGTAATACTTGCTTTACCGTCCACTTATCAGCACCATAAGCATAAGAAGCTTTGTCCTCAGGAATGGTTTGATAAAAGTTATCCAGTTTATCAGAATGGTTTTCTATAATGTCATGTACAGAATCCCCTTCTGTCAGCGCTATGTATTTAAAAAAATATTCAGGCGCATCACCTGTGATCGGTCTTGACATATTTTAATTTTTCTTTGTTTTTTTCTGGCCTGTATCTTTTGGATTATTCAGGTTATCCGGTTTTAATGTAGCTGCAATTTTTAAAGCATTATAGGCATTCACTTCGCCACCGGAAACTGCCAGGTTCAGCATATTTACTGCTTCATCCGATCCGGGAACTGTAATTTTCCCCAGTAATGCTGTGCCGGGAACAACTGATTTTTCCAACGCGTATATTACTTGTTTGGCGGAAAGATATGGATAATAAGCACGAATGAGTACAGCAATACCACTGACAACCGGCCCCGCCATGCTTGTACCACTAAGGTTTCCATATTTATTGCCGCCAGGCAATGTTGAATAAATATTTACACCCGGTGCAAACACATCCACGCTTTGTGCGCCATAATTACTGAAATCTGCAATCGTATTTCCATCCCCGATACGCGGATCACCGCTTGCACCAACGGTAATAAAATTATTCACTTTTGATTTATCGGCAAGCATCACCGGGCTGGGAAAATTAGAAACTGAATCCACATCCTCATTGTCATTTCCAGCAGCATGTACCAATAAAACATCTTTTGATTCTGCGTATTTTACGGCGCTGTCCACCCATGGTTTATCCGGTGAGAATTTTTTCCCAAAACTCATACTGATCACTTTAGCGCCATTATTCACTGCATAGATAATTGCCAGTGCTACATCTTTGTCATATTCATCACCACCTGGAACAGTACGCACCATCATGATTTTAACTTCCGGTATACCAGCTATACCATCAATTCCAATTCCATTATTCCGCTGCGCAGCAATGATACCGCTACAATGTGTGCCATGCCTGGGGTCAGGTCCCATAATATCCGTATTCCCATAAAAACGGTCATTGAAATCATTGTAATTATCTTTAATGGTCAGTGCCCTGTAATCGGGTGGTGGAGCGAGTTTAGTTGCTAAGCCTTCAGACTTTCCTTTAGTATATTCTTCGAGGTCACTCAGTAAAGAAACATTCGTACTGCCCGGATCAAAACCCATTTGTTTGAACACAGTCAAATAAACCATTTTTGCTTTTTTAGCATCATCAGTTGCAGGCGTGTACTTTTCCAGGTCATCTATATTAAATTCTTCCTTTTGCATATCGCTCCGCAAAATGGCATCATTTTTTTTCAATACGGCAATAACATTTTCCAGCATCGTTACTTCCATTTGTTCCTGTGGGCCAACAGCCATCTCATTCTCCGCCTTTTTCCATTGCACATAATGCCATTTATCTAAAACCGACATAGTGGATGTATCCAAATTTTTTCCTTCATACATACTTTTAAAGCGGTAATAGACACGCGCATTTTCACCGCCACCGGTAATGAGGTTGGTACCATTTTTATTGCCTAAAAAATTCCAGCCATGCACATCATCTATATAGCCGTTCTTATCATCATCAATGCCATTACCCGGAATTTCTTTAGAATTAGTCCACAACATATTTTTTAAATCTTCCTGCGTGGTATCAATCCCGGAATCTAATACCGCTACGATCACAGGCACCGGTTTTTTATCTTTTAAAAAATCATACGCCTGTTTTTAGCTGATGCCATTAAGTGTATCCTGCACCAGGTCTCCCTGGTACCACATCTTTAATTTGTTGTCCTGTTGCGCATTTGCAAAAGTTGCTATGAACAAAACAATGCATAGCATGTTTGCTTTTAATTGTTTGATATAACCCATCTAAAAAATTTATTTTTAATAAAATTTAAAATCCAAAACTGATGCCCTGTGCCAGTGGCAATTCAGAACCCCAGTTGATCGTATTCGTTTGCCTGCGCATATAAGCTTTCCATGAATCAGAACCACTTTCGCGGCCGCCGCCTGTTTCTTTTTCACCACCGAAAGCGCCACCTATTTCTGCGCCGCTTGTTCCTATATTTACATTGGCAATTCCACAATCGCTTCCATTATGTGAAAGAAATTTTTCCATTTCAATCATATTGGTAGTGAAGATGGAAGATGATAAACCCTGCGGAACATTATTTTGCATATCAATGGCTTCTTCAATCGATTTATATTTCATGATATATAAAACAGGTGCGAATGTTTCATGCTGAACAATTTCCATGTCATTAGTTACTTCCAGGATACAGGGGCTTACATAGCAATTGCTTTCATAGCCTGCACCGGAAAGTACTTTTCCTTCCACCAACACTTTTGCGCCTTCTGTTTTTGCTTTTTCAATAGCATCAGTAAAATCTTTTACAGCACCGGTATCGATCAACGGGCCTACGTGATTGGCTGCATCCAGCGGATCGCCGATCTTTAACTGGCCATAAGCATTTTTCAGAATCTCTTTAGTTTTATCATAAACTGATTCATGAATGATGAGCCTGCGGGTAGAAGTACAACGTTGGCCTGCGGTTCCTACAGCGCCAAAGACAGCACCGACTAAAACCATATTCAAATCTGCATTCTGAGAAACGATTATGGCATTGTTGCCACCCAATTCTAAAATTGTGCGGCCAAACCTTTGCGCAACAGCACCGGAAACCATTCTACCTATGCGCGTAGAACCTGTAAAAGAGATCAACGGGATATTTGCATCGCCGGTCATTAAATCACCCGCTGCATTCCCAATTATTAAGCAACTCACTCCTTCGGGAACATTATTTTTTTTGAAAACTTCTGAAATAATATTCTGGCAGGCAACGGCACATAAAGGTACTTTTGATGAGGGCTTCCAAACAGCTACATCTCCGCAAACCCAGGCGATTGCTGCATTCCAGCTCCATACAGCGACAGGGAAATTGAATGCTGAAATAATTCCTACCACACCCACAGGATGCCATTGTTCATACATTCTGTGTTTCGGCCTTTCGCTATGCATGGTCAATCCATATAATTGCCTGCTTTGCCCAACCGCAAAATCGCAGATATCAATCATTTCCTGTACTTCGCCCAGGCCTTCCTGTAAACTTTTTCCCATTTCATAACTCACCAATTTACCCAATGGCTCTTTATGTTTTCTTAATGCTTCTCCAACCTGGCGAACTATTTCACCGCGGCGGGGTGCCGGCCAGTTGCGCCATTCTTTGAAAGCAGCATTGGCTTTTTGCATCATTTTTTCATAATCGCCTGCATCGCCACAATTTACGGAAGCAATTAATTTTCCATCGACAGGAGAATATGAGTCGAGTTTTTTTCCTTGTCCTTTCATCCATTCTACACCGGTAGAAACACCGTTATTTTCATTTTGTATGCCCAATTCTTTTAAAAAATCCATAGTATAAATTTTTGAGGTGCAAATATCGTGATTTTTGCACATAACATTGTATAAGGCTTTGTGAAGATGGGAAAATGAAAACTTAAAACTGTCCCTTAGTATTGCTCCGTTTCATTGGGAAAATCCTGGTTTTTTACATCTGCGATGTATTGTTGTACAGCTTTGGTGGCCTGTTCGTGTATGTTTAAATATTGCCGTAGAAACCTGGGTTTAAATTCTACATTAATACCCAGCATATCATGCATCACCAAAACCTGGCCATCACAATGTTTTCCCGCGCCAATACCGATGGTTGGAATATCCAAACTTTCTGAAACTTCTTTTGCCAGTTGCGCCGGAATTTTTTCTAGAACCACGGAAAAGCATCCCGCCTCTTCCAGGAGCTTAGCATCTTTCCGCAATTTCAATGCTTCATCTTCGCCCTTTGCGCGAACATTGTAGGTTCCAAATTTATAAATGCTTTGTGGTGTCAACCCGAGGTGGCCCATTACCGGGATGCCGGCAGAAACTATTTTACTCACACTCTCAATGACTTCCACGCCACCTTCCAGTTTCACTGCATGTGCACCGGTTTCTTTCATGATGCGGATAGCCGAAGCCAAAGCAATTTGGGAATTAGATTGGTACGAACCGAAGGGAAGGTCCACTACTACCAGGCATCTTTTTACGCCGCGAATGACGGAAGAAGCGTGATAGATCATATGGTCTAATGTGATAGGCAACGTAGTTTCATGGCCGGCCATTACATTACTGGCACTGTCGCCCACGAGGATAATGTCTATACCTGCATCATCAAAGATTCCTGCAAATGAAAAATCATATGCAGTAAGCATGGAAATTTTCGTTCCCGCTTTTTTCATTTTTAATAAAGTAAGTGTCGTTATTTTTTTGATCTCTTTATTTACAGACATGGGTTAAGTATTAATATGCAAAAATAGGAAATTGCAAGGCCATATGCTTTATGCGGAAATGGTTTGTAAAAGTTATTTTTTTGATAGCTGTAAATCTTCAAACAATTTTTGAATGATGCCATCTGCCAGGCCAATACGCGGCACAAAGATTTCCTCGATGCCCGCCCATTTCATCACATTTGTATAGATTAGTAATGCCGGCACGATCACATCTGCCCTGTCATCTTTTAAGCCATATAAACGCATTCTTTCCTGCAGGCTAACATTCGATAATTCATGGTAATAATCTTTAAGCAATTCGATAGATAAAGATTTCCCTTCTTTTCTTTTACTCAATGAAAATATTTTATTGATATTTCCACCGGAGCCGATTGCGATCAGTGGCAATTTATTTTTTGTAAATTTCAGAATATGTTCCTTCAACTCATTCCATAATGTTTCATTCACCTGGTTTTTTAATAAGCGTATTGTACCTATATTAAATGATTCTTTGTATTGCAGTTTTCCTTCGGAAAAAAAAGTGAGTTCTGTGCTGCCACCACCCACATCGATATATAAATAAGCATGGCCTTTTTCTAAATTCTCCGCGATATGGTTATCAAAAATATAAGTTGCTTCTTCATCGCCACTGATGATGTCAATGCCGATGCCACTTTCCAGTTTTATTTTCCGTAAAATATCTTTTTTATTCCCGGCATCCCGCATGGCACTAGTGGCACAGGCTTTATAACTATCCACTTCATATACCTCCATTAATAAAGCAAATGCTTTCATTGTCGCGCGCAATTGCCTGGATTTTTCTTTTCTGATTTCACCAAATTCAAAAACGTCAAAGCCCAGGCGGAGTGGTACACGCACGAGGGAAACTTTTGTAAACCGGGGTTCATTGCCCGGGCTGGTAATTATTTCAGTTACGAGTAAACGGGCGGCATTACTACCTATATCGATGGCGGCTAATTTCAAAACATATTATTTAACACAATGAAAATCACGATGCCGGCAAAATACAAACTAATCAGCGGAATTATTTTTTTGCAACAGGTAATTATAAGTAGCGATTTGCGAACGAACACGTTTTTTCCCTTTTGCAGATACATAATGATTGGATAAAGTATTATCCAGGATGCGTGCTTTTACATTATCCGCCAGTTGAATAGCAAGCATATCTTTCAATTCTTTTTTATTGACATCACGCGTCAAAGGTAAGGTAGTTTCAATGCGGTGATCGAGATTGCGCACCATCCAGTCAGCACTTGAAATAAATATTTTTTCTTTTCCTTTATTATGAAAAAGTAAAACGCGTGCGTGTTCTAAATATTCATCTACAATACTGATTGCATGCAGGCGGTGCTTTAATTTTTTTTGTTCTGAACGAATACAAAAAATACCGCGTACAATTAAATCCACGTCCACACCTTTCTCCGCGGCCTCGTATAATTTATAGATCAGTTTGCTGTCACTTAATGAATTTACTTTCACTAAAATGTAGGCAGGTTTTCCTGTTTTCGCCTGCTGTATTTCATTTTGTATCAATTTTAAAAATGCAGTGCGTGTATTCACCGGGCAAACGAGTAACGTTTTGCATGACTTTAAATTATTGATACCGGCTGAAGGATTTTCGAGGTATTTAAAAATTTTACTGATATCTGCCATCACATTGCGGTTACTGGTGAGCAGGCAATGATCTGCATAAACTTTCGCTGTCTTTTCATTCAGGTTTCCGGTACTTACAAAACCATATTGAAAAGTCTTATTACCTTTTTTCTTTTTGATCACGCAAATCTTTGCATGCACTTTCATATTGGGTACGCCAAGTAATACTTTGACACCTTCTTCTTCTAAAATTTTTTTCCACTGGAGATTCGCTTCCTCATCAAAACGCGCTCGCAGTTCAAGCATCACGATGACCTGCTTTCCATTCCTGGCTGCATTGATGAGTGCATTGATCACTTTGGATTGCGACGCTAAACGGTACGCCGTCATCTTGATGGAAAAAACATGTGGATCAATTGCCGCTTCGCGCAAAAGATCAATCAAAGGATCAAAGGAATGATAGGGAAAATGCAGGAGTATATTTTTTTTCTCAATGACATCCGTTACCCGTTTCGCTGATTTTAATTCAGGATGAATAAACGGTTTATTTTGTTTTGTGTTTTTAGGAAACACATCCGGGAAATCCATAAAATGCCTGAAGTTATGAATACGGCCACCGGCAATAATATTGTCCTTACCGGAAACATTTAATTTTTTTAAAAGAAAAGACAAGAGGTCAGCATCCATTTCACGGTCATAACTGAAACGTATGGTACGGGCGAGCCTCCGGCCTTTTACCCCTTTCTCAATTTTTTGAACAAAGGTGGTAAATACATCATTATCTATGTCAAACTCTGCGTCTTTGGTTACTTTAAAAATATGCGCATCGAATATATCATAACCAAAATAAGAAAAAATAAAAGGCAGGTTAAAACGGATCAGGTCTTCCAGTAAAATGATCGTATGCTGGCCGGGTCTTGAAGGAATTTGTACAAACCTGCCTATGAGTTTACTCGGCACTTCAATGACCGCGTAATTTTTTTTATTAGGCTCATTTGATTTCCGCATCACAACGCCGAGATAAATACTTTTTTCCCGCAGGTAGGGAAGTTGCGGAATGCTTTCGATCATCAATGGATTGATAATGCTGCGCACTTCCGCTTCGAAATAATTTTTGATATAAATTTTTTGCTGCGCGTTCAGCCTTTTTTCAGTAACTAGAAAAATATTTTTTTTACGCAATTCCTGCAGAATGCCTTGCCAGGTGATATTAAACTGCGTTTGCTGTTGCAGTACAATGGACTGTATCTGGTCTAAAATAATTTGCGGCTTTTCTTCCAGGTGCATGGTCGCTTTTTTACCGCCGAGTTCGATCATGCGTTTTAAGGTCGCTACACGAATGCGGAAAAATTCATCCATATTATTGGAGTGAATTCCAAGGAAACGAATGCGTTCTTTGAGTGGAACCGTTTTATCAGTTGCTTCCTGCAATACCCGTGCGTTGAAACTAAGCCAGCTTATATCCCTTGCTATTAATCCTTTCATGAAATGATATTAAACAACATGCAAAATACAACAGCGGGTATTTTTTGAATGTTAAGTTTTTATTACTTATTTATTTTTTGAGAAGTTGCCCATCAAAATTATTTCTCTTTTATTTTATGGATCAGCATGGACGTTGAAAAGCCTTCCAACAGGGGATTAATAACCACGCGGCCGCCATTTTCAATGACTTCTTTTGCACCGGCAATTGTTGCAGTTGTATAGTCGCCGCCTTTTACCAATACATCCGGCATCAATTCTTTGATTAAATTCAAAGGGGTTTCCTCTTCAAAAATAACCACCAGGTCAACCATCACAAGAGAAGCCAGGATCAAAGCCCTTGAATGCTCATTATTGACAGGCCTTCCGGGGCCTTTGAGTTGTGTGACCATGCTATCCGCATTCAGTCCGACGATCAAATAATCTGCTTCTTTTGCAGCCTGCGTGAGAGAAAAAATATGGCCTTCATGTAGTATATCAAAACAACCATTCGTAAATGAAATGGTTTTACTTAAGAGCCTGGCTGCGTATACGAATCGTCTTGCACCATCAGTTGAAACAATTTTTCCGGGTATAAAAGAAATATTTTTCATGCAGTAAAGGTCGTGGAATCAAAAGGGAATAAAAAACTAAAAGGATATTTTTGGTAAAATGAATTTGAATTATTTTGATATACGTGTATTAACGATGCTTAAAGAAAGTGATAAAATAGGAAATATTTTTAAACTTCTCATGGCCGGCAAAAGTAATTTTTTTATTTTCTAAAAAAGCCCGTACAGGTGTATGATCAGTAAGGTTGAAATCAGTGAAAAGATACTGCCTGTTATAAATTGTATGCACTAATATGCCTTCATAACGGGATGACCTGGTAATAATTTTCGTTGTTGTAAAATACTTTATGTCAGACACATTGATTGTAACTGCTCTTTTTAAAAAATAATGGATAGTTAATGATTGTGTGACGTTATCAATTTGTACACCATTTGGAAAAAATAATAATTGCATTACAATTAAAAGTAAAGCCAGTGCTAAAAGCAAGTATATCACAAATAAGTAAATTGATTGCCAGTCTATGCTTTTGGGAAATGGTGGATGAAAAAAAATAAACATGGCGGCCGCTAATGCAATGAGGGTAAGTGCTAAAAATTTTCTATAAAACTGGTTTTTGTTGTAGCTGATAAACATGTTGCAATTTAGGAGGTTGTGTGTTATGTATGCTTACACATAATTTTTAAAAATAAATTTATGATCAAATGTATTTCTTTAATTAAAATTCTTTTGACCTGCGGCCAACAGAATAAAAGTGGTTTTAAATGTATACATCAAATAGATTATATTTCACTTTACCAATTTCCCAGCGCTTTTGCTTTTTCTTCCACTTTATCCAATGCATTTTTCAAAAATTTTGGCGCACCAAAACGATAACCGGCGAATACCTGGTAGGTCAATCCCTGGGTAGTAATAAAAGTGGAAATATTATGCTGGTCATAACTGGATGTAACGCCCGTAAGCTGCCCTCCAATAAAAAATCTTTCGGAATTATACCCGGCTGCAAAGGTAATTTCTGAATGATAAAGCACATTTAGATAACGGGTAATGATAGTTGATAAAACTTGACGGTTATAAAATTTTGTAGAAATGATACCTATTCCCGGGACAAGGCCGGCAGAAAAATAAAAGTTTTTATTGATCACAAATGTATGGTAATAGCCTGCCGATACAAGTACCTGCAGGTTTTTTGATTTTTGAGAACTGTCCTGCCCGGTGAGTACAATTTTATTATCTACAAGATCATAATTATAAGAAACAGAAGGCCTGAAAGTGCCGGCGGACTTCAATTGCCTTTCAGTTTGTGCAGACAAAGCATTGAAGGAAAAATTTTTATTAAATGTGTAGGCTGTTTGACCTGCATATCCATTATACACGAGATCGGGAAATTGTATATAAGGATCAATTCCTTTTTTCCAGTTGGGAATATAATCTGCCGTATTTTTTAAATAAAATCCTTTGATGCGCGCATAAGAAAATGTTTGTGACCAATGAGTGAAATTTAAATTCAATGCAAATGCCGTAGTTGTGGTTTTGCCTTTCAACATATCATTATTATTGCCATTCAAAAAATTAGGTGTTATACTTACGGAACCGGAGAGCCAGCGATAGTTGGCTGATAGTTTCAATATGCTTTTATCATTTGGATTGATCTCGTACTTGGTCGTGTTCTTAACGGTGAAATTTTTTATATCATTTGAGGTGCTCAGTTTTACCGCCAGGAACTGGTCCATTTTTTTTATATATACATTTCCAGCGGAAATAGTTTGACTGCTGTCGGTAGTTTGTGCATTCAGTAATAATGGCACTGAAGCAAAAATGAATAGTATGATACAATTAATTTTTTGCAAGTTGGATTTTGATTGATCGTAGTAATGATTAAATAAAATTACTGGAGCATACCTGTTTTTATATTGGTTTTGCTAGTCTATGTTTTTGCGTATAAAGTTCTTAAAATAAATACATATAAATACTGAAAATATCCTATGTCATTTTCAAAGTCATTAATAAAATTTCAAAATTCCCCCGAAGCACCGGCGCCTCCAGAACTGCCACCCTGAAACAGCGAATCTTTTTGAGGAGCATCACTGCCACCCATGGTTT
Source organism: Chitinophagaceae bacterium (assembly GCA_049289155.1). Lineage (GTDB taxonomy): Bacteria > Bacteroidota > Bacteroidia > Chitinophagales > Chitinophagaceae > JAFDXJ01. The sequence goes on from JBAQJB010000208.1 coordinate 10,084, forward strand.
CAGCAATCACAAGCGCTTCTATATTTCTCCAGGAGGGTTGTGGCGTGATCATTTCAGAAGTAAATCCATACCTGGCCTTCCTAAGTAATTTCATTAAAAAATAACAAAGGGCAACCAGGATGATTCCTACAAATAACATTTCAAACTCCACGGGAAATAAGTTGAAATAATATTTGTAAGTAAGAACTGACATCATCACCAGGAAAACGCCAGTGCGGATATGCAATACATCTTTTTTGATAACGCCATAAAAAATATACACGAAGGGAATTGCAAATGTAAATCCCCAGGATATCCATCCAATATATACCGGAACAGGATGACTTAATTCTGCTAATTGCAATTCATTGATCACCCAATAATTTCCTGAAGTATAGAACGCAAGTAATAAAAAAATTGTCAGCACATTTATGCATTTTTCAAATATACAATTCACCTGTTTTTTTATTTTTTTGATTACGGCATACATGCCTCCAATAAGTATCATCATTACCAGGGAGAAATAAATAATTGAAGTTGCTCCTGATCTTTCATATAATAAATAACAAACAACAAAAAAGAAAGCACCTGAAACTATTGCCATAAAAGAATCTGTAAAACGTACACTCAGCCAGAGTGAAACGAGCATGAGTGCGCCATTCATAAATATCCAGGAAGGATTTTCAAAGTAACTTAGAAAAAAACCCATAATAAATAAAAGAACTAAGATCATTAAAGCGTTATCCACCCCTGCATTAAAAAACATTTTCTTTTTTATGATCCCTTCAAGAGAAACATAACAAAGTACAGCCATCACTAAACATCATACAGCTAAGCGTGATGAAATGCCGGCATTGGTCAACAGCTAAAAAAGAAAGGTGGTAAAACTTACAGCAAGCAGGGTTAACAAACCCAATGCGATGGCAATAAAAAAGTTAGGCGTATATAATTTACCTGGATAAGCTTGTTCAATTTTTTGAAAACTTTCCGCGCTGATATTGCAATTGTTGAATTCCTTCCTGG
>JBAQJB010000209.1:0-33939 GCA_049289155.1 Chitinophagaceae bacterium
TCCAAAATATTTTTCCTGTACATGAATAGACCTCACCAGAATATCCAAATGATGTTGTGCTTTATCTGCATGTATGCTTAGAACATAAAACTGTATAGGGACAATATTTCCGTCAACCGTTGTATAATTGCGTGTAACTATAATGTATTTTCCTACATTAAAAAGTATGCAATAATTGTTGATAGAATAATTTGTTTTCCAGTGAAAAGTAGAAGTGTTTTTTGAATCCTTTTTACTCATCAGTAAGCCGGGACCCGCAACGGTGAGGCCTTTCGGAACAGTGATGATAAGATCGGCACCTTCATTCGGTTCATCACTGGGATGGTCTTTGCAGGGAAATAAAATTTTTGCGCCTTCACCTTCATCTGTAATAGCAATCCAGGGATTGCCTAAAGAATCTGTGGCCCAGGTAAAACCACCATCCCATGGTGGCCGCCTGGCAACCTGCGGTGTGCCTGCATATTGAACTTTAATAATTTGCCGGCCGGTATCAAAACTATTTTTTGAAGTGATATATAAAAAATCATCCTGCTGAAAAAAGGATGCTTCTTTGGTATTCACCCATACCTTATCCACCTTCAACAGGTGCTGTAAGTCTAATAATAAACTGTCTGTTTTTTTACTTAATAAAAGGTTGATCTCCGCATAACCGTTAATGGTTTTAGTAACAGGATCTACATTCAATGCAATTGTATAATGACGAATATCCATGATGGCTTGCAAAGGCTTCAAATGCCCGCCACTTATGGGTTTCTGCGCATAGGTAAAAAAAGAACAAAGCAGCAGCAGCGTTGAAAATATTTTTTTCATGTGTTGGTTTTTAAAAAATTATTTAAATAAAATGATCATTTTTGTTTTGTTTTAGAATATCCATTTGTGGTGAGCCAGCTCACTATTTTTTTGCGTTGGTCTCCCTGTATTAAAATAATTCCATCTTTAGAACTTCCGCCCGTGCCGCAAAAATTTTTTAATTTTTTTTCCAAAAACTGCAAGTCTTCCTGCTTACCAATAAAACCATTAACCGAAGTAACTGTTTTGCCTGCGCGATGTTTTGTTTCCAGTTTAATGATGAGCTTTTGATTAGCAGGAATCAAAGTTTCTGCAGATGCTTCATTGTCTGTAAATTGAAAAGAAGGATCCGTGCTAAAAACGATCCCATTATTATCCGCATGTTTTTTGGGCATGTGTAAAAATAATTAATTAAAAACAGCTTTCAAACTCAGGTCAAGGCTTTTTGCCTGGTGAATTAAGGCACCCACACTTACATAATCAACGCCCGTTTCTGCATAAGAAATTATATTATCCAGGTTTATTCCGCCACTGGCTTCCGTTTCAAAATTATTATTCGTAATCTTCAAAGCCGCGCTAATATTTTCGGGAGAAAAATTATCCAGCATGATGCGAAAGACTTTTCCTTTTGCATGAGCAGCGACCTTTTCTACATCTTCGAGGCTTCTTGTTTCCACTTCAATTTGTAAAGGCAAATTATTTTCCTGTATATAAGTCCAGGCTTTTTCAATTGCGGGGATGATGCCACCACAATAATCAATATGATTATCTTTCAACATGATCATATCATATAAACCAAAACGGTGATTAATGGCGCCACCAATGCGCACTGCCTCTTTTTCAAGCAGGCGGAAATTAGGAGTTGTTTTTCTTGTATCGAGGATTTTGGTATGGAAGTCCTTGATCTTATCTGCATATTCCCTGGTCAAAGTGGCAATACCGGACATACGTTGCATACAATTTAATACGAGCCTTTCACATTTTAAAATAGTGTGAATATGGGCTTCTACAGTAAACGCTTCTTCGCCAGGGCTCATATTATCACCATCTTTTTTAAATGGATGAAAAACGGCTTCCGGTTCAGTAAATGCAAATATTTTTTTGGCTACATTCATTCCCGCTAAAATACCTGATTGCTTTATTTTTAAAACAGCTTTGCCTTTTTGTGAAGCAGGTATGCAACAAAGAGTTGAATAATCACCAGGGCCTATATCTTCTTTGAATGCTTCGGCAATAAAATGTTGAAGGTTTTCTTCCAAAATATTTTTTTAAAGTATCAAACAAACATACATAGAAAAAAGGGTATGTATGCAAAAAAAACCCGCCTGGAAAAGCGGGTTTAAAATTTACAATCAAAAGAAAAAATTTATCTTTTCTGTCTTCTCTTCGGGAAGAAATTACCATTCGGTAACTTAGTGGAAGTGCCCTCAGGTGCACCATAATGTGTCATGGCACAACGGAAGCCAATAGTACTGCTACTTTCATCTTCTTCCAGGAAACGCCTTGATCCCGGGCTTAACCAATATGGCATATCCATCCAGCTTCCTCCTTTATAAACCCTTGATTTATCGCTTATCAAAGTGGTAACACCATAACCATAATAAACGCGGCTTGAAGAATCACCATCTAAATAATTGATCGCATAAGACCTTTGATAGTTTCTCCTGTTTGCCAATGCTGAATCAGATTCAGGGATATATTTAATTCTACCCAGGCTGTCGCGCAGGTTGCCTTGTCCGCCACTCATGTCTACTTTTGTAAATACGTTACCGCGGAAGGGGTTCAAATCATCTTCTTCGATACCGGTCAATGGCCGGTACACATCAGCTACCCACTCATTCACGTTTCCACTCATATTATATAAACCAAAACCATTTGGGTAAAATGAAGTTACAGAAGCAGGTATAGCAGAACGGTCATTCAATCCACCCGGCGTACCCATGTAGTCACCATTTCCTCTTTTAAAGTTTGCCAGGAATGCACCCTGCATTGTTCCTTTACGGGTACCTCTTAAATTATCAAAACCATCATTCTTCCAGGAATACAATTGTTTATTGGCGATTAATTCTTCTCCTCTTTTCTTTTCTGATTTACGCGGCTGTGGGTTTTGATTGATATACCCCAAAGCTGCATATTCCCATTCTGCTTCTGTGGGAAGGCGGTAATCGGGGAAAATAATTCCGTCTTCAAACTTTACGGTAGTTCTTGGCCTTCCCTGTGCATCCAGCAATGGATTCTTTTTTGGTTTCCCCGGAATTCCCTCGTACTCACCCATCAGGTAAGATTTGGTATTGAAATTATCCTGGCCACCACCATTCATTTCCTGTTTGATCACATTTTTATTTTGATAGCCACGTTTGATGAGTTCAAGTTCATTTACCCTGTCCGTACGCCAGATACAAAAATCATGTGCCTGTCTCCAGGTAACACCCACAACGGGATAATAATTATAAGAAGGGTGGCGGAAATAATATTCCACATAAGGTTCATTGTATGACAATTCGCTTCTCCAAACCAGCGTGTCGGGCCTTGCGCCATCTAAAACAGCCTGGTATTGTGGATCAGAGAAAACATTTTCGAGCCAGTTCAAATATTCGCGGTAATGCACATTTGCCACTTCTGTTTTATCTATAAAAAAAGAATTGACTGTTACACGGCGGGGAATATTATTCCAGTCGCTCATCACGTCCTCTTGTGTTGCGCCCATGGTAAACGTACCGCCCTGCACAAATACAAGGCCCGGGCCTGTTTTAATATCTTTAGGTTTGGTTACATTATAACCACCCTGGTTTTTATCATTGTAATTCCAGCCCGTAGCAGTGCTTTGCTCATGCTTATTTTTATTAAAAAGCCCGTTTTTACAGGCGGGAAGGGCCACTATAACCAGTGCCACCCAGGAATAATTTCGAAATTTTTTAAACATCTTTAATGTTGGTTTTTTCCTAATTAGAATATAGAAACGATTTCAATTATAAAATATTGCAAAAATGCCGGTGCAATTTGCGAATATAAATGGATTTAAATGTATTTATTCCTTTAAAATAAAAATTATTTACAGCTTAATACCTTTTTGCCTCAAAAAAACGTTTGTGTGGTTATTGTGAAAATAAAAATAATGTACCCTATATTTGTCACTCAAAATTTTTCAATGCATTTACTTACTGCAAAATTTGCCTGCTTATAGAAAAAATTTACTTTGCGGTTGAAAGAACTGTTTACAAAATCAAAGTCAGTTCCTCAACAAATATCAAAAATTTAAACACATATTCATGAACAAAATGCAGACGAAAGCCATTGCCTTAATTTTATTGTCAGGCATCATCTTTTCGCAACAAGTGCAGGCACAGGATCAAACTGCCCCGATAAATATCGTAACAACCGCTGTTCCATTTCTCCGTATCTCTCCCGATGCGCGTGCCGGTGGAATGGGTGATGCAGGTATCGCAATCAGCCCGGATGCGAATGCGAGTTTCTGGAACCTCGCAAAAACGCCTTTTGCAAAAAAGAATGCAGCGATTGGAATCACTTATACACCCTGGCTAAAAGATATTGCGCAGGATGTATTCCTGGCAACATTAGCCGGCTATTATAAACTGGATGATGAGCAGGCACTCTCTGCATCTCTAAGATATTTTAATCTTGGGCAAATACAATTTGTAGATTTTAACGGAAATTACCTGCAAACGAGCAGGCCACGTGAAATAGCTTTTGACCTGGGTTATTCCCGTAAGATCTCGGATAATTTTGCTGTAGGTGTAGCACTACGGTATATAAATTCAAATTTAGCGAATGGAAGCTTTGGTGGAGTTACTTACAAAGCCGGGAATGCATTTGCAGCAGACCTTTCTTTGTACCATGATGGTACAGATGATGGTGGTGCAGGCCTTACATACGGTTTATCCTTATCCAACCTGGGATCCAAGATAGGCTATACCAATGATGCGCAAAGCAAAGATTTTATTCCGGCCAATATAGGTGTTGGTGCGGCATATACTTTTGTATTTAACGAGACCAGCAAATTCACACTTGCATTAGATATCAATAAATTACTGGTGCCAGCTGTACCTGAATTTACAGGTGATAATACTGTGGATTCTACCAATCTTTCCAATTATCATAATTACAGTATTTTCGAAAGCTGGTTTAAATCGTTTAATAATAAAGCGATTACTTTTTCTCCGGGTGCTGAATATATTTACAATGATCAGTTTGCGATTCGCGCCGGCTATTTTTATGAAGGTAAAAACCAGGGAGGCCGCAGGTATTTTACAGCCGGTGTAGGTTTGAAATATAGTGTATTTAATATCAACTTTTCTTACCTGGCTCCTTCGGGAAATGGCGTGACCAGGAATCCTTTATCCAATACATTACGGTTTAGTTTATTATTTGATTTAGATAATGTGGGAGGTGGAGAATAATATCTTTTATATGTTATTGGCCGTGGTGAAGCTTACGCACACCCGGCCAATTTTATTTTACACAATATGAAAATGAGAATTGGATCTGGTATTGATTTTCACCGGCTCGAAGAAGGCCGTGATTTCTGGCTGGGCGGTATAAAAATACCCCATACGAAAGGTGCAGTTGGACATAGTGATGCAGATGTGTTGTTGCATGCAATATGTGATGCTTTACTCGGCGCAGTAAGCCTGGGAGATATTGGGAAACATTTCCCGGATACAGATATGGCGTACAAAAATATAGATAGTAAAATTTTATTGAAAAAAACATACGAATTGGTTTTGGCAAAAAACTGTAAGATCATAAATATTGATTCTACACTTTGCCTGGAATCGCCGAAGATCAATCCCTATGTGTTGAAAATGCGGGGAGTGATTGCCGGGATATTAGACATTTCAACCGAAGATATTTCTATTAAAGCTACGACTGCCGAAAGGCTGGGTTTTATTGGCCGTGAAGAAGGAGTTACGGCGTATGCTACTGTTTTATTGGGCAAAAAATAAACCCGTTCCATTGGATGAAACGGGTTCTTAAAAAGCCTTTATAAAAAATAATTAATATCCGTCATTCTGTGTAAGATTTGCATTAACCCTTAATTCTCTTTGAGGAATCGGGTAAACCAGTTTTGGATCATTCCAGTTAAAAACACCAGCTGCCCCTTCTGTTCTTTTCAGATCGTGTAAGGTGAAACCTTCAAAAGCAAGTTCCAGTTTACGCTCGAGTAAAATATTATCAAGCGTAAGTTGATTGGAGGTATAGTCAGGTAAATTTACGCGATTCCTTATTTTATTAATATCATTTACGGGGTCAGTGCCAACAGATGTTCCCATCCTGAAATTAGCTTCAGCTCTTATGAGATACATTTCAGCCAGGCGAATAATGTGCACATTCCCATACACATTTTCAAATTTCCCGGTATAGGTAGAACCACCGGACGTATAGAAAAGATTTAACCGGTCATCTCCAGTTTCATATAAGGCCAGGTGCTTATCTGTGATGGCAATATCACCACGGCCATCTGCGGAATAAAATTCCTGGAAAACATTTGTTCCGGAACTTGTTGTTACCTGCATGGCAAACAAATCTTCAGGTGTATTGGCAACCGGTCCGGGGCTGGATGGATTGGGAAATTCATCTGCATAAGCTGCATTCAGGCTATACCCGTTTGACTGTGCTGCACTAATAGCTTTATTTGCAGAATTGGCTGCGTTTTGATAATCTCCCTGTTGCAGGTAAATACGTGCAAGCATGGCGGAAGCTGCAACAGAATTTGCAAAAAATCCATTCTTTGCAGGTAGCAGGGTTTCTGCATCTTTTAAATCTTTAATTGCCTGTGCGTAGACTTCGGCTACAGTGCTCCTGGGCAATTGGCTTTCGCCAGTAATTACGGTAGTTGCGGTAAGTACAATTGGCACTCCGGGATTTGTTGATGGATTTCCATCATTCCAGGCTTTGCCAAACATTCTTACGAGATCAAACAGGCAAGCGCCACGGATGAATTTTGCCTCACCTTCCACCCGCTCTTTTTTCTCATCAATTACGACATCTAAGGCGCCTAATACATTATTAGCATCATTGATCGCTGTATATCCTGCGAGCCAGGTATCCGATACAAACTGGTTATCAATAGGGATTGCTTTCGTATAAATCTGCGTCATACCCTGGTAAGTGCCGGACCATTCCAGTTCATTATTATCTCCCAGTAAATCTGCGCAAACGAAAATGCTGCCACCATACATGTCAAAATCAATAAGATCGCTGTAAGTGCCGACCAATGCGGCTTCTACATCATTGCTGGTTTTTAATGCTTCACCATTTTCTACGCTTTGTGTAGGTTTAATATCCAGTTGTTTATTGCAGGATAAGCAGGCAAAAGTCAGTATGAAGAGCGTGATTATTTTTATATTTATTTTTTTCATTTGAAAATATTTTATTTTTTGGATCATTGCTTAAAGAGTTGATTTAATGTAATTGTTTTAGAAACTTAAGTTGATGCCAAAAACAATTGTTTTCACTTGTGGTGCTGAATAAAAATCAAGGCCAAGATTTATATTATCAGCAAGCCAATCCGTATTCACTTCCGGATCCCAGCCATTATATTTTGTAAAGGTGAAAAGATTTTGAGCCCTTGCATAAATTTTTGCACTGCTGATTTTAAACCTGGATATAATTGAAGCAGGTAAAGTATAACTAAGTGTAACAGCTTTTACCCGCATATATGACCCATCAGAAATATAGCGGCTGGATGGGTCTGTTCCATTAGGATAAAATAAGCGCGCCTCAGGAATCATTGTTATATCACCGGGGTTTTTCCATGCATTAAGCTGGTCCAGGGTTTGATTATCAAAGCCATTGCTTCCGCTGGAAGACATATACTGGCCGGCATCATTATATATCTGGTTGCCTGAAACGCCTTGCAGTAATACATCAAGCACAATACCTTTATAACTAAAAGTATTTCCAAAGCCGTAGGTAAAATCAGGATTTGGATCACCTACTACTACATCTGACGCAGCATTATAATCATTGGTAGTGGACCTGTCACGCGTGCCATCACTTTTCAATGTGTTCAAATAATATAGAGCGTCTCCATTATTAGGATCAGCGCCGGCAAATTCTTTTGTATAGAAAACGCCAAGGGGTAAACCTTCAATAGCTTTATTTACATCTGTTCCCAGTATTTGTCCGTTCAGGTTAGTGATTTCATTTTTATTTTTTGAAAAATTCAATGAAGTAGTCCACCTGAAATCATGACTGGAAATATTGGTACTATTAATCGTAATTTCAAAACCTTTGTTCTTTAAATTACCAATATTTTTAAACTGCGTGGCGAAACCGGATGTGCCGGGTATTTCTACATTTAACAGCAAGTCGCGTGTATTCCTTGTATAATAATCAAATTCAAATTCTATGCGGTTTTTAAAAGTACTCAGTTCAAAACCAAAATCTGAGCCTGCTGTAGTTTCCCACTTCAAATCCGGGTTATCAATCTGATCCGGCCTTTGCCCTGCCACGCCACCATACCCGCCATTTCCTGAAAATAAACCACGGGAAGCAAAGTTTGGAATTTCTGCATTACCCGTAAGGCCATAACTGGCTTTTAATTTCAGGAAGTTTATCCAGCGTGAATCCTGCAGGAATTTTTCTTCGCTCATAATCCAACCTACAGACCCGGCAGGGAAAAATCCATACCTGTTATTCGCACCAAAACGGGAAGAACCATCATACCGGCCACTTAATGCCAGGAGGTATTTTCCGTCAAACTTATAATTCGCTCTTAGGAAATAGGAAAGGAAGCTAAATGCAGTAGATGAAGAAAGTGCATTTGTTTTAGAAGCAGCGCTTGACAATTTTTTATATGCATCACTTGGAAAATTTTCACCATCAGCCTCAGAATTTGCTGAAGTTTGTTTTTGAAAACTTGATCCTGCTACCAGGTCAATATCATGTTTCTCTTTTAAAGTAAGATTATATTGAAAAAAGTTATTCGTATTTATATTGAACAACTGGTCTGATGTATAAAAACCAGAACCATTAGGTACGCCTGTATTCCTGGCTGTAAGCCTGCCATAATAAGCATCTTCAGTTTGGTTCAACTGATCCATACCTAATTCAGAACGAAAAGAAAGGCCTTTCACTAATTTCACTTGTGCAAAAACATTTCCAAGTGTCCTGTTCACCAAAGTATTATACACTGAATTATCTACACTAATCAAAGCATTATAATAAACCGGGTAATTCGTATTGGGATTACCGGTCAGCGGATCGAGTTCTCCACTTAATAAACCTGTACGTGGATCGATTAAAGGTGTAATGGGAGAAAGTGCAACTATTTGTAAGGGTGTGGCAAATGCATCGTCATTGGAAACCCGGTCATTTAAGGTTCTTGCAAAACTCATATTCATCCCAATGTTTAACCAGTCATTCACTTCGTGATCGAGATTTAAACGTGCACTATATCTTTTAAGATTATTTCGAACCAGTATGCCGGACTGATCAAGGTATTGGCCGGAAGCATAAAATTTTGTTTTTTCTGTTCCACCGGAAAAATTTATGTCGTACTGGGAAATGGGTGCTCTTTGAAAAGCATTATCTTCCCAATTGGTATTTACTTTTCCCGTTTTCCAGTCATTATTATCAGCTGAATACCGTTTAAATCTGCCGTTCACATAATCCAGTTCGTCCGCAATGGCATCATCCAGGTTTGTATAATAGCCATAAATTACATCCTGCTTGGCAGCTCCAATTGCAGCCTGGGTCAAATAATCAACATATTGTTTTGCGTCTAAAAATTCTCTGTGGCCTGTGGGTTTTTGTAAACCGGTAAAATATCCAAATTCCACTTTTGATGTGCCCAGTTTACCTTTTTTTGTAGTAATTAATACAACACCATTGGATGCCCGGGAACCATATATAGCCGCAGCGGAAGCATCTTTTAGTATTTCAATCGATTCTATGTCATTAATATTGATGTCTGCCAAAGGGCTGGTAGCTGCCCCATTACTTGAAAGACTGCTTGTAATAACAGGTATTCCATCAACAACATATAAAGGGTCATTTCCGGCTGATACTGAAGATGCGCCCCGAATTCGTACGGTGATCCCTTGGCCTAATTTTCCATTTAATTGCTGGACATACACACCCGCGGCCCGCCCCTGCATAGCACTTTCAAAACTGGTAACAGGCGTATTATTTAATTCCTTGGCACCTACTTTAGCTACAGAACCAGTGATATCTTTTCTTAACTTGGTTCCATATCCTACAACTACCACTTCATTTAAGTTGGATACATTTTGGACCAGGGCTATTTGTAAACTTTCTCCATTGATATCCACTTCCTGTTCATCATACCCAATAAAAGAAATCGATAATTTCTTAGCTTTATTATCAACTTTCATGGAAAAGTTGCCATCAGCCCCGGAAATAGCAGTGGTCTTTGCACCCAAAACTTTGATTGTAGCCCCATTAATGGGGGAACCATCTTTTGCATCTGTGATTTTTCCGCTTACCTGCTTTTGACTAAAAGCTAGTTGGAAAGTCAACAATGCCACGAAAAAAAATAAAATTTTTGTTCTCATAATTCAGTTTGTTAATGATAAGCAAATTAAGTTTTTTTAACGATCTCAAAGCAAAAAACAAAATTAATGGCTAAATGTGGATAACTTCTTTTATAAAAATGGCGAACAAACGGGGCTGAACGATAAGCGATTGATAAACAAGATAAAAAATAAACTATCCGGAGAAAAACTTTTTTCTACCAGGTTATTTCCAACGAAGTACAAATTCTAAATGATTGACTTTAAGGCGTTTATTTATATTTTATTTCGTAAACATATGGAACTAAATAAACATCCCGCAAAAAATAATTTTGAAATGTGTGTCAAAATAGTAATTTAGTGCAAGAATTTAATGGGTTAGTAAGTAGGAGGTTGGCAGCGGTGCCAACCTTTTTTTATGTAAAAAAACCATTTAATTTTAAGTAAATTGTCATTATATTATAATACTTATAAGCCAATATTTTTCTAAGAATAATCAATGATTTTATTCGCCAAAATTTAATCAGGAAAAAAATATGTCAAAAATTAAAGTTGCTTTTTTCTGCGGAAACTGCGGCTATGAAAGCCCAAAATGGTTGGGAAAATGCCCGGCCTGTAATGAATGGAATACTTTTATTGAAGAAGTTGTAGATAAATCTGCCGGGAAAAAAGATTCGGAAAACAGGGCATTATTTAGCGATGAAAAAAGAGTGGTGAAAACAATCGCGTTGAAAGATGTTGATAACAATGAAGTGCAAAGAATTCTTACGAAAGACCCGGAACTCAACAGGAGCCTCGGTGGTGGGATTGTACCGGGAAGTATTGTTTTATTGGCAGGCGAACCGGGTGTTGGAAAAAGTACATTGTTATTGCAAGATGCACTCGCTCTGGAAAACATTAAAATACTTTACATAAGTGGTGAAGAAAGTGAAGAACAAATTAAAATGAGGGCCAACCGGCTGGGTATGTCCAATGATCAATTTTACCTGCTAACAGAGACGGTCACTCAAACAATTTTCAGTGAAATAAAAAAACTAAAACCGGGCCTTGTAATAATTGATTCAATACAAACTTTACAATCCAATTTTTTAGATGCTTCACCCGGAAGTATTTCGCAAATCCGGGAAACGGCTGCAGAATTTCAGCGCTTTGCCAAAGAAACCAATATCCCCGTTTTTCTCATTGGGCATATTACAAAAGATGGAGGGATCGCAGGCCCGAAAATTTTGGAACACATGGTGGATACAGTATTGCAGTTTGAAGGGGAAAGGCATTATGCTTACCGTATTTTACGCACCTTAAAAAACCGGTTTGGCAGTACTGCCGAAATGGGTATTTATGAAATGACCGGGGAAGGTATGCAACCTGTTTTAAATCCTTCAGAAATATTAATACACCAGAAAGAAGGCGCATTAAGTGGCAGCGCGATCGCTGCGAGTATGGAAGGCATTCGCCCATTATTAATAGAAGTGCAGGCACTCGTAACACAAAGTGTGTATGGAACACCGCAAAGAACTGTTAGCGGATTTGATTTGAGACGATTGCAATTGTTGCTGGCAGTATTGGAAAAAAGAGGCGGTTTTGCTTTCGGAATGAAAGATGTATTTATCAATATTGCGGGTGGCTTGAAAGTTGAAGACCCTTCGATTGACCTCGCAATTGTCTGTGCCCTTTTATCTTCTTATGAAGATGCTGCTTTGCCGGAAAATGTATGCTTTGCCGGTGAAGTTGGATTGAATGGTGAAATAAGGGCAGTCAACCGCATTGAACAGCGTATTTCCGAAGCTGAAAAACTGGGCTTTGAAACCATCATGCTTTCCCGCTATAATAAAAAAAGTTATAGCAGTAAAAAATTCAACATTGAAATTCGTGAAGTTGGTAAAGTGGAAGATGTATATAAAAACATTTTCTAACGCTATTGATTTTATCGGATTGGTGTTGTATTTTGAAGCATGTTTGCAAAATTTGCTTCCTGCATAAATGATTTCAGCCATTTATTTTTTCCGCATAATTGTTTGGGATGCTACTCCGATGTTTTATCAAACGAACATTTTTTGTGTGCGGAATGCTTTTCCCGATTACCCGAAACAGGTTTTTTTAAACACGCCAATAACGCCATGGAAAAAATATTTTATGGCAGAATTCCTGTGCTGCAGGCAGGATGTGCTTTTTACTTTAATGATCATTCCATGCTGCATCGGCTGGTACTGCAATTAAAATACCGCGGACGAAAAGATATTGGACATTACCTTGGAAAATTAATGCGCAATCAACTCCTGGAATCTGCACGCTTCGATCACCTGGATGCAGTCATAGCACTTCCCCTGAATAAAGCCAAAGAAATGAAACGCGGGTACAATCAATCTGCGATTCTTGCAGAAAAAATTGCTGAGAGCCTGCATATCCCACTCCTGGAAAATGTGATCGAGCGGAAATTTTTTACTGAATCACAAACTACTAAAAACAGGGTCGCCCGCTGGGAGAATATGCAAAACATTTTTAGTGTGACTGATTCCGAATCACTGGAAAACAAGCATATCCTGCTTGTAGATGACATTATTACTACAGGTGCTACACTGGAAGGTTGCGGTATGGAAATATTAAAATGCAAGGGTACAAGCATTAGTATTGCAACACTGGCATTTACTATTTAATAAACACTTTTTACTTTCAGTCATAGTAAAATTATGCCGGTCATCCCGTCGTTTCGTTTGTTAAACAAATACCATTTAAAATTTTTCCTATTAATTTTTTTGTAGTTTTACTTTTACAATTAAATGAATTTTTATGAAACTCTTATTCCTGCCATTCGTATTTTTTTTATCAAATTATTTTAGCATGCACACCACTGAAAAAGTAGTTCAGCCTGAAAGGCCCATCACGATTTACGATTTTAAAATTACCGCACTGGATGGAAGTACGATTGATTTTTCAAAATATAAAGGCAAAAAAATTCTCATAGTAAACACGGCTTCAAAATGTGGCTTCACACCCCAATACAAAGGCCTTGAAAGTTTGTATGAAGCCCATAAAAATAATTTGGTGATCATTGGTTTCCCTTCTGATAATTTTGGCGGACAGGAATTCAAGGACAATAAAGACATCGCTTCTTTTTGTGAAAAGAATTTTGGCGTTAGCTTTCCACTCACTACCCGCGTGGATGTAAAAGGAGAAAATACTACGCCCGTTTTTAAATACCTCTGCAATAAAAATGAAAATGGCGTTCTGGATGCTACGATCAGTTGGAATTTCAATAAATTTATCATTGATGAAAATGGAAAACTACTTGCTCATTTCGATAGTGAAGTTACGCCGGAAAGTCCTGAGTTATTAAAATATCTCCAATAAAAAAACTGGTATACTTCCTAATTTTTTTTTCATGCAATTCAAAGATATTCCGGGGCAAAATGAAACTGCCGGCCACTTAAAAGAAATGGCCAACAATAACCGGCTTGGGCATGCACTATTATTTTTATCGAAAGAGGGAGCAGGCGCATTGCCACTGGCTTTGGCATTTTCGCAATACCTGGTATGTGAGAAAAGAAAAACGCAACATACATTGGGAACAACTTCACTTTTCGGTGAAGAAATTTTGGACGATTTAAAAACCGGTGAATTCGCGGCTGATTCCTGTGGGGTTTGCCCTTCCTGTATACGCGCCCAACAATTCATACATGCAGATATTCATTTTTCATATCCCGTAATTCCTAAAAAGACGGGTGTAAAACCTGTGAGCGCCCATTATGGAAAAGAATGGCGGGATTTTTTAACCGCATCACCTTATGCGAATGTGTTTGACTGGCTGCAATTTATAGGGGCCGAAAACCAGCAGGGAAATATCACGGCGGAAGAATGCACAGAAATTATCCGGGTACTTAATTTAAAAAGTTTTGAAATTGGGTTAAAAATTTTAATACTCTGGATGCCGGAATATTTACGAAAAGAAGGGAATAAATTATTAAAGTTAATTGAAGAGCCGCCACCGGATACACTGTTTATACTGGTGAGTGAATCAGAAGATCTCATACTGCCAACCATTGTTAGCCGTTGCCAGTTAATAAAAATTCCAGCAATTGAGCCCGGCGCTTTAATAGAAATGCTTAAAGAAAAATATGAAGTTTCAATGGAAACTGCTTCACAGGCAGTAGCCATTTCGGCTGGTAATTACCGGGAAGCAGTGCAAATCATACGCGAATCAGATGAAGACTGGCAAACCGTCCTGGTTGACTGGCTGAATAATTCAATTAAAGTAAGGCTATCCGAACAGGTTAAATGGATTGATGACATGAGCAAGCTGGGCCGGGAAAAGCAAAAACAATTCCTGCGCTATTTTTTACACCTTTGTGAATTATCCATTCGTATTCATATTTTAAGTGCCCCGGAAATTACCGCCTCACAAAAAGAAATTGATTTTGCAAAGCGCTTAAACAAAGTTGCCTCTGTTGAACAATTGGAAGCTATTGCATCAGAACTTACCCAAGCAATTTATTTTATCGAGCGAAATGCCAATCCTAAATTGCTTTTTCATGCGCTCACAATTAAGTTGTATCATATCATTGATCAGAAAACCTTAATTTTGACAAGTTAGGATTCCGCCGGAAGGCTGAATTACGAGGAGGATTAAAGTGCTGAGTAAAGAAAACAAATTTCCATTGGGAAATTTACCAGGAAAAATTGAACAGTAAACATATAAATGGATTTCATTGAAATATCAAAAAGACATGGCAGCCAATTTCATTTCAAGGTATGCCCTGCGTTTACTTTCACAGGTTTAATGCAAACCACCTGACTTTCTTTCTTTCACTTTATCAATTAAAAATTTGACCATTATAAAATTAAATATATGGGATGTGGAACTTGTGGTACAGGAGCACCCGGCGGCTGCAAAAGCAACGGGGATTGTAATACCGGTGCCTGTAACCGGTTGAATGTGCACGACTGGTTACTGAACCTCCCAATGAGTGATCCTCAAACTACCTGTAAAATTATTGAAGTAAGTTTCCAGCATGGAAGCCGAAAGGAATTTTACAGGAATAATACATTGCAATATTTTGAAAAGGGAGAATATATTACTGTTGAAGGCATAAGTGGCATTGATGTAGGCACAGTAAGCCTGAGCGGGGAATTAGTAAGGCTTCAATTGAAGAAAAAAGGGGTATTGGAAACCAACCAGGAGATCAGGCGCATACTTCGGCGCAGTACAGAACGAGACCTGGACCTTTATTTTGCAAATAAGGAAAGAGAAAATGATGCGCTGAATACCAGCAGGGCGATAATCAACAAATATAAACTGGATATGAAACTCAGTGAAGTGGAATTCCAGGCGGATGGGAAGAAAGCTACATTTTTTTATACAGCAGATGACCGCGTAGATTTTCGGGAGCTTATCCGCGAATTGGCAACCTCATTTAAAGTGAAAGTGGAAATGAGGCAGATAGGCATCCGCCAGGAAGCCGGGAAAATTGGCGGCATTGGCAGTTGCGGCCGGGAACTTTGTTGCAGTACCTGGCTAACAGATTTTAAAAGTGTAACAACAACAGCAGCGCGGTACCAGAATTTATCCATCAACCAGGCAAAATTAAGTGGCCAGTGTGGCAGGCTGAAATGTTGTTTGAATTATGAGCTTGATACATACCTGGATGCATTGCAGCATTTCCCTGAAAATGCCGAATTATTGTATACAGAAATGGGCACGGCCAACCTGGTAAAAAAAGATATTTTCAAAAACCTGATGTGGTATATGTTGCCACAAAGCAATATTCATTATCCCCTTGCCATTGAGCGCGTGATTGAAATTAAAAAAATGAATGCGAAGAATATCAAAGTCACAGAATTAAAACCCGTGGATCTTTCTGCCGGAAAAGCCGGTGCAGAAGAGAAGCATGAGTTCGTGGATGTGGTAGGCCAGATCACGCTGAAAAGTTTGCAAAAAAATGAACGCCGGAACACAAACAGGCGCCCCGGTAATTCCCAGAACAGGCCAAACCAACGTCCAGGGAACAGGCCACCCAACAATAGGAAATAGGTTGATGAACATTAAATTTTTATTCAAACTTTTTTCATTTCATTTTTTTCCAAAGAAAAACCGGAAATTTTCTCTATTTCCGGTATCATTACTTTTCATTTATCACTTAAATCTTTATTCAGTACAACAGACCTCCGGCACTTCAATCAGCGTGGATGTGCGTAATATCCGGTGAAAACCTAAATCTGTTGTCAATGGCCTCGCACCATCATTAGTGTTATTAATATAAATAGACTGCTCACTATTTTGTGATGAATATCGTTTCATGTATTCCGTATGAATTTTGTTTTGCATTTCATTCATGCCTTCATTTACATTGACCATATAATTTTTAAAATTTGCCTGTAAGGAGGCCGTATCTTTTTCTTTTATATCCCTGTTTAACGGGCCATTTCCCTGCATAGTATCATTGGAATAAACCTGGTTATATTGTTTTCTCCTGTCTTCTGTTACAAAGAAGTTCTCATAACCGGGCATCATTTCCACGCAGAGCACACTCAGTGGGCTGTCTTCAGGCAAGCCCATTTGATTTAAAATATCTTCCACTTCTGCATTCAACCATCCGGTCATTCCCTGTGGCGTGGCATCGGAATTTGTTTGAGAAGAATTCTGGTCTTTTAAATTGCGTTGTATAATCAATTTTTTATCTGATAATAAAATATTCCGCATGTCACTGTCATCGGCCATTCTTACCTGTGCATATAATAATGCCCAGATTTCTGTGCGGGGCGGTTTACTCGTTACATTTCTTCCATCAAAAACAGTTTGCGCATAAGGCGCTGAAACGGTAATGAATTTTTCATTACGGTTGGGCACGCAATACAATTGTGGCGGCGGATGCTGGATGCCTGTACTTCTCAATGCCCGGCCAAAACGCCCGTGAGCAGTACTCCAGGGAATTTTATGGCCTACCCGGAATTCGTACGTATATAAACCAAACATCTCCAGTGCTTCTGCATGCATACCAGGTGGTAAAGGTAAAATATAATGCACATGGCTATCAGTTGCCGGAATCATTTCCTGCATGGCAAAAAGGCCCGCCCTGTCATCACTGGAGGCCGGACTGATAATGCGGATAAATTCAGGATCAAGCGGCAATACCGGTTCTTTTTTTGCGACAAATAAATCCAGTTCCCACTGCGCCAGTAAAACATCCGGCGCATAAGCGAGCATCCTGGCAAAATAAGTATCATCGGGATTTTTAAGTGGCTCTGCAAATTCTACCCAGAGATATTTTTTCCGTGTTTCTGTGTTTGCATAATTTTCATCACGGACATAAGGGCTCATAGACAAACCCGCACTCACTATTTTCGGCATTTCTGCAGGTGCTGTTGTAATAGGTAAATGCAGGTAAATATTTACATCTTTATCTTTCTTTAATGAAGGCCCACTTTCTGATTTAAAATTAATTTCAATCCTGTAAGCAACCAGTAATTCATCCGGGAATTTATTTGGGTCTTCCTGCTTTGGTTCTACGGCATCAATAAAACATGCATAGGTTTGCGTGCGGTCTGCATTGATTAATGCGGTTAAATTAATGGCTTGTTTAAACGAAATATCGCCAACCAATTCTTCTTTCGCTATAGCTATTATTGCATCAGCAGAAAAAATAACTTCTGTTGAATTATTTTCCAAAAATGTTTCACGGTCTGATATATTCATTGCTTTCATAGCATCCCGCAGAAAAATTTTTCTTCTAAAAATTGAAATACTTGTAGGCATTAATCCATCCCAGCTCCAGTCGCGGTTTACAAGCATAGTCAGAGGGACGACCCAATGATTCAGCAAATCATTTTTGGTGGCAAAAGTAATGCTGGTATTATCCGGCGCTGCTGTATGCCGTATAAACCGGCTTACTCCGAATTGCCAGCGCTGGCCCTGCTTTCCAAGTAAAGACATCCCTTTGGAATCCGCGCCAATTGCGGCTGTCAGCCTGTCCATTAATGTGGGTGGTTCATTGGAATCCGCCAGGTTTTCAACTAGTAAAGCATTAAAGTCTTCGGTGATTTTAAATGGTTCTTCCGGTTGCAGGTAGATCCCCCGGATCATCATATTTTCACCCGTGGGTTTAAAGAAATTCTTTTCAGATTTAGCAGCTTTCCTGGTCAAAAAAGTGATGGGTGTACCTTTTAATTCAATCCTGTTCAGGCCATTTTCACCAATACCTCCATAATAATCAATTTTACTTTTTGTAACAGCGCGAACAGTTATTCGAATGTCTCTCGCAGTTGGTAAAACCAGGTCTGTTCTTTGATTAATATCATTGTTCCCGGAAGTATTCAGGCCAAGGTCATCAAGTTGCGGGCTGCCTGTAAAAGAGATAACCGGCGCATCAATAAAATTTAATTTGATATCCAGTTTGCTTTCAAGAGAAGCATCGAATTCCCTGCGGGTTATGTATAAAAATGCGAAATTATCTTTGGCATATAATTTCCGGACTGTGGTGTCTAATGCCAGTGATTTTACTTCTACTGTTATTTCAACAGTGTCTACATCAGGGTCCGTTAAGCCTACGCCTCTTTTTAAATTCCCTGCAATAATTGCATTCGCATCTGCAATTAATTTTGTAACGCCATCCGTATATGCGCCGGTAAATAAAACTGAAGGATAACCCAGTATGGGCCTTTTCAAACTAAGTTTACTGCCTGTAAATAGTTCTGTATCTACAACAGGAAGTGCTGAAATAAAATTTACCTGCTGGGGTATTACATGTCTTTTAAAAAGGCAATCAGTGATTGGAGATGGGGCATCATATTGCGGCTCCATTTCTACGGAAGGGCCTCCTCCTGTAATGTCACTCATGCGAATTCGAAATTCGTATTCATGCCCATACACTAATTGTATTTTATCCAGGCCGGCGGCCTTATAAAAAATATTTTTCGTGGCCTTAAATGGCTGGTCATTCGCAGGATCATAACTATTTCCAGGCGCTAAATGATTTGATACAATTTCGTCTTTATGATAAATTGCAACCGCATCTTCATCCTGAAGGGCAAGACTGTTTCCAATCCATTGTGTGAAATATGCAGGCAACCAAAAATTGGTGCCCGGACCCTGGTCTGGTTTTGTCGGGTACACATCGATGCCCAATTCCAATTCATCGTTTTTTGAACCAATTCGTTCTTCATCCAGAAACACATCTTTATCATACCGCACGCGGCAAAGCGAAATCCATTTATTTACAGGGTCACCTTCTTTTACTTTTTCACGCACATCTACCCGGTATTGAAAGACACCCAGGGGCGCATCTGCTCTGTGCCCGGTGCCCGGATCTTCCATCATTTGCCTGGCATGCCATTCCGCTATTTGCTCATCATCCCAGCCCAAACGGATTCCAATATCGCTGGTGACCGGAGATTCATCATCCTGGGTTTCATTTAAAAGATGATTGCTTACCGGCTGGTAATTATGTACGATTTTACAAAAACCATCATCATAAGCTGCGGCTTCTGTAAACATTTGATCAAGGATTGCAGCAGAAGGCGCAACCGGGTCATCTACTCCGGGCGGGTTAGCAGTTAATAAAACCGGGAATGCAACAGCTGTAAAAAGATCCCTGCTTTTTTTCAAATCCAGTTTTGGAATACGGGCAGCATATCTTTTTACAAAATTCGGGTCGGCCGAAACTTTGGGAAAATAACTACATTCCGGGTGAATGTCAATGTACAGCCAGCCACCATTTTTATAGGTATTGTCAGTTAATTTTATTTCCAAAGTTTCATGTATGAAACCGCACTTTTTAGCCAACTCTTTATGCCGAAGGCAAAAAGCAAAAACTTTCCCCCAGCTTGTTTCATCAGATATCGTTGCCCCAAAATTTGGATCAGGATCCGGGTTATTTTTAATAGCACAATGGTATTCATCGCCGGTAACTGTGAGGTCTTTATTTTTTGGTGTTGTAAAATTGAACGCTTCACGATAAGACAGCGGCAAATATTTTTTCATCACCTGGAAATTCTTCATGTCAGTTCTTGCACCGGCATCATTTGCAGTTTTCGTGATTTTAAAACGGCTTTCGAGCGATGTAAATATATTTTTGGCTGCAGCCGGAATACCCGCTTCAGGAAGATCATATGTCGTTGCAGGCAAATCCAGGCGCGGGTAATCATCCAATGCATCAATGACCATTGCCTGCAAGCGCAGGTCAGCATTTACCCAGGCCGGGTTTAGATCCGTTGTTGTCAGTGGGTTGTAATTCCGAATGATAGACAATACATTTATAAACAAACTATTTCCCACTTGTTTTTGAGGGAAAACCATCAAACTTATTTTTGGTGTCATACTCATTGATTTTAGAAAAAAATATTACTAGTTTTATGCGATCTGCCTGGTTTCCTGCCAGGTCTCTGTTTCATGAATATTGATCACAAACACAATACTTATGTCAATGCGGAATGAAACCTGCGCAATACAATCTGTTCGTCCTGAACCAATTTCTTTATGCACTTTTCCACTGGCTTCGATTTGTATTTGGATGGTAACAAGGCCTCCCAATATTTCAGCCCGGCCCCTGAACAGAATAAATGCAGCTACTGTAATTTGCGTTGTATCGAGGGACATTTCAATTCCTACTCCATAGTAAACACTTACATTACCGACAACAGGAATCCCGACCATTAATTCTATGCCAAAGCCCAGTTTTAAATATAGTCCCGGGCCTTTAATTGTGTCCGCAGAAATGCGCAGTGTCACCTGGCCAACAGCATAAATTGTTGCAGCGGCAAGGCTCACACACATCACATGCAATTCTGCACCAAATTCGATGAATGCACCTGCGCTTAATGATGGCAATCCACCAGGAGGCAGTTCCATACCAAGGTTAAAATAAACGCCCAGTTTCATATTGGCTTTCAGTCGAAGTGGTGTAGTGGGCCCATCAAGGTATGCGGGAGGGAATTGTAAAACGGGTATTTCCTTATCCGCCTGGAATTTATATTCCCAGTTATTTGGGCTGTTGCTCATCGCTATCTGCAGGCCTTTTTTTACAATGTCGGCATAATCCGCACTGGTGCCGATCATTTCCAGGATTTCCAAAATATCAATTATTGGTTTGAGGCCGTGGCCTGGTATCAGTTTTGGCCCTTTGAATTCCGGCTTTTCACCTTTTGCCGTATCAAACTTCCCGGAGATCATAAACAACCTTTCCATACCAACAAGGTCAACAACCATTGTCACATCATTCATTTTATTCACCCAATTATTCACCTGGCTATTAATATCCACATTTAAAATTCCCTGGCTTTGCGTATTGCCATCAGCATCTGTTGCGGCATATTCTATATACACTTTTAAAATTCCTGGTTTATCAATAAATGTGAATGAGAAATTATTGAATTTTTGCTCCAGCATTTTCGCGATATTGGTCGCAGCCTTATCAACCATTTTATAACCTTCATCAATGATTTTTGTGGCGCAACCTGCGACATCAAGATCTATTTTTTCAAGGCCGTCCAGATTGGGGAACAAACCTTTACTGTTGAGTAATTTATACGCATCACCAAGATCGGGCATTGTACTATGCAAAAGATCTTCACCCATTTTGAAAAAAGGATTTCGGAAAAGAATCTTTTGTGTATCTGTATTTTGTAAAAAAGCAAATTGAGATTCCCGGTCTTCCGGGTTTTTAAACAGTTCGCTGATCGCTGTAATTTCTTTGGGGTGCGATTGATCCGGCACATTTCCATTTACCAGTAAGCCTTGCCGGATTAATGAAATAGCGGATTCCGTTACGGGC
This sequence comes from Chitinophagaceae bacterium, assembly GCA_049289155.1. GTDB lineage: Bacteria > Bacteroidota > Bacteroidia > Chitinophagales > Chitinophagaceae > JAFDXJ01. The sequence goes on from JBAQJB010000209.1 coordinate 22,046, forward strand.
ACCACTTCCTTACTGGATTTAATATGTTTTGCCAAACTCCAGCTTCCGTCTTTTGGTAAAACGGGTAAACCTTTTGTCGCAGTTGCAAATACAATCTTATTAGTTGCATCGAGGCTATGATTTACTTCAACACGGCTGACGCGCATTTTTTGCCCGCTGCCATGAATATTCACCGTGCAATCTACCGGCCCGCCAAGACCATTTTGGAGGTTTAATAAACTTTTAAACAGATCAGGTGAAAGAATGACACCTTTGGGTGCAACCTGTAAATACCCGATCATTTTTTTAGATGGAACAAAACCGCCCCTTGGCACTCCGTTCGCGTCTTTTAATGTACCATCAAGATCTGTAATCAAAACATCCGCATCAAAATAAACAGGCACCATTTCAACATTCAGGTTAACGCCACTGCCCACTGAAACAGGTAAGCCTGTATTATTATCTACATGTACTCCATAGTTTTTAAACCAGGTTGTATTTAAAGGAGCAAGGTCATTTTCCACGATATTTTTTACATTGAAAACACCTTTCACAAGGCCCGGGTGGAAGTCATATCCGCTGGTGGGTTCTGCCTGTGTTTTAAAATCATAAACACCATCGCTATCTGCGCGCCAGCCACTGTCAACGCGGTATTCAAAACCAGTACTGCCCCGGTGCATTGTTATGGTGCGTACAACGCGGATTCCCCAGGGATAAATGATACTTCTCACCTGTATAATTTCTTTTGCAACCCGGCCGCGCCAAACATCAAATATTGCCTGGGAGACCTGTGCGATATCCGCTTTTTTATTAAGCCAGCTACTGAAAACCTGTGCGCCATATCCGGTGAAATCATACCGCTCCAAAGGAACCCCTCTTTGAATTAAACCGGAAAGGCCAAATTCATTATTGAAAATTTCTGTAGGCGTTTTTCCAAGGATACTCCAGGAACCATTCACAAAAATGTGGTGAACATTAGATTCCTGCATTGTTTGGCCTTCAAAAACTGTATTTTCTTCATTTGGGTTTTTTCCTGCGCGTGTTATAATCTGCCAGCCAGCTTTTGTTCCATTTTCAAAAGCTGCTTTCAGTAATTCAATTTTAGCACCTTTCGTATTAGGTGTTGGGAAATATTTATTTTCCTGAACATACCGGCCAATTGAGTACATGCCATTTGGCAGTGTAAACATACTCCATGCCTTAAAATTTAAATCCACAGGATATTTTTCTGTCAATTCTTTTGTCGCCGGAATTGGCGCAATAGTGACAAGTTCATTACCGGTATTTCCAATCAATGCCGGAATACCATCATTATCAAATTTTAAAATGCCAAGTGGCGGATCCCAGGGAGTTGGAGGATTATTAATGTCCGGTGCCGGAATATTTATTAAAGGTTCCCAACTGATTTGTGGCACGGTAAAAATCCGTACAAAACGGCTTGTTGCTACAACATCCATTCCCTGGATGGCAAATGGATTATCGCTTTCATTTGTTTCTTCAATTTTAAACTTGTCACCAAAAATCAACCTGTCATCGGCGAATCCCATGCTCACGCCAAGGAGGTCGGCCTGAGTACTTACATCCAGTAAATTAAAAATAGATCTTTGGCTAAACCTTCCGGGAGACTGGCTTTCATGAGTCTGCATATTCATAGTCAGTTGATCGGACCGGTAACCTGCCATAGTATAATTTGATGCATGGAATTCTTGTTGGCGCTTATTAAGAATGTCCGCATTTCTTTCTGCAAAAACTTTGTTTTGTTTCAGGTTAAAACCGGGTGGCTCTGCCTGCATTGTTGTACCTGTAATAGGTTGTTGTGCGGGTTGCGCCCCTTCAGGGAATGCGCCGGATGAAGCGAGAGTATTTTGCAATCCTCCCGCAATATCTCCCCAGATAAATACCACTTCCGGCGTATTATTTTTTTCCCATTGGAGCAATGCCACTAAAAGTTTGCTGATTGAATCTTGTGCATACAAGCCATAATTCCGATCATTTCCCCGTTCATATCTTTTCCTGGAAACGGCTACATTGCTCGCGTATGGATCAGGTAAAGTAGGTAAGTAGTTTAATAGTCCAAATGAACAGATGAAAATGGTTTTGGATAATACGCCTGGCTCTTCCATTTCTCCATACAGTAAAAAACCTGCAATAGGAGAAACTGTAAGCAAGGCATTATTTAAACCGATGGCTTTGGGTTTAAAAACAACCGGCGAGTTAGGCTCCGTATTATTATCGGCCAGTAAATTATTATCATATAGCATGACCATATTTTTATCCTTTGAAAAACTGAGGATAAAAAATGTGGCTTTGCTTTTTAATTCAAAGGGAACACCCGAAACATCTACGGGTTTATCGATAATACCATTGCAATCTGTGAAAGCCATCAAAGATTCATTTCCAGTTTGAATACAGTTATAGAAAAAAATAAAGTGGTTGGTAAAATCAAGATTTAATGTATTCCATTCATCTTTTTTATTTTTCCATAAGTTGAATTCTTGTCTTGACAGGTCTCCGTTTGTGTCCGCATCCGTAATGGATATACGGCCTGGTTCTGCAAGCAGCCAGGGTGAACGTAATTGTATCCATGATTCATTTTTGCGATTAATATCTGATAAGCCTTTCCAGGTAGCATTTATTCCTGTTTTTAAATTAATCATCAATGCACCCGCACCATTGGCTTCCAGTGGATTGTTAATGTCGAGTTGCGCGCAGGCGAAACTCCAGGCTGCCTGGCTGATATTGGCTTTGCCCTGAATTGGAATTACACCGGATGCTGAATTAATTTCTATTTCAGTTGAATTAATAGTATACGGAATCAGTACCCTGTTAAATTGAGATAAGTATAAAACATGCGCTGACTGATGAAAGGTAAAAGCCGCTGTCTGGCCATATAATTTCCAGCTTGCATCGCCCGCGGCAGTGATTTGTGTTCCGGAATGACTGAATGTAAAAGAAATTTTTTCAGGTAATTTTATATCCGCATTTTTTGCATCAATACCTATATTTCCCGGCGCATCACCGGAGGCAATTTGTTGGGTTAATAATAATTCTACTGTAACAGTTGTTCCCGGTAAAACCTGGATGATATCATTTTGTAAAATGATATTTTGTGAAAATGAAATAGAGCCGTTCTTTACTTTTAATCCTACAAATTCATTGTCTGGAGCAGTATGGGTAAACAGAGCAGCATTAATCCAGGCGCTCCCGGCCGGAATTGTATATTTATTAAAAGTTTGATGGATGGTGGAAATGATCGGAACGTTTAGGGGTAGTATAAGGGCAGGCTGGCCTGCACCCTGGAGATAAATTTTTACACCTTTTTCTATTTTATATATATCAAACCACACCGGCCTTCCGTGTTCACCGGTGATGGGCCCGATCGTTTCAGACACTGATGCGCCTCTTGCCCATTCAGGTGCGCTACTTTTCAACTGGCTTGTAAGAAAAGGTACTTCCCTTCGAAAAACCCGTATTGCAGGAATCTCTTTTTCTGCTCCCTGCCGTATAAATAACTTTTGTAAAGACTGTTCTGTTTCACTCTTAATTTTCTCAGTAACCGGTTGATGAATTTTCTCAAACAGGAAATCATGGCTTGTGGATTCCACGTTTTGTTGTGAAAATATTGCAGAAGCAATTTTTTCTTTTAAACTATTTACCTGGCTTTGTGCATTGTTTCCTGCTGTATCAAATTCGGCGGATACTTGTGCCAGGACTTGCATCAACAAATCTTCATTCATACAAAATGATTTTATTGGGTAAAAAAAAGCAATCTGTCTTTCAGGATGGGGCAAGCAAAATACTAAAAAATAATTTAATAGGAGCGATTTCCCTGGATAATTATTATAGAATTAGTAATTAATTTCAGCCATCATAAAAAAGCTGTAGACGGCAAATCAATTTATTTACTTTTGCGACAAAAAAATGCGGGGCTTTACATATTTTCTTCCGGCTATATGCTGGTTTATTTTAGTGACTTTTTTATTAGTCATTCCTGGAAATGATCTTCCCAAAAATCCTTTCCTTACATTGATCCATTTTGATAAATGGGTACATATTGGCTTGTTCAGTATTTTGAATTTCCTGGTATTATGGGGATTTATGCGACGGAATATTTTTTCTGTGAAAGTGTTTATATACAGTACTTTGATTTGTATACTGTATGGCATAACCATGGAGTATGTTCAAAAATATTTTGCATTTGAGCGAAGCTTCGACATTACAGATATATTGGCAGATATGGCAGGCGCATTTGCAGGTTTCCTTGCTGCAGTGTATTCAAAGCGGAAAAAAAATAAGCCCCTGTAGAAACAGGGGCCGCAACCAAAACTAACTGCTTATGAGAAAATTTAATGTCGTGTATTTTTAAAGTTTAAATTTTTTGAATATGCTTATACTTTTACAAATGAAATGCCAGAAATTTTTAATTTTTTGTTAATGCAAATTGCAAAAAATATAAACAGAAATCACTTTTGCAAACTTCGGTAAACATTTCTATAAACATATGTAAAGAAGTGTAAAAAACAAACCAGACCAGGACTGCTAACATTACAAATTTATCTAAAGTGCCTGCCTGTTAAGGATTGCAGGATTTGTATGATGATTTATTATATGTAAGATTTCTTTTGAATTTTACTTTACTGTGACAAAAAATAAATTACTAGTTTTTTTCATATTGTAAGAATCTTTACAATATGAAAAAAGAAAAATTCAATGTGTAAATATTTATACAGTTGGGTATTTTGGGAAACGTTTTTATTAATATGCAAACCAATTAAATAATACTATAAATCCAACAGGTACGCAAGCGACACAGTTAAGGCACCTGTATGATCATTTCCATTTACCGGGTCTTTTTGGATTGAAGTGAGACCATAATTTGCCCCCCCCATTAAACGTAATGAAGATGTATTGAAATCAACCGACAAGCCAAGCCCGATCTGCAAACCATAATTAAACGATTTGATCTGATCTTTTATATCAGTGGTATGATCAAAACTTTGGACCGGGGTTACAGGAATCGACAAATTTTCATCCAAATAAAGCATACCCTCACCACTGGAAACATTTTTTCCACGCAATAGAAAACCTCCATAAACACCAGATTGTACCAGGAGATGAGTGGAACTTCCCAGTGCAAATTTGAAAGTGGTCATTAAGGGTACTTCAACATAATTTATGATCGCAATATTTTTAAAATCAGCATAGAGGTATGGAGGGATGGGCGGATTACTTGGATTTGGAATTGCCTGGGTACCCGTTCTTTTTCCACCCTGTGAGGAATAATTAATTTCTGCTGTAATTGCCAAAAAATCAGAGAGGTTCACCTCTGCTACTAAACCAAGGTAAGGGCCCGAACGTGATTTCCAGCCTTTGTCTAATAAGTTATCTCCTGATGATCTTAAATTTGGAATACTTACACCCCCTTTTATGCCAATTGTAAAGGGTGCCTGTGCAAATACATTATTTTGCAGAATCAAAATAAAACTAAGTACGAATAGAAAAGGATAGATTTTTTTCATGCCAATATTTTTCTGTAAATGTATATATTTTTAATACTTGTAAAACTATTTAAAAAACCCTTTTACTGTATCCATTAATCCGCCACCTTCCTTACCATTTCCTTTCAACATGGCCATAACGTCCTGCAGGTCTGTGTCGCCATCACCATCCATATCAAATGCACCACTTTTGTATTTATCTAAAAGAGATTGCATATTTAGACCGGAAGTTTTTCCACCGGTAACCTGGTTTAAAATACTTTGTAAATCAAATTGACTATTTCCCGGATCATTTGTTTTTTGAACTAAATTCTTTAAGACATCCGGTATTAGGCCGGAAGCAGCGCCTGTAGCTTGTGTATTATCCAATCCAAACTGGCTTTTTAACTTATCTATAAAACTACCCTGGATATTTTGTGTTACCGGGTTTTGGGCTACATCTTGTTTTCCACTAAATAAAGACAATATATCTTTAAGATTACCACTTGAGATAGCTTGTTGAATTCCGCTGATAACTGAACTGGAAGCAAGTCCTATTGCTTCATTATTTTTTTCATTGGGAATCGCATTGTTATTAACAATGGCATTCCCGGAATGGCTTTTAATTAAATCGGTTAATTGTTCAAACATATTTTTGTTTTTTGGAAAATTAAAACTTTCTTTTCATTGTAAAAGCAGAAATTTTAATCAAGACTTTGATTACTTGCTGCAGCTTGTTTTAAAATACGGTCATATTGTTCAGGTGTAAGATCATTATAAAAAAAATATACGGGATCAATGGGCTGGCCATTCTTATGCACTTCGTAGTGGCAATGCGGGCCTGTACTTTTCCCGGTACTTCCTACATATCCAATTACTTCGCCACGCTTTACCATTTGCCCAACCCTGGCTTTGATCCGGTACATATGGCCATATAAGGTTTCATACCCAAAACCATGATTTATTACCACATGGTTTCCATACCCGCCTGCGTTAAAATCAGCTTCAGTGACTCGCCCATCTGCTGTCGCATAAATTGGCGTGCCCTGTGGTGCCGCAAAATCCAATCCTGCATGAAACTTCGCTACTTTGTATACAGGGTCTATGCGTGTACCAAACCCGGAGGCAATGCGGGTTAATAATTTATTGCTTACGGGTTGAATAGCCGGAATTGCCGCCAGTAATTGCTGTTTATTTTTAAGCATATCATCAATGTCATTGTAGGAAATATTTTGATATGCGGTTAATAAGGAAAGCCTGTTTAATTGCTCCTCAATGCTCTGCACCAATTCAGTTTTACTCATGCTTTGCACAAGCTGAACCTCCTTTTTTTCAGCCATCTTTTTTTGTCTTGCACTATCAGGAATAGGAGAAGATTCAAAAATAGCGCGGTACACTTCATTGTCCCTGTTTTCCAACTCTGCCACCTGGCTATTCAATTCCTGGATCCTTTTTTCAAGGATATTGTAATTTTCTTTCAGGTCTTCATTTTCATTCCGCAACATTTTTTCTTTCGGTGAATCAATATATTGGAATGATATAAAAACAATGATGCTCGCTATCACAATCGACAATGCCATAAACCCAAAGAAACGTAGCAGGCGCACTTTTAGCGGGACTTCTAATTTTTCATACCTGAGTGTATGGGTATTAAAGTAAAACCTGACTTTTGCCATAATGATTTTGCTGAAAGAAAGACCTTATACGTAATATTGACAGTACGCAACATTCCTTTAAACACTAACTTTGCTGCCTTTATAAACAAAGATAAAACATCCGGTTTTAAGGGATTTATTTTTTAAAAAAATGTATGCAAACAAGTGATATCATTCGCAGGCAATTTTTAGATTTCTTTATTTCTAAAGAACATCATATTGTTCCTTCTGCTCCCATCGTTGTGAAAAATGACCCCACATTACTTTTTAATAATGCGGGAATGAACCAATTTAAAGATTTTTTCCTGGGCAATAAAAAATCGCCTTATCCTCGTATTGCTGACACACAAAAATGTTTGCGCGTGAGTGGTAAACACAACGACCTCGAAGAAGTAGGTGTGGATACTTACCACCATACGATGTTTGAAATGCTGGGCAATTGGAGCTTTGGAGATTATTTCAAAAAAGAAGCCATTGAATGGAGCTGGGAATTGCTAACAACTATTTATAAACTGGACAAAACCCGCTTATATGTTACCGTTTTTGAAGGCGATGAAAAAGAGAATTTACCAAAAGATGAGGAAGCTATAACGGAATGGAAAAAATGGATCCCGGAAGACAGGATTTTATTGGGGAATAAAAAAGATAATTTCTGGGAAATGGGTGATACCGGGCCTTGTGGGCCATGTACCGAAATTCATTTTGATTGCAGAACAGACGATGAACGAAAAGTTACTGATGGAAAAACACTTGTCAATGAAGGCCATCCTGAAGTGATTGAAATATGGAATAATGTATTCATTCAATATAACCGGCTGAAGAATGGAGCATTGACTTCTTTACCCGAAAAACATGTTGATACCGGTATGGGTTTTGAAAGACTCACACGGGTCATACAGCAGAAAAAAAGTAATTATGACACAGATATTTTTTTGCCCACCATCCGGGAAACAGAAAAAATAACCGGCAAAAAATATGATGGCGGAAATAGCCGGGAAGCTATTGCATTTCGCGTGATCGCTGATCATATTCGCGCGATCGCATTTACAATTTCAGACGGGCAATTGCCTTCCAACACCGGGGCAGGTTATGTTATCCGGAGAATATTAAGAAGGGCGGTCCGGTATTATTATTCTTATCTCGGGTTTCAACATGCTTTATTATATAACCTGATTTCGGTTATTGCAAAACAATTTGAAATAGTTTTCCCTGAATTATTTCAACAACAGGATTTTGTTATGCGGGTTGTCAAAGAAGAGGAAGAAGCATTTTTACGTACGCTGGAAAAAGGCCTGGGGAAAATTGAGCATCTTATGGATTCTTTGAAAGAAAAAAGCATTACTACAATTCCCGGTTTTGAATGTTTTGAATTGTATGATACCTATGGATTTCCGATTGACCTTACAAGATTAATTGCATCTGAAAATAACCTGGAAATAGATGAGCCTGGTTTTGAAAAAAATATGCTGGCGCAAAAAAACCGTAGTCGTGCCGCTACAACAATTGATGCCGGCGATTGGGAAGTGTTGGAAAATAGTGATACGCGTTTTGTTGGATATGAAGTTCTCTCATCGGAAACCCGGGTTTTGAAATACCGGAAAATTGAAGCAAAAGGGAAGGCATCTTATCAGTTGGTTTTAGAGAAAACCCCTTTTTATGCGGAAAGTGGCGGCCAGGTTGGTGATACCGGTATATTAAAATTCAATGGAGAAGAAATAAGAGTAACAGATACAAAAAAGGAAAATAACCTGTTCATTCATTTTGTGAGCCGGTTACCAAAAAATATTGAAGTTCCCGTTACAGCAATTGTTGATGTGGCTAAAAGAAAACAAACTACCCTTCATCATAGTGCCACGCATCTCTTGCATGCAGCATTAAGAAATGTTTTAGGAAAACATATTGCCCAGCAAGGCAGCCTGGTTACTTCTGAAAAACTGAGGTTTGATTTCTCACATTTTGAAAAAATAAGTAAGGAAAATTTATTGAAGATTGAGCAAATCGTTAATGAACACATTCGAAAAAATATTCCTGTTGCTACATTGATACTGCCTAAAGACGAAGCGCTGAAACTTGGTGCTATGGCGCTTTTTGGGGAAAAGTACGGCGAAATGGTGCGGGTTGTGGAAATGGATCCTGCATTTTCAATTGAACTTTGTGGTGGCACACATGTGAATGCCACCGGCGAGATTGGTTTTTTTAAAATATTACATGAAAGTGGAATTGCCGCCGGCGTTCGGCGGATAGAAGCGGTAAGTGGTATTGCGGCTGAGCATGTTATTCAGGAGGATTTAAAAGAACTGGAATCGGTCAAAGAAGTATTAAAAAACCCGGCCTCATTACAACAAGCAGTGCAGCATTTGCTTTCAGAAAATTCACAACAATTGAAATTAATTGAAAGTTTGCAGGCAAAAGAACTCAACCAAATAAAAAATAATCTTTTAAACAATTTTGAATCAATCAATAACATCCAATTTTTAGGAGAAATAATACCGGCACAAAATACTGATTCCCTGAGAAAGCTGGCTTTTGCGCTGGGTGCTGAAAGGCAAGATGCAGTCATTTTATTGGTCTCTGAATTGGCGGGCAAATCCGCAGTGGCGCTGTATATTGATGAGAATTTAATTCCGGGGAAAATGCAACCCGCCCAGGAAATTATAAAACAAAAAATTGCTCCTCTTATTAAAGGCGGAGGTGGCGGACAGAAAAATTTTGCAACAGCTGGTGGACAGGATGCAAGCAAATTCACTGAGGTGATCGAAGTGCTGCGAGACCTGGTTTCCAATACATAAAAATGCCTGCATTTTTGGATGCAGGCATTCTATACTTGTAAAATAACATTATGCGACTTTCAATAAATTGAGTTTACTCTTATTAATTTTTTGTTCGGCGTATTCCAGGTCTACAACAAGTTCTTTCACACCACTTCCCGGAAGATCAAACATTGCATCTGTAAGAATATATTCGCAAATACTACGAAGCCCTCTTGCACCTAATTTATATTCCAGGGCTTTTATCACCATATAATTCAAAACTTCTTCTTCAATTTTTAAAGATATTCCTTCATAAGAAAACAATTTTGTGTATTGTTTCAGGAGGCTGTTTTTAGGTTCGGTAAGAATAGCCCGCAGAATCACGGCATCCAATGGTTCTAAATGAGTTACAACGGGTAAGCGGCCCAGTAATTCCGGGATTAATCCAAAGCCTTTTAAATCCTGTGCATTGATAAACTGGAGAATATTATTTTTTTGATCTTCCCGCAGGTCTTTATTTACATTAAAACCAATAGCATTTGTATTGATACGCCTTGCAATTACTTTATCTATCCCATCAAAAGCACCACCGCAAATAAATAAAATATTGCTGGTGTTTACCTTGATCATTTTTTGTTCAGGATGTTTCCTTCCGCCTTGTGGTGGCACGAGGACTTCTGTACCTTCAAGCATTTTTAAAAGCCCCTGTTGCACGCCTTCTCCACTCACATCCCGGGTAATAGAAGGGTTGTCGCCTTTACGGGCAATTTTATCAATTTCATCTATATACACGATCCCCTTTTCTGCAGCAGCAACATCATAATTACAAACCTGTAAAAGGCGTGTAAGCATACTTTCCACGTCTTCTCCTACATAACCCGCTTCTGTAAATACCGTTGCATCTACAATGGCAAAAGGAACATTTAATTGACGCGCTATAGTTTTTGCTAAAAGGGTTTTCCCGGTTCCGGTTTCACCAACCATGATGATATTACTCTTTTCTATTTCCACATCATCTACCTGGGTTTTTTGAGTGATACGTTTGAAGTGATTATATACTGCTACAGATAAAACTCTTTTTGCGTCTTCCTGTCCAATTACGTATTGATCTAAATATTCTTTTACTTCTTTAGGCTTCCGGATATTAAAACGATATTGTTTTACCTGCAAGTCATCCCGTTCCAGCAATTCATGGGAAATAATTTCTTCTGCATGCTCAACGCAATTTTCACAAATATGGCCTTCCTGGCCGGCAATAAGGATTTTAACCTCGTCGCGGCTGCGTCCACAAAATGAACAATGAAGATTTGTTTGCTTTGCCATTTTTATTTAAATAATTATCAATGTAAACGTAAAAGTACAGTTTTTTATATAGGTAAACTGTATCAACCAAAACAATTTAACGAATGGGTGAATGCTAAATTTTCTTCATAATTTTATCTACAATTCCATATGCGATAGCCTCATCTGCATCCATCCAGAAATCCCGGTCAAAATCATTCATCACTTTTTCAAAAGATTGCCCGCAATTTTCTGCAAGGATATGTGCACCCATTTCTTTGGTTTTGATCATTTGCCTGGCATGAATTTCAATGTCTGCAGAATTTGCCTGGAAATATCCACCCAAACTTGGCTGATGAATCATCACTTCTCCATGCGGGTAAATTAAACGTTTTCCTTTAGTACCTGCACTCAGTAAAATACTACCCATGCTGGCAGCAAGTCCCATGCAAATAGTACTTACCGGAGACTGCACCATTTTAATGGTATCATAAATCACCATACCACTGGTAACAGAGCCACCCGGGCTGTTGATAAATAATTTTATTTCAGTACCCGGTTTATCCGCATCTAACAATAATAATTTTGAAACAATATCCTTGGCAGATTTATCATCAACAACGCCCCATAGGTATACTGCTCTTTTTTCAAGAAATAATTTCTCCATTTTTTTCATCAGTAATGGGGAAAACTGCTGCTTCTCCTCTTTTTCATTTTCTTCTTCCTCTTCTTCCATCATTGGGGTTATATAT
>JBAQJB010000210.1:0-6354 GCA_049289155.1 Chitinophagaceae bacterium
ATGAGCGTTATTAATAGAGTTTTGTGTATCATTTTAATTTTATGTCTTTTAAATTCGTAGTGTCGGTCATTTAGCATTGCAACCAACGGCTACACATTTTTGCAGGACTGTAAATAGAATTCCTTCTGCCCGAATCCCTATGGCCATAGGGACCAAATTTATAATAAAAAGTTCATTGCTACTACTTTAGCTGAACAGAGTTTCTTCAGCCCGGAACTACTGCCGAAACATGCACCAATGTTCATTATTATTCCTCCATCCTCGCTTGTGCAAATCCGATGTAAGCGGTAGTTTTCTTCTGTCAATACAAGATTTTAACTTCACTGCCTTGTCGTTGATTAAAGTTGTCACCATGCTTTTTATCTTTTGCTAATTTCAACCCAGCTACTTTAAAATTCATTTTTGCTTTTCTCTTTGTATTTATTAAGATAGCTCCATTCATTCCATTAACTCCGAATAACGCTCGGCTATAAGTCGTGTCGACAATGTCAATGCTTGCAATTTTAGATGCGTCAAGAATATTCTCTTCAAATTCTTTTACAAGTGTTCCGTTGATGATGTCAAGTTTATAGCTGTATTTCATGTCAACAAAATATGCAGGCGAATATGATTTGGTGTTTCTTGTACCCATGTTTGTGTGAAGCAAATCAGGACGATTAAACTTTGAAGTGTCCTGAAGGATTGTAACTTTTAAACTGTCAATAAAAGAAGAAATTGCATCCCCTTTCAACGTTCTAATATGAGTCGTGTCGGTCTGCTTTTGTTGTCCAATTGAAGCAAAAGAAATTGTCAATATGGAAATGAGAACTATAATTTTCATGAGGTGTTATCAAATTACCGCTTACGTTTTACGCATTGGCGATGGCAGGGATTTCAATGCCCTTACTGCCTGGAACAAAAGTACAGTAAACGAACAAATAGTTGAGATTATGATTCATAGCTCAATAGATAATTTTCAGCCTGGACAACAGCTCAATTTAACCCACTGTGCATTTTCTTTCAGAAGCTTTTACACATACAGGAGAAAAACAAAGTAATTTTTTTTATTGAATAAAAAAATGTGATAAATCATATTAACCGGAGTTACAGTTACCCGTATCAAAAAATTAGTTTTCATCCTCATCTTTTGTTTTGTACCAATCTTCTACCTGTTTTATTAATGCATCCATCTGGTTGGATAAATTTGTTGTGTCAAAATCCTCATCATAGTATAAACTGCCACTTGCCTTATCAGCAGAAATATCTGATCCATCCAAACTAAAGGGGCCGGCACATGCAAGCATATAACTTTTGTAATCATCTTCACCATAGGTTACTTTATAAAAAAAGAATCTTGCCTGAGAGCCATTAAAGCTGATAACTTTTTGTTTGACATAGGTTAGATCTGCAGGTTCGTCATCTTCAGAAGCAGCGCTATACACATAGCTCTCTGCGAAATCTTTTTGTGTAAGATATTTTTTTGGAAAGAGTGATTCCTTTTTATGTGTTTTAAGCCTCTCATACAAATCTGTACGGTTTTCTTTATCTGCGGCAAGATTTTGCAGCACCTGCGCATTAAGCATTTGATTGTTCTCAAGCAAACTACTGATAGCGTTTAACTGAATGTAAGGATGCTTTTCTAACTGGCTCCATGCCTGCAGTTCGGCATTACATGCAGGCGTATTCATTTTCTCCAGGACATCGATGAGCGAATAATTAGTACGATCGTAATTATCAGGATCGCTCTTAAGATAAGTGTAATTTTTTTGCGCCAGCAATAAAATATTTTCCTGGTACGGTTGCAGAACAGTAGCATTAATAAGGCTGCTATCCAGTAGCGGCGATGCAATTTTAATAAGAACCGGTGCTACAACTGTATGCTTCATCAACGGAAGCAGGCCAGGAAAAATGGTCGCAGTAAGTTGTAGTGTATCGGTTAATTGATTGATGAAAGTATAACCTAATTCTTCTTTTGGCGGAGACTGCAGCATAAGTACTTTTATATCATTGAAGTTTTGCTGTGTAGGAAAGGAAGCCATTATTTCGAGCAATAAATTTTTGTTTTCGTCGGTGGTTTGGAGGTAATTATCTTTCGCAAACCGGTACGAAGCGCTGTCATTAAGGTTAATGATCTGTTTTTCTATCAATTCGTTAGTCGATTGATAATCGTCATCATCCCCCGGATATTTTTTCAGTAAAGCTTCATGCAGCAGGGGTAGTTCCTGTTTTGTAAAGGGTGCTATTCGCAAAAAATTGTTTGCGGATGTTTGCACAGCAGAATCGCTGCTGCAAAGATCATTAAGCAGCATTACAGCCTTTGAGATGAATAAATCTGATTTTTCAACAGGCATATTAAAACGGAAGTCTTCAAAAAATTTATTGTTATTGGCATTATATATTTCCGAAAAAGGCTGCACGGTAAGAAGCGTATAAACCTTATTTCCATTTAAGAGTATCCTTTTACGGAATATATTGCCTGCATCTTTTTTCTGAACAGTAATTTCAATTCCATTTGCATCGCCATTGGTTACATTTTTTTTTGAAATAAGGCTGTCGTCATAAGAAACATGGGTATTCGTCATACTTTCCCAAAACACAGAATCACTGTTTTGCCAATAATACTTACCCAGGTTTAAAGGCACTATGGCAAAATCATCGGCGCGGGTGGTATCGAAGCATTCGTAATTATACGTTGTATCATTACTGTACAAAGAAGGCACAACTTTATAGCTGAAACCGGATGGCGCCCATGTTTTAAACAAGTTATCATCTGCAACATATTGTTTCCATTCAGCTTCAGGATAATCAAGCATTTTAAAAGAACTGAAAAACCTTTCAATTGACGTGGTGGTTTTTGCGGTATCATATATGGCTACAAGTGAATACCACCTGTTACCCCGGAATTCGTAATAAGCTTTCATCATAAGCGGCGCAGTAGCCATCATTCCGCCAAGTTCCAACACCCCGTGATTGTTCTTTGTGTATATGCTGTCAATACTGATAGTAGAAAATTTATCTTTTTGACTTTTTACTATATTGTTCAAAGTAGCAAGATCACTTTCTATATAAAATCCTTTTGCTGCTTCATTTATACCAAACAAAAGATAAGCGCCGCTCTGCGGATCTGTAGTTATTTTTAAGTCCCGGTTTATGGAAGTTTCTTCAGTATTAGAGAAATAATCATTAGCTCCCTTTGGTTCGGCTGGAAGATCAATGCTATAAGCTTTTGCTTTATCTGTAAAAGTGAGATAAGCAGCACTGTTGTTTTCATTTTTAAGTATCGTAAAAGAATGCAGAAACCTGTTAACCGATTTTGCTGCTGATGTATCTTTTTTCATGGACATACCGAGCGCTATATACATCATTCCATCTTTAAACAAAAGATAACCATGGCTGTAATTATTCTTCTGTGAAAAAAACTCTCTTCCCGGAACATTATTAATTGTTATAGGCTTCCCTTTCTTAAGATCGCTGCTGCCAAAATAATAATTTGCCATATCACCAAAAATGCTATCCGCCATACTTTTAGAATAAGGCGTATTTACGGCAGTGGTCATATAAAGCGTGCTACTGAAAATATCAAAATACATTTTCATATTCATGATCCCGTACAATTCCATATTACCTGCTTTTCCGGGCATAGAAGCTGTATAAAAATTTGCATCATCTTTTACTTCCTGCCATGGCAATGGTATCTCTGCTACTTTATAATCTTTCGGCTTTATTTTTTTTGAAGAAAATACCGGCGTAACTGTAAATCCTTTCTGCTTTAAAAGCGCAATTACACCATCACTACCGGGCAAATGAGCAGCGCCAACAGCAAACACCATACTACGTTCACGGCCCAGGCTATCCATACGCATGGCCATTTTTTTATTGCGCCTGGTAAGCAATGCATCATGAAATAAACTATCCTGGAAACCCGAAATACTATCAATCGCATTAAGGTTATTATCCGCATAGTATTTAATCATTTGTTCAAGGGTAATTGTTCCGTGTGCATCGTTATCGTTATCATCATCCGCAGCCAGTTCCTGTATATCCGATTCATCAATAAGATAATCGAGCGCATTTTTATGGTCATCAATATCTTCAACACCACCCGTCCACTTACCTTGTCTTCTTGCTATATCAAACAGGTAGGTATCCAGGAAAGTGATCATTTTACCTTTGCGGTAACTTTCTTCCACCCATTTGTTTTTTTCACGAAAAACATCTTCAGTTGTAATATCATCTTCGTCTTTGTTGAATCTCCTGGAAAGCGCCGGGCCATATTTTTTAAATTCTTTTTCACTCAGCATATCTTTTATTTTCCTCGTCTCAAGTATGCTTTTTTTTGCTTCGTCAATCATCATTTCAGTAAGCGCATCTGGGTTTATTTCCATGGCAAAACCATCACTGTTTTCAATTGCTTTATAAAGGGAGTCGCCAAGATTAAAAACTCTTTCATCAGTTAAATGCATGGTGCCATACAGGTAGGAAGGTTTCTCAAGTCCGTTACCACTTATTTTCCACAAAAGCGTTGAAGGTATTTTTTGGGCATACAAAATACCATGACCAAAGGAGCTAAAAAACAGCAGCAGGAATGTTTTCTTCATATAAAGGTTTCAGAATTGCAAATATAATAATTGGCAAAGTAAACCTGTATGAAGATTGCTGTAATAATTGTGGTGTAATTGTTATGAACCCGGCGAAATCTTTTATGTCCTCGTTCCTTGCGCCTGCCCCTGCTTCGTAGCGGTTACACGCTTGTGCGGTTGGATAGTTTATGGAGCTTTTGTTGAAGCGTAGTTTGATGCAAACTGAAGTGTCTCTGGCAGGGGACTGCGGACACGAAGCCGCTAATAGTACATCAGCCCTTTGATATTGATTTGTAAGAAAACGGCACTCAAAAAAAGCACACAAAGGGCAGGGCTTTATGCAGGTTGAGAATTAGTATTCTGCATGCCCAACTTGCACAAAACCTTTTATTAGCAGCAGGCATACGTCCATGGAGTTGCTTACATTATTTTCTTTTAGTCGTAGTTGTTTTCTTCACTTTGTCGGGGCGCTTTTTATCTGAAACCGATTTTATCATTGTCTATCCGTTTATAATTTGTTTTTGGTCTTTAATTTTTGAAAGAGAATTTGCGTATGCTTCGTTTACAAGTTTCTTAATATATGCTTTTGAAATTTCTTTTTTGTCTGTCACAAGAATGTAGCGAGACTGATTACCTTGTCCCAAAAGAATTTTGTCGGGTCTGAAATTTCGTTGCCCCAATAATCGCCACCCCTAACGTGACAGGCCACAATATTCCCGAGCGGGTAACCTTAAATTTCGATTTACCATTATAGGCATATCTTTGTTCACTTACAGTCTGGCTGTAAAGTTGCCACTTCTGAAAGGACAACATGTATGAAAGGGAAGATATACTCTGCAGCCATGTGTAAATAATTCATTAACCTTAAATTTAAATTTATGCCGAAAAAGACAGCTGAGCCCAGGAAGAATAAGCCTACTAAAAAGAAAAGCTCAGCACAAAAGAAAGCGGATCCAAAGAAAAAAGCACGGTAAGTTCAAAGACACTGAAAGCCCGGTTCACAGAGCCGGGCTTCTTTTTATGCCATTGTTTGAATTTTGATTTAAGATTAGAGCACCAGGTTTTTCCTCCAGCGATTAAAACAAATCCGTGAATGCTTTAGATATAGTGAAAGCCACCCGTCATTTCGGTTCAGGAGGATTGCGCACAAAGGTAGGTATTGCGATGGCAGGGCATCGAAGTTCGTAACTCTTGTACCGAAGTTGATTTATTTTTTTTGTCAAACTTAACCACAAATGTTTAATAGAGTAATGTCAGCCGATGACAAAAGTGAAATATAATTGCTGCTGTTGAAGTGCGTTCCGTCGACTCCGGCTATTGCAAAAATTTTTGTTGTACTAAACCCCTATCGGGGTAGCCAACAGTGGAAATTTTATCAACTTGTCGTATATTGTTTATCTTTACATTTATACTCTGAAAGCCTTACTACACATGCATCTGTTTAATTTCTAAAAACGACAACTCCATATATATAAGAGAGGCAGTTTGTCAGCCCTCCCTAAGTCCCCCGATATAGGTTCCGTACAACAGCGGTTTCATTGTTCGTCCTTCGGATGCAACGAAACCTTAGTTATTGTACTAAACCCCTATCGGGGTAGCCAACAGTGGTAATTTTGTCAACTTGTCGTATATTGTTTATCTTCACATTTATACTCTGAAAGTCTTACTACACATGCATCTGTTTAGTTTCTAAAAACGACAACTCCATATATATAAGAGAGGCAGTTTGTCAGCCCTCCCTAAGTCCCCCGATATAGGTTCCGTACAACAGCGGTTTCATTGTTCGTCCTTCGGA
>JBAQJB010000211.1:0-2008 GCA_049289155.1 Chitinophagaceae bacterium
CAAACGAAAAGGTCGGGAAGACCTTCGTAGCCTTTATCAAAAAGCAGCCGCCACCAACAAAGCCTTCATAATGAAAAACACTGGCCATAACATTGATGCATGCATGCATTCATCAAGCCCATGCAAATAAATATTGATTCAGCAGTACTATAATTTCATTTTTCCCATCCATCCAAAATATTATTTAGTTCCGCGAAAAAAGCAAATAAAGAATGTATTTTTGCCGCTTATATGAACAAGGAAAAAGGCTTCGCGTTTGCTGACCTGAAACGATTATTTATTTATGTACGGCCTTATCGCGGCAAATTTTATGGCAGCCTCGTAATGGCTATTGTTTTATCGGCCATTACTCCCGTTCGTCCATACCTCATCCAGGTAACAATTGAAAAAGCCACGCATTCCAATGCACCCATTCCGGCATTTTTGAAGTGGATTTTTTTCAATACAGATTTAAATGATGTTTCAAAATTTATCATTGCCATCACCATTTTCCAGGTCATATTTTTACTCATAGAATCTGTCATACGTTTTTCATTCACCTTCATTACTTCCTGGGTGGGACAGGCAGTTGTAAAAGATCTGCGCACCAGTGTTTTTAAAAAAGTACTGGGCCTCAATCTCCGGCAATTCGACCGCACACCGATCGGTACATTGACGACGCGCACCATCAACGATATTGAAAGTATCAACGATGTTTTTGCGGACGGCCTCATTCCCATTATCGCGGATTTATTGTCGATCATAATTATTTTAGTGGTAATGTTTGTTACGGACTGGCAACTTACATTGATTGCGCTTGTGCCATTTCCTTTCCTCATTTGGGCCACGTATTATTTCAAAGAAAGAGTGAATAAAAGTTATATCAAAGTTCGGAATGCCGTGGAAGCATTGAATGCATTTGTGCAGGAACACCTGACGGGCATGATGATCGTACAGGCATTTGGCGCGGAAGAGCGCGAAGAAAAAAAATTCAAAAAAATAAATACCGAACACCGCAACGCGAATATCCGTTCGATTTTTGCGTACTCCATTTTTTTTCCCATCGTGGAAATTGTATTGGCAGTCTCCATGGGTTTGCTCGTGTGGTGGCTCGCGAATAAAGCCGCCAATAATCCCATTGCCGATGAAAACCTCGCCGGTAAACTGGTTGCGTTTATTTTATATTTAAATCTCATCTTCCGGCCACTGCGCGTGATCGCGGATAAATTTAATGTATTGCAAATGGGCATGATCGCGGCAGAACGGGTTTTCAAAGTGCTGGATAACCCGGATGAAATTCCGCCTTCTTTACCCAATGCATTATCTGCGGAACATATCAAAGGAAAAATAAATTTTGAAGAAGTTTGGTTTGCCTATACGGATGAAGACTATGTTTTGAAAAATATAAATTTTGAAGTTCAGGCCGGGGAAACCGTTGCACTGGTGGGACATACCGGCAGCGGGAAAACTTCCATCATCAGTTTGCTCAACCGCATGTATCCCATACAAAAAGGCGTGATTGAAATTGATGGAAAAAATATTGTTGAGTACAACCTTGAATCACTGCGCAAAAAAATTGGTGTGGTGTTGCAGGATGTATTTTTATTTTCCGGTTCTATCCTGGAAAATATCACGCTGCGCAGCGAAGCAATCAGCAGGGAGGATGTAGTGCATGCATCAAAACTTATTGGCGTGCATGATTTCATTATGCAGTTCCCGGGCGGGTATGATTATAATGTAATGGAACGCGGTAATACACTAAGCATGGGCCAGCGCCAGTTGATCTCATTTATACGTGCCTTATTATATGATCCCGCGATTTTGATTTTAGATGAAGCCACTTCTTCTATTGATTCCGAAAGCGAAGGCATGATACAGCATGCTATTAATACACTTATTTCCGGCAGGACATCCATTGTGATTGCGCACCGGCTCAGCACCATCCGCAAGGCCGATAAAATTATTGTTTTGGATAAAGGTGTGATCCGCGAAACCGGCACACATGAAAGTTTGCTTGCGCAAAAAGGTT
>JBAQJB010000212.1:0-1570 GCA_049289155.1 Chitinophagaceae bacterium
TGGCGTAGGTGCGCGGGTTGATCTCCTGTCCGAACAGGGCCGTGGATGCGTCGGGGTTGAGGTCGTGGAGATGCTCGTCGGCGACGGTCAGCATGCCGCCGGTACCGACCGTGGGGTCGTAGATGGACCGCACGGTGCCGCGACCACGCAGTGCCTGGGTGTCCTCGGCGTAGACCAGGTCGACGAGCAGCCGGACGACGTCACGGGGCGTGTAGAACTGACCGGCCCCATCATTGGCGGACTCTGCGAACCGGTAGATGAGGTTCTCGAACAGGTCACCCATGTCCGCGTTCGACACCTCGGCGGGTGACAGGTTGATTCCCTCGAAGTGGCGGGTCACTTGGGCGAGCCGGCCACGTGCGTCGAGGGTGCGGATCACATTTTCGAAGTCGAACGACTTGAACACGTCCAAGTTCGCGGAGAACCCGCCCACGTAGTCGATGAGGTTCTCGGCCAAGTTGTCAGGGTCCTGCAGTGCCTTCCTCAGCGTGTAATCGCTCGTCGTCCAGAAGGACAGTCCGGTGCTGTCCTCCGTGCGGGTCTTGATTTTGAGATGGGTACGCCGCTGCTGCTCCCCGGGATATTGCGCGACGATGTCGGCCATGACTTCACGGTGCGTGGCCATGACGCACTCCAGGCGGCGCAGGACGGTGAAGGGCAGGATGACCGAGCCGTATTCGGCCTCCGCATACGGGCCGCGCAGGGTGTCGGCGACACTCCACACGAAGCTAGACAGGACAGACACGATTGCTGGTTCTCCGAATCTGGGAAGACACTGGGGCCGCTCGCGCAGCCTATCTGCGAGGTCGGAAGCGTTGGCGTGAGTCGAGAGCCAGCAGGCTCGTTCGACTGAGACCACGCGGGTTGTCAGAGCGCCCGGGTCGCGCCGGAAGCGGTTGGAGATCCGGCTGGCATGCCCCGCCGAGCGGAGTTCTAAACGCCCCGAGGCGGAGCTCGTGGCCACCGCGATCGCGACGAGAAGGGATCTTGGGCGCGTCGATCTCGGAGGTTCGCGCGGTCTGACTCATTGGTGGGTGGCCATGAGCATGCATTCCGTTCACTGGTCGCCGCCCGTCAGTGTCACGTTGTAGCGGAGGGCATCTAGCATGCTGGCGCGAAGTGCCGTTGCTTGCTTAACCAACTCCGTGCCGTGGTCCACCAAGAGCTTCGCTGCGAAATCGGCAAGCTGCACATCTCTCTGCTCAACCTTGCTGACGAGCGGGACCTCGAGTAAGCGGATGTCTACGCGGGAGATAGTCGCTCCGACATGAAAGCGTGCGTTCCAAGAGCCGCCCAGCACAAGGGCCAGGTAGCCGGCGGAGATCTGGTTGTGGTCGACGACCTGAAGCCGGTGCACCCCCGCTGCCACGAGCTGGCCGCCGCTATCATCCATAGCCGCGTGGATGCCGTGCTGGGTGGTCACCAGCACCTCACCCTCGTTGGTCAACTGCCCCCGGAACCTCGACGGGACCTCGTCGTCTTCCTGTAGGACATCCTCGACGCCGCCGTCCCGAATGTGCTTGTGGGTCACAACACGGGATTGCAGTTCACTTGGCACGTCCTTGGGTAC
>JBAQJB010000213.1:0-4479 GCA_049289155.1 Chitinophagaceae bacterium
CTCCTTAATCATGCATGAATTGAATTTTACCTGATTTTTTTTCATGCAAAAATTGACTCCGCCATAGGGGAATTGTTTTTAATTTTTACTAAGCAAAGCAGCAAACTTTTAATTATACATTTCAACCCGCATAGTTTTGCAATTGTTTTTTTATCTTTAAAATTTTATAACCAATTCTATACAAAATAAAATTTTATAACTGTAAAAATTATTTTTAATGCGCACACATTTTATACGTTTAAACATATTTGCTTTTTTCCTGGTCATTATTTTGCAGGCCTGCAAAAAAGACCTGGCACCGCCAATGGAAGCAGGAAATACATTTTCAGAAAATAAAGTTGCTGTTTCTTCATATACTGTTCATACTGCTATCCGTAAACTGGATTTGGTAAAAAATAATACATATAACTATGAAATTGCTTTTTGGGTGAGTGCGGGTGATGATTCTGCAAATGCCATTCAACTCTCAGGCGGGCTTGTGATTAATTATGAATTAACCACGGGCAATAAAACTACTCCACAGGTTTCTAAATTAAAAAAAGGAAGTTATGTTACAAGAAGCTTTGTAACATTAAAAGGCCCTGTTTCGCTCACCGGGAATTCCACAACGCCTTCTTCATTCAGAGGGAAACCAATAATATTTAATAATACATCTATTGAACAAACGTACCAGCTCCAACCGATTCATGTACAGGGAAAAAATTTTGCAGATGCCAATGGAAATGCATTTATTCCCTGGGGTGTAAATTATACGAATACCAATGAATTGAGATTGGTTGATGATAATTGGTACGATCCCGCAACCTGGGAAATTATTAAGCAGGATTTCAGGGAAATGAAAGCGTTGGGTGTGAATGTTATTCGCATCCACCTGCAATACAATCGCTTTATGATTGACGCTATAACGCCCAACCAACAGGCTCTTTCTAAATTAAAAGAAGAAATTGAATTTGCAAATACCTATGGCTTATATCTTGACATTACAGGATTATGCGCTTATATAAAAGAAGACCCGCCTGCATGGTATGATGCCATGGATGAACAATCGAGATGGGCCACGCAGGCTGTGTTTTGGAAAGCTGTAGCTGGCGTTGCAAAAAATTATAATAATGTGTTTGCTTATAACCTGATGAATGAACCTGTGACCCCTTCTAAAAATACCAATGACTGGCTGCCCGGCCAGCCTTATGGCGGTTATTATTTTGTTAAAAACCTTACGCGTACACCCAATCACAGATCATGGCAAACAGTAACAAACAGCTGGATCGCCACTTTAAAAACAGCCATTCGTGAAGAAGACACAAGAACGCCTGTAACTATTGGTTTTATTGGCCTTGGGGTGACAGCAGTATTCAATGATCAATTGGATTATAACAGTGCACATGTGTACCCGGAAAAAGGTAAAATGCAACAGTCATTTGATTTTGTAACAAACAATCAAACGGAAAAACCACTGGTGATAGAAGAAACAAACTGGTTTGCAGGTTTTGATAATATGGAAAATTTTATCAACACCACTCAAAGCCAAAATCAAACTGCGGGATATTTATCCCATTATCTCGGCCAGACTATTGAACAGCTCATTGAAAATGGGGACTTGGGTTCTGCGATCCAGGCGGAATGGTATCAATTATTTTGTTATGAATTGAACCCAAATTATAACAGGCCCATTTATTAATAGGAATTTTATTTAAAAAAAATTCCACATACAAATTTTCATATGAATGTCAAAAATAAAATGCCTGAATCCAGGTTTGGCTACTCCACTCCTTTATATGCTGAAACGATCAGGTTTTATAAAGATGTTTTGCAATTAGAAGTTTATAATTCCTGGGACAGGGGCGCATATGACAGGGGAACAATTTTCAAATCCCCGAATGGCGCAGGTTTATTGGAAATAGAAGAAGGGCGCAAAGCACCTGTGATCACAAACGCTTCATTATATATTGAAGTGGAGAATATTGAACAGCTATACGAAAAGACCGTACAGCAAGGCATTCGGATGATTCAATATATAACGAATACATCATTTGGCCATCGCAGTTTTAAATTTGAAGATCCTAATAAACTGGTAATTGGGTTCTTTGAATATTTGAACATAGATTAAATTTAACATCTTAAGAACGTTATATTCTTTCTATATAATTTGAACTTCGCATTCTAAAACCAAGGCCATGAAATTGTCAAACCATTTTCTACTCTTGTTAGCGCCTATTCTTTTTGCAGGTTGTACCACGTTCCATGTTCCGGAAACACTGGGAGCAGTTGCAGATACAAATACAAATGCTTTTGGTTATCATCCACTCGATCCATTGCCTATTAAAATTATAAACGAAGGTGGCCAACCAATGACCAATACAAGGTTATTGAATGCTTTGCCGGATGAAACGATGCGGCTGGCAATTGGCCAGGTTAGTAAAAGTGGTGGTTTGAAATTCACGGTAGCAACAGCAGGTGTTGAAGGAAATAGTTATGTAGTGATTTTGGATTATATAAAATTCAATACCAATTCATTTAATGTGCAATTACAAAAAGAAAATCAATTTGAAATGAAAGCTACCTTGCTGGATGATTCATCCAGGCAGCAGGCCGACGTGGTAGTGCCGGTTTATATAGGTATTGGATTACGCTTAACTGCCAATATCACGGTCATTAAAGGCAATGTAGACCTGGGCAATTTATTTGCCATCGGTGTACAAGCATCTGCTCAAAAAATCTCTGGTACATTAACGGTGCAAACATTGGGTATTAGTGGTGAAAATATTTCGGGTTCAATACCCATGCCGAGTGAAATCAATGCCACAACAATTCAAAATGCGATACTTGCTTTGGGAACCATTAAAGCTAAAATGTATGAAGACAAAACACTGATCACTCCCAGGGTTGTTGGCGTGTACAATAATTTAGGCGGCAATGCGGAAACCATCAATGGATTTATTTCTGCTATTTTACAAAAGCCAAAAACACTTGAGGTACCTTAAAGAACTATGACATCATCAACAAGATTTTCAACAATCAATCTGAAACTGATCGGGTTACATCTTGTTGCCGGCTGGTTTTTAATGACAGGTTTTTATACGATATCTTTTCTAACAAATATACAATTTGCTGAAGAGTTTAAAACTATTACACCCTTTTCCGAAGGCGCATGGTGGGGACAAGCTCCAAATAGTTTTGTTTCAACAATAATTATTTCCGGCTTTGCCGGGCTCATCACTTCATTTATAATTTCCTTATCGATTTGTATTCGGAAGAAATGGTTTTGGCTGAATGCAGTTATTGTACTTATTCTTTCTTTATTACTTGTAAAATTCTATTGGATTTTATGGAATACTGTAAAACCATTTGCATGGTTTGCAGGCGAAAAATTTAATAATATTTTCCTGGAATTTTTGATAAAGGGAATAATACTTTTGTTCATTGGCCTGTTCATCTTTTTTTCAAAATGGACCAATCATTTTATTCAAAAAAAACGGGTAAAAGAATTCTGAAAAATCATTTCCCCCATTCCGCCGGATTCTTTCTCCAGGCCTGTAATACAGCTTCATCTTCCGCTTTTACAATGCCTTTTTCCATAGCCAGTTCTATCATGGTTTCATAATTGGATAAAGAAAAAACAGTTACTTCTTTTTCTTTGAATGCAATTTCTGCTTCATAAAAACCATAATTGAAAATTGATACCATTCCTAAAATTTCCACACCGGCATTTCGCAACACATCCACGACAAGCAAACTGCTTTTCCCTGTAGATATAAGGTCTTCTACTACTACCACTTTCTGGCCTTCCTGCAATACGCCTTCTACCTGGTTACCCAGGCCATGATCCTTTGGCTTTGGCCGCACATATACCAATGGCAATTTCAACTGGTCAGCAGCCATAGCACTCCATGCGATGCCCGCAGTTGCTACACCTGCAAGCACTGCAGCATCATTGAATTTTTCAAAAATTAAATTACATAATTCACTTTTAATAAAATCTCTCGTGTAAGGAAGTGATAATAATTTTCTATTGTCACAATAGACCGGGCTTTTCCAGCCACTCGCCCAGGTAAAAGGTTGCCCCGGACTGAGTTTCACTGCGCCGGCCGATAATAATTTTTCAGCAACGATTTTTTGATCCGGTAACATAGCCATGATTTTATTGGAGGCGAAAGTAACTATATTTATTTTTGCCCGGATACTGTTGTGGGTAAAAATGTTCTGCTTAAAAAACTTGTATGAAAAAAATTCTTGCCGCAGGCGGACTTGTCTTTAATGAAAAAAATGAATTGCTGATGATTTTCCGTCGCGGGAAATGGGATTTACCCAAAGGCAAAATGGAAACAGGTGAATCGCCAGAAACCTCCGCCATTCGTGAAGTTCAGGAGGAGACCGGTATTAAGAATGTACACATCCGCCACTTTACAGGAATTACACATCATGAATACTATGATACATATTTAAAAGTAAAAGTGCTGAAGGAAACGCATTGGTTTTCCA
>JBAQJB010000214.1:0-18001 GCA_049289155.1 Chitinophagaceae bacterium
TGTTGCTATACTTTTATCAACCGGCACCTGTATGATTGTGGCATCAATGGCTTTGATATATTCAAGTCCTTTGACCAGTAAACCTGCAGATTGTAAGGGTTTATTTCCATCAGTAAATGCAATAGCCCCGCTTTTATACATATCATACATTTCCGCCAGGTCTTTGCCTTCGGTGTTTTTTGAGACTGCACCAAGCGGTTGAACATGTACGGGAAGGTTTTTGGATTTTTCAACAATGTATTCAACAGAAGTTTTTTTATCAGTCACCGGGTTTGTTTCGGGTAAAATAAAAACCCGTGTGTAACCACCATGTGCCGCGGCATTACTGCCTGATTCGAGGGTTTCATTTTGTTCGTAACCCGGGTCACAGAAATTAGAAAAAATGTCTACAAAGCCGGGGGAGGCTGTATATGATTTTAAATCAACGATCTCTGTTTTTTCTTTTGGCGAAGCAATGTTTTTCCCGATCTTTTTTATAATACCGTTTTCAACCAGGATGTCTTTAACGAGCCCATTATGTGGAGATTGCGGGTCAGTGATTTTTACATTTTTCAGTAAAATAAGCATGCTTGGAGTCGGAAAATTTGATGCAAGATAAGATGAAATTTATTAAAAGCGTTTACATTTGCAGCGCTGGTACAGTACAGGAATAAAAACGGGTAGTGGCGCAGCCCGGTAGCGCACACGTCTGGGGGGCGTGGGGTCGCAAGTTCGAATCTTGTCTACCCGACTTTAGCAGGTTTTATGTAAGTAAGCGATCAGTATTTTAAAACCGGGAATTGATAAAGTTCCCGGTTTTAATTTTTTAATTTTTTGAAAAATATTTTATTGGGAGTACCAGCGACAATCATCTTCTTCTTCAAAGTTCCAGCGGAACATTTCATAGGTAGAATAAATTTAATTTATTGAATGACGTTCCAGCGGAACGTTTTGTGTTTGAAAATGCAATACCAATTAGCCCCCGAAAGTAACCAGGTGTCATATTTTTATGTTATGCATGTTTTAAGAGATCAGCTTAGCATGAAGCGCTCCGTTGGAATAAGTGAACTGATCGCATGGAATTTTGTTTATCAATATTATAAAAACCATATTTCCTATAATTAATATTATGTTAAGTAGTATGCATTAAATAGCGCCTATTCTATCCTAGAAATAGAAACTGCCGGCATTCAATACCGGCAGTCTTATTTGTCCAAACTATATTTTTATTCTTTATACTTATCGTGTTCCGCATCGTAGAGTTGGAACTTTGCATCATATTTATCGTAATCTTTTGGATTAATGCCTTTGCTTTTATCTCTTTTCCAAATATATAAATTAGCCAGGTAATCCACTGCACGGTTCAGGCTATTGGATTCATTTTTCGTACGGTCTGTTTTTGCTTTTAAAATAGTATATGCCTGCTCCAGGTAATCTATAGATTTATCCGCATACATCTTTTGTTGAACTAAAATAGAATCCCTTTGCTTTTTCAACACAGGTGATTCACCGCGTGCATCGTAAAAACGCTGATCTAAAACTCCAAAAATATTATAGGTAAGTACGCCGGCATTGAACATATAAATTCCATTTTGCTCCTGGGTAAATGCTTTCGCATATGCATCAGAGGACATAAGGTTAAGATTTACCTGTTGAAGGCTGTCCATATCCTTTACCTTGTCTTTATCAGGCTGGGCAAACATTTCAGCGTATGCTATATAATCTTTAGCTTTTAAAGTTCCTGCTGCATCATCCACCTTGTACTTATTCATCATTTCTTTTAAGTCAGCAGTTTCACCCAAATAATTTACATCAAACTGGCTCCAGATGGCTGCATCATCAGGGTATAATTCTTTAGCGATTGCTAAATACTTTTTGAATTCAGTTTCATTTTTTTTCTGTGTTGCGTTATTTAATATGAACTTATACATTTCTTCATACTCTTTTCCACCAATTTTCTCGTCAGCTAGTTTTTTGTACCGCTCTACCGCTTCATCCGCTTTTCCAGCATTTTGAGCAGCATAGCCGGCATAAAGAATAGTTGTCGTATCAATCTTTATTTTATTTTCACTAAAGCCATTCGTATTGGCAAAAGCGCTCATTTCTTCTGCAATTTTAAAATTATGAAATGATTCATCCCATTTACTATTCATAAAATCCTGCCGCCCGTTATTGAACGCGGAAGAATACATTATGCCAATTGGACGCGGCCCCTCTTCTTTCAAATCTTTTAGCGTTGGATCTTTCTCTACATAGCTATGTAATGCCTCAACAGCTTTATCGCCGGCATCGGGGTATTGAAGATGTAATGCAGAATCAGCATATATTTCACTATATAACTGTAAGGCAAATAAATATGTTTTTGGATTTTCTTTGCCCTTTTCATCAAGCATTAATTTGCCCAGCTCAGTCTTTGCCTGGTCAAATTTATTTTGCGCTATAAATAATGTGATTGCATTGTAATTCTGGGAAAAGGCAGCTGCGGATAATGAAATACATAAAACTGCCAGGATAAGTTTTTTCATTTTTTTTCTTTATGGTTTTATAATTATGAAATTTATGGTGAATCAATTTCATCGTTTTCAGAATCTTCGGATTCTTTATTTTTAATGTTGTTGTCTATATGCTCACTATTTTCCTCTGTAGAAATTTCCTGAATTTCCACTTCTTCTGGTTCATTCACTTTCGATATCGCTGCGATCTCATCTCCTGCATCCAACCTGATCAGGATGACACCCTGCGTGGCTCTGCCTGATTCTTTAATATTAGCAACTCCTGTCCGGAGCGTGATGCCTGATTTACATGTAATAATCAGGTCTTCATTTTCCGACACATCCAAAATTCCAACAAGTTTCCCGGTTTTCTCAGTAATATTAATTGTCTTCACACCTTTTCCACCCCTGTTGGTAACCCGGTACTCTTCGGCAGATGTTCTTTTCCCATAACCTTTTTCACTTACTACCAAAACGGTTTTTCCACTTTCTTCCTTATTGACACATATCATGCCAATCACTTCGTCATTTTCACTATTGACAGAGATACCATTTACACCTGTTGCGCCACGTCCTGTTGGCCTTACTTTATCTTCCGGAAAACGTATAGCCCTGCCGCTTTTCAGCGCCATCATAATTTGCTGGGAGCCGTCCGTCATACGTGCTTCCAATAACTCATCGCCTTCATTTATGTGAATGGCATTAATACCATTTTGCCTTGGCCTGCTGAAACCTTCCAGTTTTGTTTTCTTAATTATTCCCTTCCGGGTACAAAGAATGATAAAATTATTTTCTATAAATTCTTTATCATCGAGGGATTTTACGGCAATGATCGTTTTCACATTATCTTCCTGCGGAATTTGAATTAAATTTTGGATAGCGCGGCCCTTGCCTTGTTTTTCGCCTTCCGGAATCTCGTACACTTTCATCCAAAAACACCTCCCTTTTTCTGTGAAAAATAATAAAGTATGATGTGTGGAAGCGACAAACAAATGCTCCACATAATCTTCATTCCTCGTTTTGCTTCCAATGGCACCTCGCCCTCCCCTGCGCTGCTGCCGGTATTCTGTAGCAGAAGTTCTTTTAATATAACCTAAATTGGAAATAGTGATCACAACGTCTTCTTCTTCAATAAGATCCTCCATTCTCATCTCATCAGCGAGGTATTGAATTTCAGTTCTCCTCGCGTCCCCAAATTTTTCTTTTACTTCCAGCAGTTCTTTTTTTATAAGCTCATATCGAAGTCCTTCATCTCCAAGTAAAGTTTCAAGGGCCTGAATTTGTTGCATGAGTTGTTCGTATTCATCCTTGATTTTATCCCGCTCCATTCCCGTAAGTCGCTGCAACCTTAATTCAAGAATCGCTTTTGCCTGTATCTCATCTATACCCCAACCTGCATCCACCAGGTTTGCTTTCGCTAAATCCGGTGTGGCGGATGCACGGATCAACCTGATTACTTCATCAAGATGATCAAGCGCTAATAAATAACCCAATAAAATATGTGCCCGTTCCCTGGCTTTTCTTAGTTCAAATTTTGCGCGGCGTATAACCACTTCCATTCTGAATTCTACAAATTCCGAGATCAGGTCCCGGAGATTTAAAATCTTTGGCCGCCCCTTCGTCAGGGCCACATTATTAATACCATAGCTGGTCTGCAGCTCAGTAAATTTATATAATTTATTAACGACCACATTGGCAACGCCATCTCTCTTGAGGTCAATAACGATGCGGGTTCCTTCCCTGTTATTACTTTCATTATTAATATGCGCGATGCCATCAATGATTTTACCATTGACCAGTTGGCCGATCTTATCTGTTAGTGTATCCCTGTTGACCTGGTAAGGTACTTCAGTAATAATGATTTGTTCCCGGCCACTTGCTTTCGTTTCAATGGTCGTTTTCCCACGAAGCACTACCCTGCCTCTGCCTGTCATCAGGCCGGCACGAACACCTTCCATGCCATATATAATTCCGCCGGTTGGGAAGTCGGGCGCTTTCACAAACTTCATGAGGTCCTCAACCGTTATTTCTTTATCCTCAATGTAGGCGATACAACCATCCACTACTTCACCAAGATTATGCGGCATCATATTCGTAGCCATTCCTACAGCAATACCACTGCTTCCATTAATAAGTAATTGAGGAATCCGCGATGGTAACACTGTTGGTTCTTCCAGTGAATCATCAAAATTCAACTGCATATCCACCGTGTCTTTTTCAATATCTTCCAGCATTGCTTCCGCCAGCTTTTGCAACCGCACTTCCGTATAACGCATGGCCGCAGGCATGTCTCCATCCTGGTTGCCAAAGTTTCCCTGGCCGTCCACCATTGTGTAACGGACAGTCCAGTCCTGCGCCATTCTTACCAGTGTATCATAAATAGATGCGTCACCATGCGGGTGGTATTTTCCCATCACTTCACCAACGATACGGGCGGATTTTTTATAGGGGCGGTTACTATAATTTGCAAGTTCGCGCATTCCAAATAAAACCCGGCGGTGTACGGGCTTAAAGCCATCGCGCACATCGGGTAATGCACGTCCAACAATTACGGACATAGAATAATCTATGTATGCCGTTTTCATTTGATCTTCAATATTGATTTGTATAACCCTGTCTGTATCGGTTGTTTCCGGTGGGAGGTTTTGTTCTTCCATTATTTGATTTTAGAAAAAATAGGCGCCTTTTTGAAGGCTTGCAAATTTATGTATAAGAAGCCTAAATTCCGCATACAATATTTACATTTATTAAATGCTTTTCCACATTCAAAAACATAGGTTTGATAGCGCATGAATAACTGTTCCCTATTTTTGTTTTTTTTAAGAAATTCAAAATATATAATTGGTACGTTTATTGAATATTGCATAAGAAATAACCATTTTTTTACAATAAATCACCTAAAAATGCATTTATGTAAAGGGATGAAAAATAACCGGTAATATTTTCAACTCAACTTCTCATTATGCAACAATACCAGCTTTTAAGAGATAACAAGGAAACAGGTCCTTATACTGCAGTATCGCTTATTGAAAAAGGATTAAAACCCTATGACCTGATTTGGGCTTCTGGTAAAACCGCTGCCTGGCAATATCCAAGTGAAGTGGCAGAATTAAAAGCCTTCGCGCCTATCGTCGAAGAACAACCTTTTGACCGGTTTTATAAAAAACCTCAAATTAAAGTGGTTACTGAAGCGCCGGTATATAATGAACCTGTACCTGTATTTCAAGAAACAGTAGTTGAAATTCCCATACAACCTGCAGCAAAACCTAGAATACGAATTCGAGCAGACTGGCGTAGAATAGAAACAAGGAAACCTGAAATTATAGAACAACAAAAACCTGCAATTCCAGAAAAAAATATTCCTATTGCAGAACAACACGAAAAATCACCGGCACCTGCATGGCAATCCGTATTGAACACCTGGGAAAATAATAAATTTAAAAGTACTGCCGGAACCAACAAAACGGTTACAACAAATAATGGTCACACTTCTCAAAGCAATTTTTTTGCAAATGGCGAACAGGAAGATGGAGCTGTGCTTGTTTCGGCTAATAAAAATTCTTTTTATAAAAAGAATATCGCAACTGTGAGTATTGCAGCATCATTTATTTTTTTACTTGGTGGCGGATATTTCGTATCCGGTTATTTACAAAATGCAAAAGATGTACCGGGGAAAGTGAACCAGGCTGTGGTTTCTAAGAATACAACAACATCAAATTCGCAAGAGCTGCAAAATCAACCAAAGAGCAATGAAAATAATATTATTGAACAAACGAACCCGGATGTAAGAACGGCAGTATTAACGGTTCCGGTTCAAAGTAAGACTATTGCCAAAAATGCCAATGCAACTGCAGGCATAAAAAAACCAGTAGCCAATCAACCTGTACAACAAACAGGTTTTAAAGGCCAGCCTGTTCAAAATAAAGTGGTAACAAGCCAAATAAAATCTACAAATAGTCCACTTTCAAATCCTGCGGTATCCACACCTAAAAATGTGGTAAATAAAAATATTGCAACAGTATCATCACAAAAAAAATCGGATGACGTTTTCACATCCAGCAAACCGACAGATAATAATGTTATCAAAAATTACATTACGATTCAACCTTCTGGTGAAAATGCAAATGGCGCTGTTAGTTATAACTACAAAGTAAGTAACATCAGCCAGACGAAACTTGATTTGGTAATGATCGATCTTCAATATTTTGATGCATCCGGCAAATTCCAGAAAGGCCAAACTGTATATGTAAAAAATCTTTCTCCTGACCAGGCTGTTACGGTAACTCCGCCAGATGCAAAACAAGCGGCTACCATCACCTGCAAGGTTTCCATGGTAAGTGCCCCACAAAAAAACCTTTACCTGATCGCAGATTAAATTTTTTTAAAATTCCGGTATTACCTTCGCTGCTTTCAATAAGCAAAAGAATGAGTATGCCATCTACAAATCAAATCGTTTTATTTGGTGCGGGAAAATCCGCCGGGGTTTTAATTGACTATTTAAAGAATATCAGCGCAAAAAATAAATGGCATATCCTTGTTGCAGATTATGATTTACCTGCAGTTCAGGAAAAAGTGGGTGTGCATGAATTTGTAAAAGCTGTCCAAATAAATATCAACGATGAAGAAGCACGCCAGTCACTGGTTGAATCTGCAATTGTTGTTATATCTATGTTGCCACATGCATTGCATTATTTGATAGCACAGGATTGCATTTTATCTTCTAAACATTTATTGACCGCTTCTTATATAGATGAAAAGATCAGGGCACTGGAAAACGAGATCAATGCGAAAGGTTTATTTTTTCTTTGTGAAATGGGCCTCGATCCCGGGATTGATCATATGAGTGCCATGAAAATACTGGATGCTATTAAAAATGAAAATGGAATCGTTACTTCATTTAAATCTCATTGCGGCGGATTGGTGGCGCCCGAAGACGACGATAATCCATGGCATTATAAAATCAGCTGGAATCCAAGAAATATAGTACTCGCGGGCAAAGCAGGTGCGGAGTTTATAGAAAATGGCGAAACAATAAAATGCACCTATGATGAAGTATTTTCAGGCCATTCAAAAGTAACCATCACGGATGAAATGGAATTGGCCTATTATCCAAACAGGGATTCATTGAGTTATATTTCTTTGTACCATTTGGAAAACGCCCGGACTTTTGTTCGAACAACTTTACGATACCCCGAATTCATTGAAGGCTGGAAACACATCGTATCACTGCGTTTCACAGATGAGACATTGATGCATGACACAGGGAACATGACGATTGCAGATTTTTTTAAAACGCACCTGGAAAAGTATGGATTTTTAAACCCGGACTTTCCTTTTACAAAAGAAGAATTTGGTTTTGAAAATAATGCACTTTCAAAAGATAAATTATTTATTCAGCAAATGGAATTTTTAGGATTGCATGAGCAACAAATCATTGACCGCGGCCGGTGCAGCGCAGCTGACATTTTTCAATCTATCCTGGAAACAAAATTAAAATTGAATCCAGCAGATAAAGACATGATCGTGATGTTGCATGAAATTGAGTATGTACTTAACAATGCGACTAAAAAAATTCATAGCAGTCTTGTTGTGAAAGGTGAAAACAGCATATTGACGGCAATGGCAAAAACAGTAGGCTTACCACTTGGTATTGCTGCTACGCTGATACTTGAAGGTAAATTGAAAGTAACCGGTTTGCATATTCCTGTTTTACCGGAAATTTATAATCCCGTTTTGGAAAGGCTTGAAGAAGAAGGCATACAATTTAATGAAACAATTTCCTGATTCAAATAATTCCCTGAATGTTTATTTCAGTTGGTCCAAATATTTTTTTAAATCCTCCACTCCTTTTGTGGCGGGCTTTTCAATGGTAACGAGGTTATTGATGTTTCCTGTAAAAGGTAATTTTTTATCAACCACAAATTTGGGAATTCCATATGGCGCACATTGCACTAATCCTGCAGCCGGGTATACGACCAGGGAGGTTCCCATCACAACAAAAATTTCGGCTTTTTCCATTACATGCATGGCTTCTTCCATCATAGGAACTTCCTCTCCAAACCAGACAATATGTGGCCGTAATTGCGCACCATCTTCTTCCCTATCTCCATATTGTATATCATTTTTTATTTCAAATAACTTTTGTGAATTTTTTTCGCTGCGCATTTTAAATATCTCGCCATGCAAATGAATCACATTTATGCTCCCGGCACGTTCATGTAAGTCATCAATATTTTGCGTGATGATCGTAACATTAAAATCATTTTGCCATGCTGCCAATGCCAGGTGCGCAGCATTGGGTTTTGCCAATGCCACATCCCTTCTTCTTTGATTATAAAATTCAAGTACGTTTTCCGGGTCTTTTATCCAGGCTTCCGGTGTCGCCACTTCGTCAATTTTATAGCCATTCCATAAGCCATCTTCATCCCGAAAAGTTTTCAAACCACTTTCCGCACTGATGCCCGCGCCTGTAAAAACAACTAAATTTTTTTTCAATTTTATTTAAATTTTTTTTTAACCATTACTCATTTCCAGTACTTTTTCCCATTCTTCCTCGCGCACTTTTTGCACAGAAAGCCTGCCCAATCTGACCAGGTCCATTTGGGCTAATTTTTTTTCATTTTTTATATCTGCCAATGACACCGGGTTTTTTAATTTTTTAAATGGCTTGATGGAAACGCTCACCCAGCGCTCATCTTCAGTTGTCGGGTCGGGAAAAAACGGTTTGGATATTTTTGCTATCCCCACTATTTCCATGCCTTCATTGCTATGGTAAAAAAATGCCTGGTCTCCTTTTTTCATTTCCATCAAATTTAACCTTGCCGCATAATTGCGTACGCCATCCCAGGTTGTTTCTTTATCTTTTTGCAATTGGTCCCAGCTATATACACCGGGTTCAGATTTCACCAGCCAGTAAGCCATATTTTTTTGTTTAAATGTAAAAAAATTAAATGAGTTGACGCGCTTTAATTTCCAAATATTTATTGATCACATTCACGGTTAATTTTTCCGGGGCGGTCAGGATAGAAATAATTCCTGCCTGTGATAATTCTTTTACGATTTGTCTTTTCCCTGCAATAAAATTTTCAGCGAGTGCTTTATTATAAACATCTTCAATGCCTGTATTTTTTTGATTGGCGAGTTTTTCCAACTCTGTATTTTCAAAGAAAACAATAACGAGTAAATGATAGGAAGCAATTTTTTTCAAAAAAGGCAATTGCCTGCGCATACTATTTACCGATTCAAAGTTTGTATATAAAATAATCAGGCTTCTTTGATTTACCCGGCGCCTGAGTAAAATATATAATTTTTCAAAATCACTTTCCAGGTACCGGGTTTTTTGCCTGTATAAAGTTTCGAGAATGCGCTGCATTTGAACACCTTTTTTATCCGCAGGAATAAATGCACTGATACTTTCAGCAAACGTAACCAGGCCCGCACGGTCCTGCTTCAACAATGCGATATTACTCAATACCAGGGAAGCATTTATTGCATAGTCCAGTAAACTCAATCCCTCAAAAGGCATTTTCATTACACGGCTTTTATCAATAATATTATATACCTGCTGGCTTTTTTCTTCTGTATAATTGTTCATCATAAACTGGCCTTTACGGGCCGTGGCTTTCCAGTTCATTGTACGAAAATCATCACCGGCTACATATTCTTTTATTTGCTCAAACTCCATGCTATGGCCGATCCTGCGGATTAACTTGAGCCCTGCATCTACGAGTTGATTGCTGATCGCAAAAAGTTGAAATTTATGCAATTGCAAGTAGGAAGGATAAACTGGTACATTATACGTATCTCCAAACTGGAAGCGCCTGTTGAAAATACCGATAGGCCCGCTTACATATACATTTGTTTTACCAAAATTATATTCACCTCTTTTCACAGGACGCAAATGATATAACAAATTTTGAGTTTCACCGGCTTTCATGGAAAAATCATAATGCACATCCCGGCGCTGAAACTGGTGCGGCACTTCGTCAATCACTTCCAGGTTAACCGGGAACGGATATTTATTTTCAATCGTTAATTTGATCTCGTTTTGATCTCCGTTACTTAATCTTTTCGCATGAGAACGCCTGGCAAAAACAAATGCTTTAGTGAAAAATAATTGAATATAATCCAGCATTGCAAAGAGTATAAAAATTCCAAAAAACAGGTAAGGCAAAACTCCCAGCCATTCAATAAAAAAACGCATCACAAAAAATGTAACACAAATGATCAGTAACACATAGAACCGTTGCCGGGTATATAATGCACTGATATACGTATGGTAAATTCTTTTCAAGGAAATAAAGATTGTTTAAGCAAAATAATCAACGCGGTACTTCTATCTTTTTTACAATTTCATTTAATACATCCGCAGAGTTCGCGCCTTCCATTTCTTTTTCCGGTGTTACAATGATACGATGTGAAAGCACGGGTGAAAGCACTTCTATAATATCATCCGGCGTAACAAAATCGCGGCCATTTAATGCTGCAGAAGCTTTGGCACAATTCAAAATAGCTATTGATGCACGCGGGCTCGCACCCAAAAACAATCCAGTATTATTCCTGGTTTCCTGTACTATGTCCGCTATATATTGCAGTACTTTTTCTTCCACATGAATTGAATTTACCAGTCTCCTGTAATGTATTACCTCGTTACCGGTTATCACTTTTTCAACAGACAGTAACAACTCATTTACATGCGCGGTATTCGCCATTTTTAAGATACCAATTTCATCCTGCGCCGTTGGATATGGGACAATTATTTTTATGAGAAACCGGTCAAGCTGCGCTTCAGGCAAGCGATACGTTCCTTCATGTTCTATCGGGTTTTGCGTAGCGCAAACCATAAATGGTTCATCCATTTTATAGGTCGTGCCATCATAACTGATCTGTCTTTCTTCCATCACTTCAAATAATGCAGCCTGGGTTTTGGCCGGTGCCCTGTTGATCTCATCAATCAGGATCAATTGTCCAAAAACAGGGCCTTTTCTAAAACTGAAATTTGCAGTTTGCGGGTTAAAAACCGATGTGCCGATAACATCACTCGGCATCAGGTCGGGTGTAAATTGTATCCGGCTGAAAGGCACGTCCAGGCAGCGTGCCAGCAATTTTGCCGTCAATGTTTTGGCTACACCCGGAACGCCTTCAATAAGCACATGGCCATCCGCCAGCAAGGCAACCATCAACAGGTGAATCATGTTTTCCTGGCCTACAATCACTTTTGCAATTTCTCTTTTTATGTTATGAATCGTTTCAGTCAAATTGTTTGTTTCCATATTTATTTCCATCGTTTTTATTTTTGAGCGTAGTTGTAAAAATCATCAATATTATTGGATAAATGAACCAGTTCTTCCTGTGAAATAGTTGGATTATTTTCCGTCTTTAATGCCGTAAAGCAAATAGCATGAATCAATTCCTGGCCGATACCACTTTTTTTACTAAGCCGGGTCACAAAATCCTCATCTATAATTTGTGTAGGTATATAATATTTTTTCCGGATAAATTCCAGCCAGTTTGCCACTTTCTTTTTAGCAATAGAAGTATGGTCGTTTTTGCTCAAATACACGGTAGCAACAGTTTGTACAAAATCAAGTGTTGTATTACGTAATGGATCCAGTACTGGTATGATGCGTTGCTTTCTTTTGATTTCTATAAATACATACACCAATAATGCAATAATGGACAACCATAATGCCCATTTAAGAAATTCATTGGAAAGAAAAAAGCGGAGTGGCGTAGTGGCCCCTTCCCTGCCGGATTTATAATATTCATCCCAGAAAATATTACCGGAGTCTTTGTCTGCATACGATAAAGCAGTGGATGTATACGTTGCATTATCTTCTTTCAACATAAAATAATTGGTGAAACAAATCGGAGATATATGCAGAAATATTTTTCCTTTTCCCATATTCAGTTGAATAAAATCCGGTTTATTTTTCATGTTCACGCCGAGCACAATGGCTGAATCTCCGCCCGGCATTTTTTGTATATAATCCGCAAAAGTGGAATGATTAAAATAAAAATTTTTTTTGCTTTTCAATTTAGGATTGGTAAAATTTACTCCTGCAGAATCATCCGGAAGTAAATCAATATCTGTTGACGCTTCAATGCCCAGGGAATCCGAAAATTCTTTTCCAAAAGAAGTTGCGGCAATGAATGCCGTATTGCCATTTTTAATGAAATTTAATAATTCATTGATATCTGTTTTTCCCAATTCTATTGCTGGTTCCAGCAATAGATAAGTACTCCCGGAAAACTCCTTTTCATGCAGTGTATTATAAATTGGAATCTGTTGGGTTTGTATATCTTTCCCGGGAAATAAATACTGCAGTTGATCAAATAAGACAGATGAACCATACGGTTCTTTGCTGTTTTTTTCCATAGAAATTGTCCAGTCAAATTCATGCGGCTTATAATATTGCGCGATGATATACAACACCAGGAGGGCAATGAAAAGGCCAATAAAAAATTTATACCCTTTCATAAATCAGAGTTGTTCGTTGAGCTTTAAAAACTTTTCATTCATTTCATCAAAATCATTTTTTTCACTTCTTGCATCTCCATAATACACGCGCTCAAAATAACTGGTCAAGACTTCGAAGGGCTGCCGGATCGCAGGTTTTTCCAATTCACGTATATAGGTTGAATTGGTCTTATTCATCTGCCAGTTGATGAGGTTCTTCTCCGATAAAATTTTGAGGCTTTTCAGGTATAGCAACCTGATACAAACATTATAATTACCAGCAGACAAAGCCGATTGAATGGCTTCATCAAAATTTATCTGGTGCAGGTCTTCTGTATCCAGTGAAAATTCATTCACTTTTTTACTGCCGGCTTCAAAAATACCGCCATTGCTGCCTTTCAGGATTTTATAGAAAAAAAACAGGACAGTGGCAATGCCAATTATGAGAAAAATAATATTACGCGTGAGCAGGCCGTATTT
The DNA here is from genome assembly GCA_049289155.1 of Chitinophagaceae bacterium. Classification (GTDB taxonomy): domain Bacteria; phylum Bacteroidota; class Bacteroidia; order Chitinophagales; family Chitinophagaceae; genus JAFDXJ01. The sequence goes on from JBAQJB010000214.1 coordinate 13,411, forward strand.
CATACGCATCAGATCATCATATTTATTCCATATCCATTCCATGATCCGTTCGAAAATGGATTTATCCTGTGCGATCACTTTTTCATAATCATATGCCGGGTTATTTTTATAAGACCTGATCACTTTTTCAGGAATTACCCTCACAGTTATTTTAGAAGAATCTGCCGAAGGCAATTGCCCTGAAAAAACAGGTAAACTGCTTACAAGAAAAAATATAAAAAGAAATAGTGGTTTCATTAATATTCTTCTTCCAGGTTAGTGTGCAAATCATTTTTTTCACCAAGTGTTTCCAATCTTTCTGAAAGCCCTGTTCCATCATGGCTTTCCGTGAGGCTGCAATAATTCAGGAATGCTGAAACAAGAAAAACCAGGTAAAAAGCATATCCAATAATATTAATTACGCTCATTACAATTCCCACAGTAGTGCTCAATTGTTTCGTTGTGAGATAAGAAATAACGCCAACAATTGCCGCAACAACAAAACCAATAATAGCAGATGAGAAAGTATAAATGATATATGCCACTATGTATATTCCCACGGACATCCAGAAATTTCTTTTAATAATATCAAAACAACGGCTGATGGCGCCTGAAAAATCTGCATCCTCCATTACAATAATAAATTGGAAAGGCACAAATACAAAGGCCAGGTAAATGCCGGGAAATAAACATAACAGTAAACCGATAATGACCAGCACAATTTGTGGAATACTAAAAAAAATAACTTTGGGAAAATAGCGGGCAAAATATTTCCAGACTTCCTCAAAAGATGGCGATTCATTTTTTTCCTGGTACACTTTCATATAGCATGCCACCACCACATTCATTGAAAGCATACTCAGCCAGGTAAGCCCGATAGTGATAAAATAACCCGGGGTAAATAATGTGCTGAATAGTTGTGTTTCGTCTGCCGTATTGCCGGACTGTATACCGTCCAGGAAACCGAAAGCGGTTTTTTGATAGATACCACTCATGATTGAATTGGCCAGCAGGAAAACGCCCGCGATCAATATAAACGATTTTACGAGAGGCTTGAATTCCTGTCGGATAAACTGGAAAGTATCACTCAGGTTATCACTGAGGTCTCTTATTTTTCGGAGATGGATTTTTTGATGAACCATTGAATAAAGTTTGATTGTGATTTTTCAGGGATTGCTGTTTGTAAAAGCTGCATTTTTTTATACAGCTTATTTGGATAAATGATAAAATACCAAATGATAAATAAAATAGAACCTAATAAAATAAGTATGTTGACGATGACCGGCATTTCTGTATGACGTGTAACAAAACTTTCAAAAAAAGCAGCCGTTAGAAAAAGTGGAATGAGGCCTACCACGATTTTTAAACCATCTTTTGCACCGCGCAAAATAGAAACACTACGCTTATAGGTTCCCGGAAATAAAATACTGTTGCCTAAGATCAGTCCTGCGGCTCCGGCAATAATGATACTCCACAACTCAAGCGTACCATGGATAAAGACAACTGTAAGAAAACGTAAGCCCAACCCTTTTGATATAAAAAAATACTGGAATGAACCCATCATGATGCCATTGCGTAATAGCATCCAGATACTTCCTACAGAAAAAAATATGCCCAGCACATACCCCAAAAATGCCACGGAAATATTATTATACGCTATAAAAAAAAACATTGTCAGCGAGTCTGCATTTTTATATACCCCAAATGGATCTCCCGTTTCAATATTATGCGTTGTCATATTAATATAATCATCCCCTAAAATCAGGCGCACAAAATTTTCATCATACTTAGCAGAAAGCGCACCCATCAAAGCGAATACAAGAAAAAATAGAAAAGAAACTAAAAATTGTTTTTGGTATTTTTTAAATAAAACCGGCAATTCAAATTGCCAGAACCAAAATATTCTCCCCCGTTTTTCTTTTTTATTCCTGTAAATTTTTTGATGAAAACGGGAAGCAAGGCCATTGAGGTATTTTACAGAATTACTTTCCGGGTAAAAAGTTCTTGCATACGCCAGGTCGTCAGTGAGTTCCACGAAACCCAATGCTAATTCATCCGTCGCCGAACCAGAAACCAATATCGTTTCATATTGTTTCCACTTGTCTGCATTTTGTTTTAAAAACTGGGCTTCGCGCATATCATTTCAGGAAAGGTATCAAAGAAACAATTTTTTTTTTCATCTTTGGCAAATGGGAATAATTTCTGTTACAACTACGCAAAATATTAAACTGGATTATGAACTGGCCGGATTATCTGACAGGATATTTGCCCGTCTCCTAGATTATCTTTGTATTGCCGGCTATGTTATTCTAATTCTTGCTATTATAGGCTTTGGAAATTTTGATAGTTTTTTGTCCAATAATACATGGATATTTATCATCGTATTAGTCATACCTGTCGTTTTTTACCACCTCATTTGTGAAACCATGTTCAATGGGCAAAGCGTAGGAAAAATGGCACTGAATATACGGGTGATCAGCCTGAACGGCAATCAGCCGGCGCTTTCCCAATACCTGATGCGCTGGCTTTTCAGGTTGGTAGATTTTACTTTATCGGGAAATTTACTGGCAGTAATTATGGTGGCGGCTTCTGAAAAACACCAGCGGCTCGGCGATATTGTAGCGGGGACAGTTGTTATAAAAACAAAACCGAAAACAAATATTACACAGACTATATATACACCAGTTGCTGAAAACAATTATATACCTGTTTATCCTGAAGTAATCAATTTATCTGACAAAGACATACAGCTTGTGAAAGAAGTAATTATGAATGCGCACAGGTACACCAATACGATGATCGTCTTTGATGCCATGCGAAAAATAGAAAATGTATTGCATATTCAAAATAAACACGACTCTCCTATCCATTTTTTATATGCCATTATACAGGATTATAATTACCTCGCTGCCAAACTTTAAATTATTGCAGTGGCGCTAGCAGCGAAAAAGGTAAAGCAGGGATATTTCTAAGTATGGTGAAAACAATTACAGTGGCCAATACCAGCCAGGCAAACCAGGTTGTATAAAAAACAGGTTGTTTTAATTTTTTCTTTCTGAATATATTCAGGGCATACACTATAGCCGCAAAAATTAAGACCGGCAAGGCAAGGATTGCCAAAAAGTTATTGTGTATGCTTTCTATAAAATTACCATGCAATAATGCTGATAAAGCCCGCTGGGAGCCGCACCCGGGGCAATATAACCCGGTGAGCAAATGAAAAGGGCATTGCGGAAAAAATGAGCCCGGGCTCCTGGCATCAAAAAAAGTGTATAGCGATATTACTGTCAATACCGCTATACTTTTTAGAATTAAGGGCAAATAGTTTTGCCTTTGAATGATCATTTTAATTCAGCATTAATAATTGCCGTTCATAAGACCGCGTGTTGACCAAAATGCTGTAAGGCCGAAAGCGAATACTGCTAAAATGTACAACACAATAACTGCGAGGCCAACAAAGAATCCGATCTTTGTCCATTTAGCGGCATCACTTGATGCTTGTTGTGCACCTGCATGATCACCCATTTGAAATTTGGTATTTACCTGCGTGGCAAAAATGATTCCTGCAATACCGAAAGGCAGGCAACAAAAAAGCGTTACTAAAATAGATTCTACCAGCCAGTTTTTAGGTGGTAATAAGCCTGGTTGTAATGGTTGTTGTGGTACATAGCCCTGAGTAGTTTGGTCCATAAAATGATGGTTTAAGATGAAAAATATTTTGAAAAATACTGCTTCCGCCTGAAATAAAAAAACATTCCGGCAACATTTTTCGCCTAAAAAAATAAATAGCTATTATGTACGGTAAAACTTCATTAGATTTTTAATATGCCCTGGCAAACAAAACCCTTTGAGAAGATGGCTTCCCGGTAAGGATACATGTACCGGCTTCCTGTTGATTGTTCAAAGGGATGCAGCGTATGGTTGCTTTTGTCAATTCTTTAATTTTTTCTTCTGTATCTGAAGTCCCATCCCAATGCGCAGAGATAAATCCACCCGTTGTATCTAATGCCTGTTTGAATTCATCCAATGTATTTACTTCAATTATGTTTTCATTCCTGAATTTTTCTGCTTTTTTAAATATTGCTTCCTGGATTTCAGCAAGCAGGTTTTTAATATAATCAGTAATGCCTTCAAGTGGCACGGTAATTTTTTCTTTTGTATCCCTGCGTGCGATTTCAACAGTGTTATTTTCCAAATCACGTGCACCAATTGCGACACGTACCGGTACGCCCTTCATTTCATATTCTGAAAATTTCCATCCCGGCCGAGTATGATCCGCATCATCATATTTTACAGAAATATCGAATGCTTTGAGCGAAGAAACCATTGTTGCTACTTTATCACTGATCGCTTTTTTTTGTTCTTCATTTTTATAAATAGGTATAATTACAACTTGAATTGGCGCAAGTGCCGGTGGCAATACCAGGCCTTCATCATCGCTATGTGCCATCACGAGTGCGCCAACGAGTCGAGTACTTACACCCCAACTTGAAGCCCACACATAATCCAGTTTGTTTTCTTTATCACTGAATTTTACATCAAATGCTTTGGCAAAATTTTGCCCCAGGAAATGGGACGTGCCTGCCTGTAATGCTTTCCCATCCTGCATGAG
>JBAQJB010000215.1:0-9116 GCA_049289155.1 Chitinophagaceae bacterium
GCAGAAAACAAGGCATTCCCTTTTTCAATTTTAGCTCCTATCTGTAGCTGGCAAGTGCTGTCATTAATGAACGTTGCAGCAAAATGAAACTGCACAGGCTTTATATCCTGTGCAGAAACTATATGTATTAAAAACAAACAAAACAATACCAGGAAAAAACTCCGCATTCAATTATTTATTTACTGGATTTTAATATCAAAAGGCACTTTCTTTGGGGGCAGGCACTGATGGTCATCGCAAACCATAAACTCAACTGTGCCCGCAATATTTGTTTTGACATTTGATTTGAGTGTAACTGTCTGAACGAAAACTACCTGGTCGCTGTAATATTTTACGTCAACACCAAAATTTTGATCATGATATTTCATCATTTTTCCAATTTCTTTGATGCTTCCATTTTTAGTGAGCAATGGATTTGTTTTAAAAGTAATGCTTGTGGGGACTGGTCCGCCGGCAGGTGTGGACTGTGAATATAAATGCCATGGACTTGAAAACTTCGCAACAAACTTTATATCATATGTTTTATCCCCTTTCTTTTCTGCGCTATAGGTCCATACAACAGGGTCTTTTATCTGTGCATAAGAAGCTAGTGTAAAAAACAAAATAGTACTTAATGCAATTATTTTCTTCATAGTTTTAAATTTAATTCATTCCAAAAAATTCAAACAATTTTATGCCATCCGCATTCCCGCAAAGCGGGTTTGAAGCTCTTTCGGGGTGCGGCATTAATCCCATCACATTGCCGGCTTTATTTTTTATACCAGCAATATTCCGCCAGGCACCATTGGGATTGGCATCTCCTGTTATTTCACCATTTTCATTACAATACTTCAGTATAACCTGCCCATTTTTTTCTAATTCATCCAATACAGTATCCCGGGCAAAATATCGTCCATCGCCATGTGCAACAGGTATGGTATATAATCTATTATTCATATCTTTTAAATGCACATTTTTACATATAAATTTCCGATGCGCATTCATTAATAAAGCCCCCGGTAATAATCCACTTTCACATAAAATCTGGAAGCCATTACATATTCCCAAAACCCTGCCACCTTTATTGGCAAAGGTAATCACACTCTGCATCATGGGGCTAAAACGTGCAATAGCACCGCATCTCAGGTAATCTCCGTAAGAAAAGCCGCCAGGCAAAATGATGCAATCATTCGTAGAAAAATGACTGATATCTCTATCTTTATGCCATAAATATTCTACTTCTTTACCAAGATCATCGCGGATAGCCGTGTAAATATCACGGTCGCAATTGGAACCGGGGAAAACAACTACGCCAAATTTCATGTTGCTGAATTAGGTACAAAGATAAAATTTGAAAACTGAATATTTGTGTAAAATATTTTGAGCATTCCATAAACAATGCTCTGGATCATTCAAACTCAATCCGTGCAAAACACAGGTAGCTTTTGAACTGGCAGGGTATTATTATTTCATTGGCACTTACTTGTTTCGCATAGCGTGCTAAAAAATCATACCCTTCCCCAAGATTATGAAAAGTAGGCTCCTTTTTTACCTGTCCATTGATACTGATGCTTTGATCACTCAAAAGCCAATCACGGCGGAACAATTCATTGTATAAAAAATGAAATGAATTATTTTCTACAAAAGTACCGAAGCTGATAAAGTTGTCGGAGTTGTCGTCAAACTGGGATTTATGTATCACATTCATCCATTCAATATTTAACACAGAATCAAATGATACCAATGCAATATTGTCTGCATAATACCTGTTGATGGGGTTTGTAGAATTCCCCCACCTGTCCCAGGGATAATAATAGCCATAATAAGGAGAAGTCCAGTAATAATTAGAATAAGGTGACCAGTAAGGCGAGCCATACGCGTAATCCCACCTGTTACTGCTAATTCCACGTGAAGATGTATATTCAGATTCTGATGTAACTATAAAACCTCCATCCTGCCGCATCACAATATTCTGCAGGAAAAAGTCATTAAATGCGGTTTTCACGTTACCTTCTAATTTTGCGTTTTGCTTGAATTCATCTGAAAATTCAGCTTGCACAGATTTTGTTTCTTTTTGCTGATCGCGGTTCCATAGAAGACAATACAGGCCTTCAATATTGCCGCGCCTTGATTTTGCATAAAAAGAGGTAACCAGGTATTGATGATTTACATTATCCACTTTGAGGCGCGCATCATCCAGGTAAATATTTGATACATCAATAGAATTGGATGTCAACGTATCTGATTCCATCCTTTGCTGAAATAAAATGAGGTTAGTTATATTGCCACCCTGTGCAGTCCCAATAGCTTTTAAAAAAACTATATTGCCTTCATTGTCCAGGTTAAATTCTGTTAGAAATGCATTTCTTTCATTGGTTTCTATGTTTACCGTTTTCTTTTGTAGGGGATGCAGCATTTTATCAAAAAGGGAAAAAGTTACCTGGCTTATATCTTTCTTTTTATTGATTTTAAATAATAGAATCTTTTCCTTGTCTTCGCTTTGAACAATTGAATAAATTTTATTATTGGTAAAAGTGCTGATAGATGTTGTATCCAATTGTACGGGTTCACCAATCATCCTGGCATTTTCATCAAACATTGCAGCCATATAATAAACGATACTTTTACGCTGGTACTGGTACATAAAATAAAAATGATGCGGGTATGCAATAACATCTGTACTAATGATCCTATCCGGCAAAAAATTCAATTTCATCCGCTGATCCGTTTTCATATCCGCATTAAAAGACTGGATATAATACACACCATGGTTGGTGGTATAAGTCAAATAATGGGAATTGATCTTTCCAATAATTTCAAATCCCGTATTGCGCAAATCATCATTTCCCACTGAAGAATAAAAAATACGCTGTGCATTTACAGTATTTATTACAAAAATGATAATCGATAAAAGGCCTATTTTTTTAAAATTCATCTTGTTATATTTTTATAAAAATGATTTAGTTAAATTCAAATCAGGGTTTGAAATATGTATTCATAAAAATACAACAACTATTACAAAAGCCATTCATAAATTCTTAAGTAAAAGGAAAAAACATTTATTTTTTCTTAATGAATGGAATTTAATTGCGGCATTCTTTTTCCTGTTACTTTTGTTTTTTAATTTCATATCTTCTTCAATTTGAATAAGCAATTTAGCAGGGTTTCAGCAGCAGGCCTGGTTGTAGCGCTGGGAATCATCTACGGTGATATTGGTACTTCACCCCTTTATGTATTAAATGAAATCATAACCGGAAGAGTGATTAATGAAGCGCTCATTTTAGGTTCATTATCATGTATCATCTGGACGCTCACGCTTCAAACTACGATCAAATATGTTATTCTTACTTTAAAAGCGGATAATAACGGGGAAGGCGGTATATTCAGTTTATATGCATTGGTTCGGCGACAAAAAAAATGGCTGGTCTTTCCTGCAATGATTGGTGGAGCGGCATTATTAGCCGATGGTATTATCACACCACCAATTACAGTTACTTCAGCAATTGAAGGATTAAGGAACCTGGATTCATTCAACGACATTTCACAAAAGACAATCATTTATATAGTTTTAGGAATATTCGCTTTATTATTTTTTGTGCAGCAATTTGGTTCCCATGCGATTGGGCGCATGTTTGGCCCGATCATGTTTATTTGGTTTGCCATGATGGCTGTACTGGGTGCAAGCCACTTGCTGGATGATGTATTTATTTTCAAGGCATTAAACCCATATTATGCTTTCGAATTGCTCACACAATATCCAAAAGGATTTTGGATTTTAGGTGCTGTATTTCTCTGTACAACGGGTGCAGAAGCATTGTATTCCGACCTGGGGCACTGCGGGAAAGGGAATATCCGGGTTTCATGGATCTATGTAAAAACATGTCTTATTTTAAATTACCTTGGACAGGGAGCCTGGTTGTTGAGTAATTATGACGGGAAATTAATGGATGCAGTCACCATGGATAAAATCAATAATGCGTTTTATGCCATTATGCCCGGATGGTTTCAAATCCCGGGAATTATTATAGCTACAGCGGCCGCCATCATAGCCAGCCAGGCTTTGCTCTCCGGCTCTTTTACCCTGATTTCAGAAGCATTGCGTTTGAATCTCTGGCCAAAAATGAAAATCAATTATCCTTCGGAACAAAAAGGCCAATTATATATTCCCGGCATCAATCTTTTACTTTTTATTGGCTGCTCAGGTATCGTTTTATATTTTCAGAAATCCTCCAATATGGGCGCTGCGTATGGATTGGCAATTACAATGTGTATGATCAGTACGTCTATTCTTTTTGCTAATTTCCTGATTAGCCGGCGTACTAATTCATTCTGGATTTATCTTTATTTGGTTGTTTACCTCTCTATTGAAATCTCTTTTTTAATAGCCAACCTGGAAAAATTCCCTCATGGTGGTTATGTTACCCTGATCATTGGCGGAGCACTTTTCGCTATCATGTACATCTGGTATCGCAGCCGGAAAATTAAAAACAGGTACGTTGAATTTGTGCGGCTTGAAGATTATATACCTATGATCCAGGAACTGAGTAATGACAGGTCTGTACCAAATTATGCCACACACTTAGTCTATATGACAAGTGCCAATAACCCGAAGGAAATAGAACATAAAATCCTTTATTCGATTTTAAATAAAAAGCCCAAGCGGGCAAATATTTACTGGTTTGTACACGTGGATACGCTGGATGATCCTTATACATGCGAATATGTTGTGGACCATATTATTCCAAATGATATTATCCGTGTAGAATTCCGGTTGGGATTCAGGGTGGAACAAAGAATCAATTCCATGTTTCGCCGGGTGGTGGAAGACCTGGTGAAAAATAATGAAGTAAATATTACCAGCCGTTATGAAAGCCTGGAAAGAAATAATGTGGTGGGTGATTTCCAGTTCATTGTTATGGAAAAATATTTAAGCAATGATAATGAACTTCCATTTTTTGAAAAAATTGTCATGAAATTACATCTCTGGCTCAAAGAGATCAGCCTTAGTGAGGAAAGAGGTTTTGGCCTGGACCCCGGTTTTGTAACTGTTGAGAAATTTCCTTTGATCATTGCTGCATCTTCTAAATTATCCTTGAGAAGGATTTTCCCGGACACAGAAGATTGAGCAATTATATGTGAAGATTCCTTTGACTCATCAATCCTAATTCCTGCTTCAATTAAGCCTGCGCAGTAGGACCTCCGAAATTCATTGGAATTTCTACCTGCTCTATGTCCTTGATATGGCCATTGGCTTTTTCATAGCGTTCTATATTTTCCTGCATAGCACGCATGAAACGCTTTGCATGCATTGGCGTAAAAATGATCCTTGATTTTACTTTACTTTTCGGTGTTCCGGGCATAACGTTAATAAAATCTATAACAAATTCGGAATGGCTATGGGTGATGATTGCTAAGTTCGCATAGGTGCCTTCGGCAACTTCTTCTCCAATCTCTATATTTAGTTGTGGGTTTGGCACTGGAATATTTTCTGGCATATCTGGTATTTATTTAAAGTTGCAAAGGTACTGTTTTAAGCTACTTATGAAATCCAAAAAGTTTACTGAAATACTAATTAAAGTAAATTTAAAAGCCAATCAATTTGAATATTCTTGAGAAGAATATTTTAAAAGCATATGCATAAATTTTTTTAAACTTAAAATATTACTTAAAAAAAAGAGGTTGCAAATGCAACCTCTCTTGAAATATATTTTTTGAGAATTATCTTGGACCTGTATAAACAAGTGTATCTGTAAATACCCTGTTACCACCCGTTCCCACATAAAACCATTTAGCATAAATAGTTTTTGTTGCAGGATCATAATGGTTGTCATAAGTAGGATCTTCCTGTTCGCCAATTGCAGTATTTGTTACACTTACTGAATTATCAGCATTGATCGTATATGTTGGTTCATAACCACCTGGTAAAGCTGAACCTGAGCCATTAGCCCATGGATGAGCAATACCCAGTATTACAGAATTTCCTCCCACTGTAAGCAATGGAACATCTGTATAAGGACCAACCGGGCCTGTAAGTACAGGGTTAGTTGGGTGAGCTGTTGCACCAGTTAAAGTGTATAAACCATCATAAGCATTTCTTGCAGTGATCAAAACGATCATGCTTTTACCGCCTGATTGAGCACCAGCATCAGTAATTGTTAAACCAATAGCAAACTGAACACCGTTATTCAATAATTCATCGATATTGATGCTAAGGTTTCCGGAACCCACATGAGAATCAGCTGGTATTGTGAAACTACTTGGAATAGTATAAGTATCATCTGGTGCTACTGGAATAGCAGTACCATTTGCTGCATTATACGCATCAACTACAGAAGGGTCAGATTTTACATTTACATTGATCGCTCCATTGCCTGTACCGCTATAGAAAACATTAATTGCTGTATCAAATGTTGGTGAACCACCTGGAATAATATCCAAAGATAAAGGTTCAGCCAGGCTATAGCCAAAGCTTATAGCAGGAGCCGAGCCTTCCTGAGCTACTTCCAGCCAGTCTTTCTCCTTAGTACAGGAGAAAAGCAGTACTGAACTCAGTAATAAAAATGATGAAAGTACTTTTTTCATAATATTTGTTTTAAATTTTCTTTTCAATGAAGTCCATAGAATTTTTGAAGTTTTAAATTTCAAAAATTCTATGGCTTATTCATTTGTGATTTATTTTTTTCTTTTCAGAATCAGCTTATATTAGTTCTTATCCCACCACATCCTGGCGTATTGTGAATTCACACCATCAGGTCCTGTATATTTAGCGGAAGCTGCTGCTGCATTATCAGGATTTAAAGTCAGTGTATTCTGACCGTAAGCAAACCTGCGTGGAATTCCATAAGAATTCACTGCACCCGGAGCTGGTGTAAGTACAGGATATCCTGTTCTTCTCCAGTCTGCCCAACCTCTTCTACCATTTGGATAGTGAGTTGTCCATTCCTGTGTAGCAATCTTTTTTATCTGATCACCACCACCAAGGTCAATATTCGGTAAAGCCATATATGTATTATAAGCGGTCGCATCATAAACGCCGTACAATGTCCAGCTATCTTTAATGCCTGTTGCATACATTCCAGAAACATCTTCACCAGTCCAGCCCATTTGAGCTGCTTCAGCACGTGCCAGGAAAACCTCGCCAGAAGTAAGTATGTAGAATGGATCATTTACAGATGTAAGATCTCCCTGGAACAATCTAGCCCATGTTGGATTAGCATTACTAAAAGCAACTGCATTATCCCTGGTCAATCCATAAGGAAAACCAATTGCTGAAGATGCCCATACACTTGCACGATTATCTCCGTTATTCAATAAACCATCCAGGAAGAATTTAGACACTGCATAGTCTTTCCTTAAAGTTACATTATAATAATTGTAAACTGGATTTGGGTAGTTTCCATCAGGGTAGTCTAACTGAGCAGTTTCCCCAGTTTTGAAAACACCATCCTTACCATTTAAGGCACTGTTGAATTCTGATTTTCCTTGTCCTGGATCTACTTTTGATAATCTTAAAGCAAGCATAGCATGCAATGAATTAGCAAATTTACGCCACATGGTGTTATCACCACTATAAATGACGTCACCCTGGAATGCACTTCCTGCATCATCTAACTGGCCTACAGCTTCGCTTAATTCCTTAAAGAAATCAGCATAAATGTCAGCCTGGTTATCAAATGGAACAATTCCATTGTCCAATTTCAAAGCCTGGAAATAAGGCAAATCACCATAAGAATCCGTTAATAAGGCAAAAACATACACCTTAAGGATACGAGCAATGGCAATTTGATTAGCATTGGCTCCACTGGCTGCAGCTGATGCTGCAGTGTTTGGATCTGAGTTGTAATTGATAATTGTTTGCAGATCCATTAAACGACCTGCGTAATAACCATCCCAGTTAGGAGATTGCCTTGCATAAGTAGATACGTCCGTGTATTGCGTTTCAGAATAATACTGGCAATACAGACCTGAAATGGTAGTGATTCCACCCGCATCCCAGGTATAATTTCCCAGACCAGACTCTACATTTGTTAGTAATGCAGATGTAATAGGACTGGTTGTAATTCCCGGATTCTGGTTGATATTTCCAAAATCCTTAAACTTATTACAGGAAGTGAAGGCGGCTCCCGCCATCACTATACCTGCCAATAAGAGTATTTTATTTTTTTTGTTCATTATCTTTAATTTTTACTGTTTTAGAATTAGAAATTCAGTTTTACATTGAAACCAATTGAACGTACCGGTGGTAAATTACCATCTTCTCCATATACATTTACTATTTCAGACGGATCAAAGTTCTTGGTATCACTGTAAATAATCCATGGGCTACTAGCTACAGCAGAAACAGTAGCACCTTTCAACCATTTGTTGGCAAATGACCAGTTTTTAACCGGAAGGTTATAACCAAGGCTCACTTCGCGCAACTTAATGTAAGACAATTTGTGAATAAATGGAGCTGCAATTTTTGAACCATAAAACTGGTGGAAATAGGTAAAGCCATCTACATACATATCAATAGGGGTTTTACCATCTACTGAACTTACGCCTGTTACATGCACACCACCACCTTCTGATAATGGGTCACGTACATTTACACCACGGTCATTATTTTCAGCAGTATAATCATTCACACCAGAGTACATACCCCAACTTTCAGTCAAAGAGAAGAAATGTCCGCCGGATTGATAATCAAGACTGATATTCAGGTTGATGTTTTTATAAGTCATCAAACTCTGGAAACCACCTGTCAATTTTGGAACAATGCTACCCCATGAATAGTTCGGATCACCTGTGATATATAATCCTGTATTTGGATCAATCATTGGTTGATTATTATCACCATACATGAAACCACCGCCTTGTAACTGGCCCCAATCCTGATCCAATACCTGGTAAGCACTTGCATAACGGCTACCAAATGCGCCGATCCATCCACTAGGTTGGATTTTTGTTTGACCTTCGATAATTTTAGTTACCGGGTTATTAATCAACCAACCAACTGTTTTTGTAACTGACCAGCTGAAGTTTTTATTATTGATCAGTTTGCCATCAAAGGTGAATTCTATTCCTTCTCTTTTAACGGATGAAGCATTAACAGTTTTAGATGTTACACCACTTTCACCTGCAACACTGATACTAAC
>JBAQJB010000216.1:0-9958 GCA_049289155.1 Chitinophagaceae bacterium
GCCGAATAATGCACCGAAAATGGCACCCACTAAAATCCATAAACGATTTTGGTCAGGGATCGGTTCACTTTTTCTCTTACGTAAAAATAAAAAATACCGAAACCCAATAAAAATCCCCAGCCATTCCAGTACCACATGAAGTAGAATTTTTACAGGACCGATTGTTATGGTTACGGGAAAATGCATTTGATAAATTAAAGAAAAAGCTATTGGCAATTCTTATGTGAAATTAAGCGTTGGAAATGAATTGAACATTTTTGATTATTTTTAAAAAATGGATATTGAACCGGACATTCTAAAATATTATTCCGCAAGGGCAAATGAATATGAAATTATTTATAAAAAACCGGAAAGGCAGGAGGATATTTTAAAAAGCACACATTATTTACAGGAATTTTTTTCCGGTAAAAATATTCTCGAAATTGCCTGTGGCACAGGCTTCTGGACAGAAAGGCTGGCAATAACTGCAAGGCATATTATAGCAACTGACAGGAGTGAAGCAATGCTGGCAATTTCCAGGAACAAATCCTATCAAAAACATAATGTTGTTTTTCAAAATGCAGATATTTTTGATTTGTCAACAGCCCTTACCTTTAAAAATCTTTTTGGCGGATTTATCTGGAGCCATATTCATTTGGAGAAACTTCCTGTTTTTTTAAACAATCTGATGAATCATGCAGAAGCAGGTGCACGTTTTGTTTTTATGGATAATAATTTTGTCGCACAAAGTAATATGCCTGTTTCTGAAATTGATGCTGCTGGAAATTCGTACCAGGAAAGGCGATTGGAAAATGGACAGGCATTTAAAGTTTTAAAAAATTTTCCAACAGAAGAGAGACTGCGTATCCTATTAAAAGGAAAGGCCAAATATTTTCGATTTATAGAATTGAAATATTTTTGGATTATGGAATTCAGTATTTAAAAACCATACTTTCCCTAATTCGGCATATTTGCAAAAAATTTTTATTATTGTATTCCGCTTTGTTTATATTTAAATGCCATTTTACATTGTTAATTATTCTTATGCCGGTAAAGTGGCACAGTTTTTTATAAAACATATGTGTAATTTATACTTGTAATTCATCAATAAAAAGACAGTTTGAACCGCAGGTAATTTTAAAAAATATTAAAATCAATTTATGAAAAAAATAATTCCTCTTTTTATTTCAACCACGTGCATCATTTTTTTATTAAGCTGTAACAGTTCAAAAATGGCAGCTGCAACAGAAAATAAAAATTTTTCTTCAGACCAATTGTTTTCTTATCAATGGTATGTGACTGAATTGAATAATGAACTGATAACACGAGGAATCATAAAGACTCCTTATATCGTTTTCACAAAAGGAGAAGCCATTCGTTTTTCGGGAAGTGGTGGCTGCAATAATATATTTGGATCTGTAGATTTAATGAAAGGAAATGGTATTAAATTTTCCCCGGTTGGTTCTACTAAAATGGCCTGCCCCGGGGAGATGTATGAAACAAAATTTATTGCCATGTTATCAGGTGTTACAAATTGGAGTATTCAAAACGCTTCACTCATTTTATGGAATGGAAAAAATATAGTTGCCCGGTTTGAAGGCCAGGCGATGGAAGGCACCAGTTTGGTTTTGCCAAAAGAAATCCTAGGAAACTGGGACCTGACTTATATTTCAGGAAAAAAAATTACACTTAAAGGTTTATTCCCGGATAAAATTCCATTAATGTTTTTCACAGAAGGGAAAAACGATGAGGTCAATGGAAATGCAGGTTGTAATTCTTTTCTCACTAAGATCTTATTGCTGAAAGATAATGGAATAAGTATTGCTCAACCAATTGCCATGACTATGATGGCCTGCCCCGGTGAAGGTGAAAAAACTTTCCTGGCAACCTTGAATTATATTAATAAGTATGCAATCGCCAATAATACATTGACTTTTTTTCAAAATGATATTCCATTAATGATTTTTGCAAAAAGCAACATTTAATCACCTTCATTCACTTTTGAAAAGCAGGAGACATTTGTTTAACTTTTAAAAATTCAAAATTTATTGATATTTTTTGGTTTTAAAGCAAACTATATTTGTTGAATTAATTTTTAATTGAACAAGTATTTATGCATTTTAAAATTACGGCTATCGCATTTTTGAGTTCCCTGTTGTTTTTTAATACTATAACTGCACAGGAACTAAAACCCGGGTTTGAAAAAGAAGAATACATAAAATTACTGGAGGCTTCCAGTCGTTTTGCAGACAGTTCTTATTATAAGGATATTCCATTTCCCCAAGGGTATAAATTTATTTATCAATCACCGGAAATGGGCCTTGATAACCGCTGGAGTTTGTGGCTGGCTAATCCACATACAGCAGTAATTTGCCTGCGGGGAACTACAGAAAAAAGTGAAAGTTGGCTGGCCAACTTTTATGCAGCAATGGTTCCGGCAACCGGAAGTTTGCATATTTCTGATAGCTTTATTTTTAACTACAACCTGGCGCCTGATACAAAGGCCGCCGTACATGTTGGCTGGCTGTTGAGTACTGCTTTTTTAGCAAAAGATATTTTACCTAAATTGGATTCCTGTTATCATGAAGGAATAAAAAATATTTTAATTTCCGGCCATAGCCAGGGCGGTGCTATTTCATATTTACTCACAGCCTATTTTAATAGTTTGCAACAGCAGGGGAAAATTCCTGCAGATATTCGTTTTAAAACGTATTGCAGTGCGGCGCCAAAACCCGGCAATGTTTATTTTGCATATCATTATGAAGCGATCACGCAAAATGGCTGGTCATTTAACGTGGTTAATTCAGCTGACTGGGTTCCTGAAGTGCCGTTTACTGTGCAAACTTTATGTGATTTAAATACAACCAATCCATTCATTGATGCAAGTGAATTAATAAGAAAACAAGGCTTTCCTAAAAGTTGGGCACTCTCTTATATTTATAATAAACTAAGTAATCCTTCTTTGCGTGCACAAAAAAATTACCAAAAATACCTGGGAAATTTATCTTCAAAAATGGTAGAGAAGTATTTGCCAGGTTATCAGCCGCCGGCATTTTATTGCAGCAGTGATTATGTTCGGACAGGCACCACCATTGTATTACAGGCTGATTCGGCTTATTTTAAAAAGTATCCCGATGATCCCAAAACTGTGTTTGTACATCATTTTCATCAACCGTATTTAACCTGGCTGAAAAGCTGAAAGATTGAGAAGACTATATAACAATCTTAATTAGTTACGCATCCTTTCCATGGCATTGTTTATATTTTTTTCCACTACCGCAGGGACATGGATCATTTCTGCCAATCTTGGGAGCAACTTTTATGGGCTCCTGTTTCACAGGTGTTGGATCAAAATAATCATTTTCATTCGCAGCATAATCACTTCCTGCGGCATCCACCTGCGCTTTATTGGCGCGCATAGAACTCATATCCGTTTTCCGTTCGCGGCCTTCCTTAATTTGAGTAGGCTCGTTTTGCTGCACCGGAATTTCGGCATGCGAAAGAAAGTTTACAATATCTTTATTAATAGTTCCATTCATTTGACTAAATAAACCATAAGCCTCTCCCTTATAAATAACCAGTGGATCTTTTTGTTCATAATGTGCTGTTTGAACACTTTGCTTCAAATCATCCATTGCCCGAAGATGTTCTTTCCATGCATCATCAATAATGGAAAGCGTAACATTTTTTTCAAGTGCATTTACTAATTCCATGCCTTCTGATTGCAACGTTCTTTCTAACGGAACAAGTACCTGTAATGTTTTCCTGCCATCAGAAAATGGAACAACCACATTTTCAATATGCGCGCCTTGTGCCTGGCGAATATTTTTGAAGACAGGCAAAACCTGCTCCGCCATATGTTTGCGCTTATTCTGAAAATTTTCAAATGATTCAAGGTACAGGGATGACACTAATTCCTGTTCGTTCGATTTAGAAAACTGATCTTGTGTGATCGTAGTATCAAGCCCAAGATTTACAATTACTTCCAGGCGAAAACCTTCATAATCATTGTTTTCTTTGAATGTATTCACAAGGCCGTCAGTAACATCATAGAAAGCATTATCCAGGTCGAGTGCCAGCCTTTCTCCAAATAACGCATGGCTTCTTTTCGCATAAACAACAGTACGTTGTTTATTCATAACGTCATCATATTCCAATAATCTTTTACGAATGCCAAAGTTATTTTCTTCCACTTTTCGTTGTGCGCGTTCAATACTTTTATTGATCATAGAATGCTGGATCACTTCACCTTCTTTATAACCGGCAAAGTCCATCACTTTGGCAATACGTTCACTGCCGAACATCCGCATCAGGTCATCTTCGAGGGAAACAAAAAATTCAGAAGAACCTGGGTCTCCATGCCGGCCTGCACGGCCACGCAACTGCCTGTCTACCCGGCGGGATTCATGCCGTTCTGTTCCCACAATAGCAAGGCCCCCGGCGTCTTTCACGCCCGGCCCGAGTTTAATATCTGTACCACGCCCGGCCATATTTGTGGCAATTGTTATGGCTCCTGCGAATCCTGCTTCGGCAACTACTTCTGCTTCACGCGCGTGTTGTTTCGCGTTTAATACATTATGAGGTATTTGTTTTTGACGTAGCATCCGGCTGAGTAATTCACTCACTTCAACAGATGTTGTACCAACCAAAACCGGCCGGCCCGCATTCCTGAGTGCTTCAATTTTTTCAATAACAGAACGGTATTTTTCTCTTTTCGTTTTATAGATCAGGTCATGTTCATCTTTACGTATCACCTGCACATTTGTAGGAATAGAAACTACATCCAGTTTATAAATATCCCAAAGTTCTGCTGCTTCTGTTTCTGCGGTTCCTGTCATACCACAAAGTTTGTGGTACATGCGGAAAAAATTCTGTAAAGTAACGGTAGCATAGGTCTGCGTGGTTGCTTCAATTTTTACATTTTCCTTTGCTTCTAATGCCTGGTGCAAACCATCTGAATAACGGCGGCCATCCAGGATACGGCCGGTTTGTTCATCCACAATTTTTACAGCCTCATCCATTACCACGTACTCTACATCTTTATCAAAAAGTGTATAGGCTTTTAATAATTGGCGAACTGTATGAATGCGGTCTGCCTTGGTGGCATATTCATTTAAGAAAGCTTCTTTCTTTTTTAATTTTTCTTCAGCCGGTAAAATTGCATCATTGTCAATTGCTGCGAGATCAACTGCGATATCAGGTATGATAAAAAAGTTGGGATCTTCCCCGCCTCTTGTTATCAATTGAATGCCCATATCCGTTAATTCTACAGAATTATTTTTTTCATCTATATAAAAATATAATTCGGCATCAGCCTTTGGCATTTCTTTGGACTGATCCGCGAGATAATAATTTTCTGATTTTTGTAAACGCACGCGGACGCCCGGTTCGCTCAGGTATTTAATAACAGCACTATTTTTTGGTAAGCCGCGAAAAGCACGAAAGAGTGCAAGGCCACCGTCCTTTGGATCATCATTGCCTTCGGCAATTTTTTTGCGGGCTTCATTTAAGAACTGGTTCACCACTTTTTTCTGTGTTTCCACCAATTTTTCTATACGTGGTTTTAATTCAAAAAACTGGTCGGTATTATCACTATGCCCGATGGGGCCGGAGATAATCAAAGGAGTTCGCGCATCATCAATCAATACAGAATCCACTTCATCTACCATAGCATAGTGGTGCTTTCGCTGCACCATTTCATTGGGGCTATGCACCATATTATCCCTTAAATAATCAAAGCCAAATTCATTGTTGGTACCATAGGTGATATCGGCTAAATAAGCCGAACGTCTTTGCGCAGTATTGGGTTGGTGTTTATCAATGCAATCCACGGTAAGGCCAAGCCATTCAAATAAAGGCCCGTTCCATTCACTATCTCTTTTTGCGAGGTAATCATTTACGGTTACCAGGTGGACACCTTCACCGGCCAAAGCATTCAGGTATGCGGGTAAAGTGGACACAAGGGTTTTACCTTCACCAGTTGCCATTTCAGCAATTTTACCCTGGTGTAAAACGATACCACCGATCAATTGGACATCATAATGCACCATATTCCAGGTGATTTTTCCACCACCGGCCTGCCAGGTATTTTTGAAAATACTTTCCTCACCTTCAATACTGATATATTCTTTTTTTACACTCAGGTCCCGATCGAGATTCGTGGCTTTTGAAACGAGTGTTTCATTTTCCATAAAACGCCTGGCAGTTTCTTTCATGACTGCAAAAGCCTCGGGGAGAATTTCTTCGAGGATCTCTTCAATTTTTTTATCCTTATCTTTTTTCAGGGCATCCACTTCCTGGTATATCAAATCCTTTGCCTGTATATCTCCTGTATCAAGTGCATCTGCGGAAGCTTGTTTTTCCGTGATCTGAGTTTGAATGGGTTCCAGGTGTTTGGCGATGCGGCTTTTAAATTGTGTAGTTTTCTCCCGCAGTTCATCATTGGATAAAGCAGCATACGAAGAAAAGTATTGATTTATTTTTTCAACGAGAGGCGATAATTGCTTCACATCTTTCGCGCTTTTATTGCCGCCCAGTATTTTAGAGATTAATTTCAACATATCCGTGTAATTGGGTATAGAATTGTGTATTTAAATAATTGACTTTTACAAAATCAAAAACCATGCAAGCTGATTTGGCTGGTCAGAATGTCAGTCTGATTTTTAGCCGCCAAAGATAATCAATTTGCTTTGCCGTTTTTTTTAAAATATAAAGAAATTAACGATTGTAACTAACAAACCTTTTTATCAAATTGTAAATCTTAAATTGATTTTTATGAAAAAAATGATCATCGCTCTTCTCGCAGTTTTTATAATGCATTGTGCAGAAGCGCAAAGGACCACTGGAAAATTAAAAGACCAGAAAGATGTATGGGGAACAACCTATACATACACCGGAGAAATTAAGAATGGCAAAGCGGATGGTTTTGGCGTAGGTGTATATAGTAACAATTTTACCATAAAATATGTTGGCCAGTTTGTAAACGGGGTGATGAGTGGAAAAGGTACAATGATATACACAAATGGTGCATTCCTGACTGGCGACTGGAAGGATGGTAAAATGAACGGCAAGGGTGCCAATGTCAACAAGGAAGGCACTTTTTATGTAGGTGGAATGAAAGACGGGGTCCGCAATGGCAAAGGTTGGCTGGTATTGAAATCAAATGCATTTTATGTGGGTGAATTTAAAAATGATACGTATGATGGTATGGGCATTTATGGCTGGGCTGATGGAAGAACCCTGGCTCAAAATATATATGTAGCCGGAAAAAGAAATGGCCCGGGATACCAGTATGAAGCAAAATCAGAACAGTTGTTCCAGGGAACCTGGAAGGATGATGTATGGGGAAGTGCTTCTACGGCACCTTTTAAAAGTTTTATGCAGGCGGCCGGTTTTAAAAGTGACACTTCTTCCAAACAAATTTTGATCGCTGCTTTGGATGCCGAAAAATATGCAACTGATACATCATTCTTTTATGTAAAGGATAAAAATAAAAGATATTTCGGTGTTTTTGATGCGGGTTATCTTAAATCCGGTATGCAATGGGTAGATGATAAATCCAGGCTCATAGGAAATTTTGATAATAATGGTGCTGAAGGATATTGCTACAATTTTAAGTTTAAAGATTTGTATGCAGAAGGTAATTATACAAAGGATTATATGGATGGAAATAATTGCCTCTTTATTGATTTTATGGATTCCAGTATTTACCAGGGAGGAATGCAAAGTGGTAAGTACACGGGCAAAGCCATTTTTGTAAATAAAAGTAATAATATTTATGATGGGGATTACCTGGAAGGAAAGTTCACAGGCACGGGAAGAATCATTAAATCTACCGGAAGAACTTTGACAGGTACTTTCAAAGATGGTGTTACAGTAAAATTAACAGGCATCACCCTTCCGGATGGAAAGTTCATAAACCCAAATCCAACTTCTTTCTCTGATGCTTTAAATAATGTAGTTACTAGTTATTCTAATTATTTCGATGATGTAGTAGGTGAATACATAGATGAAGCGGATCTCGGAAGTATGTACGCAGGCCTGTTGCATTTCCCGGGAGATACAGACCCTTTTTCAACTTCAGACTTTTTATCTGCAGATTTATACCAGTCAACACTGGCAAAAAATAAAGATGAAAATGCTGCACAAAAATTATATAATGATATTGCCAAACAAATACTCGCTACAACTATTTCCGGCGTGGCTACCAATAAACTAAAAATCACAGGTACTACAGAAATTCATAAGGCTGGTGAAAATGAAACAACCAGTGTTTTTACTCTTGAAACGAATTCTATTGCAGCCTATGATAATATGAAAATATGGCTTACCCTGAAAAAAGAGACAGGCTCCAATACCTACTGTGTCATTATAGTTGTAGGTGGAATGGATGACGACACGAATGCACCCTTTTTTATATAAATAAAAATATGCTCTACATAAGAAAGCAGATTTTTCCGGTCATTGCTTTTGCATCCTTATTATTTGCCTGTAACAGCAGTGAAATAGGCGATAGTAAGGATGTAAACCCGGAATCCATTTATATCGATTACCAGGTTTTGTACAATGAAAACCTCGATAGTATCAATTGTTTTTTGCAATACCGCTTTGGCGGAAAAGCGGGTACCACGCTGGTTTTAACACCACCCAGCCATGTTAATTTTAATGGTGAAAATATCATGGTTGACAGCAGCCCGCTCCTGGGTGCATTTTACAGGAAAAGGTTTTTACGTGTTGGCTTCGAGGGCGGGAATACCATTCAATTTACAGATAGTAAGAATAAACTGCATGAAGAGACTTTTAATTTCGAACCATTTGTCTGTATAACTCCTCCTACAGTTTTTAATCAATCGGACAGCCTGGTGTTTACTTTTGAAGGCGCCAAAAATAAGGATACCATTTTATTTGAAATTTCAGATACATCTTCTGTTTCACCAAATATGGATACAATTATGGTTCTACAGAATAATAAACTCATCATTCCCGCTTCTGCTTTCATCAAACTCTCTCCCGGCATACTTGATTTCAAATTTCAGAAAAAGCAAGAACGCCCTTTAAATAATCCAATGGCAGAAGGCGGAGAATTTACTTTTCAGTATATCTTAAAGCCAATTCATGTGGAGATGAAATTGCCTTAGTAATCACCCCGATTTTAATTGCTACTATTTCACAAAATGCTTCCCGGTGGTACGGATGTATTTCCAAAATAAAAACATAAGGATCAAAAATATTGTAATAATAAGCCCGGTATAAAACAATTGAGATTGGATAAACCGAAAATGAATTGTAGGAAAATTATACATAGGCAAACCTGCTAAAGCAATCACTGTTCCCAGGCTCATCGCGGAGGCAGTAGCCGGGTAAGTTGGTAAACACCTGTACATTAATTGCAGGGTGAGCGGCACGGAACTTTGTAAACAAGCGATGCCAAAACCCAATGCCCATACACTTTCCCGGCCTATTTCAAAAAAAATAAATGCCAGGGGTAAACTTATATATAGCCAGTTTTTCCACCCAATTTTATCTGCCATCACAGCGCCAATTATTTTTCCGCAAAATGCACATAAGCCAAGGATCAGCAGGCCAAATTCTATTTGTGTGGAAAATTGATTCATCATATCAAAAATGAAAGAACGCAACGTCATAATAAATAATAAAATGATCATGATCGCATCGTGTGTATCAGGCGTGTTAGATAACGTTTCTTTTTTAAAAATATAAGCCGGCCAGCCCTTTTTACTTATGTGAAAAAATAAAATAAATATAAGCGCCAATGCCAGCCACATCCACTGAATCGGGAGTGTTCCGCAAAATCCTCCCAATGCAAGTCCCGCAACTCCCGGCGCTGTGAATATGCCCAACGGCGTTATTTTATGGTCACTTTGCTGAAGGCATATCGTGCCGCCAATTACGTGAATTCCGGCAGATGCGATTCCGGCAATTAAGATTGCCAAAAAAATAAATTGCGTACTTAATATTG
>JBAQJB010000217.1:0-2938 GCA_049289155.1 Chitinophagaceae bacterium
GTGTTGCTCTTCCTTCATTCATTAATACACCCAGGCGCCAAACCAATAACTGCGCTTTCGTGATTTCAGTGATCATTTCAGCCAGCTTTTTTTGCTGCAACTGAAAGCCCGCAATGGGTTTTCCAAATTGTATTCTTTCCTTACTGTATTGCAAAGCGGTATCATAACAATCCATTGCTGCACCCAATGCGCCCCACGCAATTCCATAACGTGCTTTTGTGAGGCAACCCAATGGGCCTTTCAAACCTTTGACATTGGGAAATATATTTTCTTTCGGCACTTTCACATCATGGAAAACTAATTCCCCGGTAGCACTGGCACGCAGGCTCCATTTGCCATGTGTTGTTGGCGTAGTGAACCCTTCCATACCGCGTTCAACAACGAGGCCTCTTACAATACCTTCTTCATCTTTTGCCCACACAACAGCAACATCCGCGAATGGTGCATTACTGATCCACATTTTCGCACCATTCAAAATAACATGGTCACCTGCATCTTTAATATTAGTGACCATCCCCGCAGGATTACTTCCATGATCCGGTTCGGTTAAACCAAAACAACCCAGCCATTCACCACTGGCCAATTTTGGTAAATATTTTTTTCTTTGTTCTTCTGAACCATATTCATAAATCGGGAACATTACCAACGATCCCTGCACACTGGCAGTAGAACGAATGCCACTATCTCCACGCTCCAGTTCCTGCATCATCAGTCCATAACTGATATAATCTAATCCGCCACCACCATATTCAACAGGAATCGTTGGGCCGAAACACCCGAGATCGCCCATCTGTTGTACAATTTGTTGTGGAAATTCTGCCCGCTGCGCATACTCTTCAATGATGGGTGAAATTTCTTTTTTCACATAATTTCTTACGGATTCACGAATGAGTTTTTGCTCATCAGTCAATAATTCATCTGTCAAATAATAATCAGGGGATTGAAACTGGTCTGTCTTTACGGCCATATGATTTTTGTTATTAAAATTTTAAGATCTTTTTTTGCTGAACCGTGCAAATTTAAAGGGAACTGGTGTAGCTGCCATATTTTATGATTGTTATTTAAAAAAAACAACAGAAAAATAAAATTCAGCTTTGTATAAGAATTGAATAAAGGGATAAGAATTGGTCGTTTGACCGTTTGGGTGTAATCTTGCCGTTTTTTAAAAAAGATATCTTTTTTTATTTCTATACAATTTCAAATCAAGTCATCATGGCATTACAGGCAGGAATAGTAGGATTGCCAAACGTAGGAAAATCCACTCTTTTTAATGCATTGAGCAATGCAAAAGCACAGGCTGCAAATTTTCCTTTTTGCACCATTGAACCAAATGTTGGCGTCATCACTGTTCCCGATGAACGATTGATCGTATTGGAAAAATTAGTAGTGCCACAAAAAGTCATCCCTACAACAGTAGAAATTGTAGACATTGCCGGACTGGTAAAAGGCGCCAGTAAAGGGGAAGGTTTGGGAAATCAATTTTTGGGAAATATACGCGCTACTGACGCCATCATTCATGTGATCCGTTGCTTTGATGACGATAATGTAATTCATGTGGATGGCAGTATCAATCCAATACGCGATAAAGAAATTATTGATACAGAATTACAATTGAAAGACCTGGATACGATTGACAAAAGAATTTCTAAAAATGAAAAAAATGCGCGCACTGATAAAGATGCTGCAAACAGTTTGTCGGTATTAAAAGATCTTAAAAGCCATTTGGAAAAAGGAGAAAATGCGCGGGCATTTGAAGTGAATAAAACAGACCGTGAAAAATATATTGATGAACTTTTTTTACTGACTTCAAAGCCTGTGATTTATGTATGTAATGTGGATGAAAAATCTGTCGTAAGCGGAAATGCACACACAGCAGCTTTGAAAAAATCAATAGAAAAAGAAAATGCCGAAATTCTTTTGATCAGCGCTTCCATTGAAAGTGATATTGCGCAAATGGAAAATTATGAAGACCGGCAATTATTTTTAGAAGATATGGGTTTGCATGAAAGTGGTGTGGCAAGGCTCATCCAGTCAACGTATAAAATATTAAACTTGGCAACTTATTTCACTGCTGGTGTGCAGGAAGTGCGTGCCTGGACAATTTCCAAAGGAATGCTTGCGCCACAGGCCGCGGGTGTGATACACACAGATTTTGAAAAAGGTTTTATCCGTGCGGAAGTGATCAAGTACGATGATTTTGTAAAATATAAATCAGAAGCAGCCTGCCGCGAAGTGGGAAAGTTAGCCGTACAGGGAAAAGATTATATTGTGGAAGACGGGGATATCATGCACTTCCGGTTTAATGTATAATTGCAATTATTTATACCCTAAAATTTTCAACATACTTTGAGCGGTTTGTTCTCGTGCATTCAGCCAATCTTCCAGTTTTCCGTTTTTATCATAATTAATAATCACATGTTTGGGTGAAGGCACCATGCAATGTTTGATACCACCGTATCCGCTGATCTGGTCCTGGTAAGCGCCGGTATGGAAAAATCCTACATATAATTTTTCATTGTTAGGCGATTCTCCATCATCATTTGCATGCGTAAGTTTCGGAAGAAAAACTTCGTTGATATGTTCTTCCGAATCGTAGTAATCATGGCTATCGCAGGTAATACCACCCAGCACTACTTTCTGATATTCATTGTCCCATTTATTGATGGGAAGCAATAAAAATTTTTCCCCAATCCCCCAGGTGTCCGGAAGCGTGGTAATAAATGAAGAATCAATCATATACCAGGTTTCGCGGTCGTTCTGCACTTTCTGCCCCATGATACTATAAATATGCGCCATGCTTTCTCCCACCGTATAACTCCCGAATTCCGTATAAATATTTGGCATTGGCACTTTTGCTTTCTTGCAAACCTTTTTAATATTTCCTACAATCTCATTGATCATGAACTGGTAATCATATTCAAATCCCAGGGAATGTTTT
>JBAQJB010000218.1:0-2228 GCA_049289155.1 Chitinophagaceae bacterium
GCCGTGTGCGGCGAGGTACTCGGCGATCTCGGTCTCGAACGCTTCCTCACGGGTGCCGTCAGGTGCCGCCATCGGTCCTCAGCTCGCCTTCCTTGCCGTCCGAACATCGAATTGCCCTATTACTGCCGCCGTGATCAGCGCGGAGCGGCGCTCCTTTGCGAGTGCGATGTGCTCCTTGGTTTTGGCAATTAGAGCGTCGATGCGTGAAGTCGCTGCCTCGAGCTCGTCCACTAGGCGATGTTGCTCTCGCAGGTCTGGCATCGGCAGTCTGAGGGCCCGGAGATCCCCCACCGTGAGGCCACCTTTGGTCGCACCATTCTCGCTGCTGATGCGTCGTAGGTACTCATAATTCGACCGAATGAGCCAGAGGAGGTAGTCGGGCACCCAGAAGCGTTCGTCGGGTTCGATGAACGCGAGATGCTGATTGATGGTCGAACCGATTCGCAGGATCGTGGCTGCCCCGCGCGTCTTCCCCTCACCGGTGAGAGCAACCAAGAGGGATCCGGGTTTCACCATCGGCAAATGGCATTCCCTGACGGCGGCTTGTGTGACGAGCTTCGACGGCACGTGTACCTCTGGATTGTTCACGACCGACGAGTTGACCCAGGGGATATCCCCGTCGAGCCAGTAACGATCTTCGCCACTACGCGGCGTGGACCCGTTCCCCATTCGGGTCCTGCGATGCAGTTTGTCTGGCTGATGACCGACTGGCGTTGCCTTGGCGAGGATCGATGGCACCACCATGCGCCGTCGTTCCTGCAGCAAGACGATGAACCGCTCCTGTTTGGCCACGAGCGCGTCGATCTGGGCTGTCTCGCGGTCGAGGTAGTCGGCGATGGCACGCTGCTCGCCAAGCGGCGGGAGCGGAATCGTAACCTTGCTCAGGTCGGTGCTGCGGATCCCGACGCGGGTCACCCCGGCCGCGGTGACGCCCCACTGACGAGCAATGGGCTCAGATCCGAGCGCCCAGTACAGGAACTTCGGTGCAGCCTTGCGCCGGTCCGGCCGGATGATTGCCAGGTGGTATCCGCAGACGAGGTCTTCGGCTTCGTAGTCGACGAAAGCAGGCACGCCAATGTCGTCCGCGGTCTCAGAGTCTTTCGTGATGAGTGTGTCTCCGACTCGGATACGGAACCGTTTGACCTGATCCCTCGTGGCTGAAGCTGCCATGAAGTCGAGCGAGTCAACAATGGAGTCGTTCTTGTAGACATCGACGTAGTTGCAGAGTCTCACCTGCGGCTGTCCCTCCACCGTGTGCTTGTCCACGTTGCTCGTCCACGCGTCCGCCACCTGGAACAGCCGAGCACCCGACCACCCCGGCGGAAGGTCCCCGAGCCACTTCTGGACCCGCTCCAGGACAGCAGCATGGGCCGTGACGCTCACGCCTCGACCTCGCGGAGCATCGCCATGATCTCGCGGACGACCCGGTTGAGGTCGGCGTCGATCTCCTCGAGGGCCCTGGGCGGCTCGTAGGTGTAGAAGTGGCGGCTGAAGGGGATTTCGTAGCCCGTCTTTGTCTTGGCCCAGTCAATCCAGGCGTTGTCGACGTGCGGCTTCACCTCTGCGTCGAAGAAGGCCTGCACGGTCTGTTCGAGCGCCTCGTGCGTCTTGGGGTGGCCGCCCCAACCGAACGGGACGTTCTCGATGTCGCGCAGTGCCGGGTCGGCCTCGATTTCGCCCTTCTTAGCGCCGGACGTATATCGGCAGATGTCGGCGGCGTCGTCGTGGACTCCGATGGTCTGCCACAGCGTCTTGACCTGGGCGGCAGTCAGGGTTAGCCCGTGGTCGCGCAGATGATGGAGGAGCTCCCGGTTGAACTTCTCTCGGTTGAGGTACGTTCGGTCTCCGAACGCCGTAAGGGCTTCGACCAGCCCGACGATATTGCCGAGCATCTTGTGGTCGACCACGTCGTCGATGGTTACGGAGTTGCACTCAAAACGGAGCTGGAGAGGACGTTCGACGGTGACGGCCCAGTACGCGAAGTCACGGTTGACGAACCTCTTGACCGGCACCGTGGTCTTCCCGCCGTCGCTCTCGGTCCCGGCGAAAGCGCGGACGATGACGTTGCGGTTCTCATCGGAGATCTCGACTCGCTTGGAGCCGATCGAATTGCGCAGCTTGGACCCCAGCCCGGTCGCGTCAATCAGCTGCACGCTGCCCTTACGGTCCGCTGGCTTGGCGTTGGTGAGGATCCACAGGTAGGTGGAGATGCCGGTGTTGTAGAACAT
>JBAQJB010000219.1:0-9499 GCA_049289155.1 Chitinophagaceae bacterium
TGGCTTATATGCACAATTTGGCTGGAAGCTTTTAAATGAAGACATGGCAAGCCGCATCATGCTGATCAATTTTCCCGGGATGAATTTGAAAGATAAAAAATAAGATAGGATCACATCCATTTTTAAATTTATTTAAATTCCAGATAATCACAAAGCGCATTCAATTTTTTGAATACTCTTTTAGTTCTTATTTTTTAAAAGAATTGGTAAATATGTTTTAAAGCTTTCACTTAGTTTAAAGTTATCAAACACATTTAAATATTTCAATTTGTTTAAATGGATAATGCTTTTTGGCAAATATTTTAAGTCATTACTAAATGCATTAAGGGAATCTAGTTCTTTTAAATCCCCAATATTTTCAGGAAGATTATAGAGTTTGCAATAACTGACATTTAATGAAGTTAAAGATGTCAAATTGCATATTTCATCCGGCAATTTATTTATGTTATTAGAATGTATATCTAAAACTTTCAGTGCCTTTAAGTGTCCAATTTCTTTGGGAATATTTGAT
The DNA here is from genome assembly GCA_049289155.1 of Chitinophagaceae bacterium. GTDB lineage: Bacteria > Bacteroidota > Bacteroidia > Chitinophagales > Chitinophagaceae > JAFDXJ01. The sequence continues at coordinate 512 of JBAQJB010000219.1, forward strand.
AATCTATTACAACAAATAGTGAGTGTTTCTAATTTGGGTAAATCACCAATCTCTTTAGGCAATGAGTTAATTTCTGTCATGGATATTCGAATCTTTATTAAGTTCTTAAGTTGCCCAATTTCTTTTGGAATTTTTTTTAACGCGAAAGCTTTATTTAAATCCAGGTATTTTAGATTGACAAGGTTTCCTATCTCGGCAGGAATTTCTGTTACTTCATTTTTATAACAATGAAATGTATCAATGCCTGTTAAATAACCAATACCTTCTAAATTTGATATTTCAGCATCTAAGCCAACATCAAAATCACCATTAATATTGGCCAATTCCTTAACCGTTACAATATCATTAATCTTTTTATTTAATTTATCTGCGACAATTTTTGCAAATGAAATGTCAGGAAAAAACTTTATTAAAGTATACGATTGTATGAAATTTTCACTTTGAGAAAATGATTGAAATATAAAGGATATTAATGATAGAAGTAGCAGGAAAGCTTGTAAACCAGACTTTTTCATTTAGATAAAATGATACTTTCGTTTTGCAAAAAAATTTCTTGAACACAATATTACCAAATCCCCTCAACAAATTCAAAATCCCATAACCTCTGCAACCATTATCTTTGCCGTATGGAGTTAATCATTGAAAAAATTGATCAATATAAATTAGAAATAGAAAATGCTTCCCTGCAAAATGCAGAAGAAGCGGAACAATTTCGTATCAGGTTCCTGGGCACCAAAGGCCTGGTGAAATCACTGATGGGAGAAATGAAAAATGTGCCGCCGGATGAGAAAAAATATTTTGGCCAGGTGATGAATGAATTTAAAGGGCTGGCTGAAAAGAAATATGAAACGGCAAAAAATAATTTTCCCACAGAAGAAAAATTGATTGCCCACGAAGACTATACATTGCCTGGCAGGCAGTTCCCTGCCGGCTCACATCACCCGCTGACCATCGTTCGCAACCAGGTCGTTTCCATTTTTCAACACCTTGGTTTTTCCATTGCAACCGGACCGGAAATAGAAGACGACTGGCATAATTTCGGAAGTATGAATATGCCGGAAAACCACCCGGCGCGCGACATGCAGGATACTTTTTATTTAAGTAAGGGAAATGAAAATGAACAGGCTTTTTTACTCAGAACCCATACCAGCAGTGTGCAGGCGCGCGTGATGGAAACACAAAAACCACCTATCCGCATTATTTGCCCGGGCAGGGTGTACAGGAATGAAACCATCAGTGCGCGGGCGCATTGTTTTTTTCACCAGGTAGAAGGTTTATACATTGATGACCAGGTAAGTTTTGCAGACCTCAAACAAACGCTTTATTTCTTTGTACGCGAAATGTTTGGGAAAGATGTAAAAGTCCGCTTCAGGCCTTCTTATTTTCCCTTTACAGAACCGAGTGCGGAAATGGATATCAGTTGCCTGATTTGTGGTGGTGCAGGTTGTACTATTTGCAAGCATACTGGTTGGGTAGAAATTTTAGGCAGCGGAATGGTGCATCCGCGTGTACTGGAAAATTTTAAAATTGATCCCAATAAATATTCCGGTTTTGCTTTTGGAATGGGTATTGAACGAATCTGCCAGCTAAAATACAGGGTGAATGATTTGCGTTTGTATTCGCAGAATGACCTGCGCTTTTTACAACAGTTTAGTGGTGTTGTATAAAAATTATTTGCATCTATTTTCTTACCGTAGTATTACCACCCAACCACTTCTCTTTGGAATGAAATCATTGTTTGGGTTCACAATATAATAATAGGTGCCGAGTGGCAATTGTTTTCCATTGATAGTGCCATCCCAAACTTTCCCGGAATTATCATACCCTTTAGCATGGTATACAACCTGGCCATACCGGTTAAAAACATCCACCGTATTTTCTGTAAAAGTTTCCAACCCGTTTATGATCCATTTATCATTGATGCCATCCCCGTTTGGCGAAAAAGCATTCGGTATTTTAAACTCCTTTAAGACCTGTACAAATATTTGCCGCGATGCAAAGCAATTTCCTGCACTATTTACATTTACTGTATATAAAATATCAACAGGTGGTTTGGAAACAGGTTGCGGCGTATTTGCTGCATTCAGGTATACAACAGGCGTCCATAAGTAAGTAAGCCCTGTGCCTGTATAAATAAGTGGAAGCCTGATTGTATCACCCAGGAACACAGACACTTTTTCAGGGCCTTCTATAATTGGTATGGGATAAATTATTATGGGCTGTGCGAGGGAAGTATCATAGCAATTCCTGTCCGAACGTGTAATTAATTTTACAAAAAATGTATCCGCTGTACCATACATTTTTCTGGGGTTTTCTGTTGAGTCAAAATTACCATCTCCAAAATCCCATACCCAGCCTGCTATACTTCCGGGTGTGATGGTGGCTTCATTTACAAAATTTACGGTATTATTATTCAAACAATAATAACCACTGTATGTAAATGCGGAAACAGGAACAGGATCCCGGCTGATGATATGCATCGTGTCATCAAAGCAACCAATATCAGTAATAGTTCTGAGCGAAACATTGTAATCACCATAATTCGCATATTTCTTCCAGCCATTTTGAGTGGTAGTAGTTGTGCCATCTCCAAAATCCCAATTCCATTGCACGGCTTTACTGCTGTAAGTAAGTGTTGAATCTTTAAAATACAGGCTGTCATTGGAACAATGATCATAATCCAGGGACCATTGAGCCACAGGCCTTTCCACAACTTTTACATCAAAATCCATGTCATGTTCATTCGTACATCCATCCTGGATAGGAGCCAGTGATTTGATGTGTACATGAAAAGAATCCAATTGAGTAAAATTGAATATTACGGGTAATTTATACCTGTAAAAAGTAGCGCCATTTGAATTCGTAAAGGTACTGTCAGGAACAGGATTTTTTATAAAAATATCTGCATTGGGTGTAAGATTAGCCGCATTACTAAAACTCCATGTAAATTCTTCGGGTTGATATACAATTGTAAGGGATAAATTAAATGCCGTATTTCTGCATGTAATTAAATCGGCTGGCGTTGCATACGGATTATAGACCGTTAAAAAATTGGATAACCTTTTAGAACTAAAACCGGGATTGTACCCATAACTTTCTTCAGGACCATATCCATAAACTATAGCATTAAAGCCGGAATCTGTTTGGATACTATGCCTTCCGGAAACCAGGTCAAAACGCGCGTAGGAATAATCAGGATCCTGCGGAATAGGTTTAAACTGGAAACCCAATAAATTTCCATCCAGTGTAAAACTTGCCGTATCAGTTGTCTGCATTACCACGTTTAGAAAATGCGCTGATATATTTGCCATCTCCGGGCTTTCAATTACAGCGGTATTGATGTTCATAGAAACGGGCGTGATATAGATCATTTCCGGGTCACCATTTCCGGCATTATTATTTCCGCATTCACTGGTTGTACTTATATATTGTGCCATCATTACGGGCAAATTGGAAGTGACCTGCGAAACTGCATCAGAAGTAAATTCGTAATAAGTGCCATTAATGAGATTGGTAAGCCTGGTACCATTTAATAGTACGTTCGTATTCGTATCTGACACCAGCACCCTGAAATAATTATTACCCATTTGTTTGGTAGGTATCAGAAAAAATTTATTCCCCCATGTTCCATTGGGCATAATTTGCTGGAATATCATGTCTGATGTAGAATTCCCGCCCGTACAATTGATGGTAACATTTGTTGACCCGCTAAATACAGAAATTTTACGGCAGGGAATCGTATTGTCAATATTAACTGTCCGTATTGTGGTGCCGGTTAAATCTTCCCCGGTATAAATGCCGTTGACTTGTCCTGTTTGTGCACCAAAAACATTATATACATCACCCATATTTAAGTTTACCAAAAACGGAACGCCCGCAGCATGTGTTTGTGTATTTACAGATGGTGTGATCTCCACCTGTGTATTGTCTTCATTGGCTACAACAAAGCAATACCCGGCTGCATTTTTTTCTGCTGATTGTTGTGTAAAATTGAGCGATGTATAAAATTGACCCAAAGAATTGTTGGGGGTTAACAACGTAGTGGCAGAACTTTTATCATCATATACATGACAAAAAGCAGCGATTGGTTCAGTGCTGGTAATATGAATTCCATTATGTGAAAGGCCTTCTGAAACGATACGTGCATCAGTGCCGCCGGATTTGGGCATGACATCTGTTGTGAACATAGAATTTTTTACATAGCTATATGTCCTGGACCATCCTAAAGAAGGAATGTCCACAGTGATCGTTGCATCTGCATTCCCGGTAAGATAAAAAACCATTTCCTGTGAGCCGCCGGATGGGTTTACTGAGCCATCTGCATTGTACATGGAAAGATGCGCTCCATATCCGGCCCAGAAATCCAAGCCTTTATTATTGAAATCCTGCGCATGCAAAAAACTGCAATAAAGTAGAGCTGAAAAAAAAAGTACCTTTTTCAATGTTGGCTTTTTAAGTAAAAATCTTTTCGCATGAAACAATAATAATAGCAATTCATACTACTTTCCGATACAAACGACTGAAACTGCTAAATTAATATTACAAACCTATTCAAATTTTTAAAAAGCTGAAAGTCTTTGGTTTTAAAAGCAGCAGATCTTTGGTTTTAAAAGCAGCAGACAAATTTATCATTCATTTCATGAATCAAAATTTATTTCACGTTAAAAATGAGTAAACATTGGTTATATTTGCCTCCTTGAAGCAAATTATGGAATACAATACAGGCCGCAATTACCTGGTAATGCGGGAATATGGCAGGCATATCCAGCGTATGGTTGAATATCTCTTAACCGTTGAAGACAAACAAAAGAGGCAGGACCAGGCACATATCGTCATCGAACTCATGGGAGCGCTGAACCCGCACCTCAAAAATGTAGAAGACTTCAGGCATATGTTATGGGATCATTTATTTTTTATAAGTGATTTTAAACTGGATGTGGATAGCCCCTACCCGATTCCGCAAAAGGAAACCTACAAGGCAAAATCAGAACCCATCCCTTATCCCAGCAGGCATCCGAAATATATACACCTGGGAAAAAACCTGGAAGTACTGATCAATAAAGCGCTGCAGGAAACAGATCCGGAAAAAAAATCCGGGTTTGCAAATGCGATTGCCTATTATATGAAGTTAACATACAGTACCTGGCATAAAGAATTGGTCCATGATGATGCTATTCGTGCAGAACTAAGTATCATTTCCGATGGGCAATTAGAATTCAGCAATACGCCATTTATCAAACATCAGCCGCCGAGTTTTGAGCGCGATGATTTCAGGACCGGAAATGTACGCAGGCAAAATTTTAGCAACAGGAACCCACGTAATACTAATAACCGCAACGGGCAGCGGGATAACCGCGGTGGTACAAACCGGAATGCTCCCGGCAGAAATAATAATTTCAAAAAAAGATATTCATAAAAAAAACCGGCAGTGCCGGTTTTTTTATGCTTTCAAAATGCTGCATCCATTGCTGTCTGCAGGTTTGAATTCTTTTACCAGTAATTTTCTTTACTGTAATTCATCAATCCCTACACTGGCATCATTGTTTATTTTCAGGATCTTTTTCTTACCATCTTTTACTAATGTACAATAAAATGCATCTCCTGCATCTTTACTGGTAAAGGAAATAGTTTCTGCCGGTTCATATCCTTCATATTTTTTACTGATATAATCCCTCGCCTTTACCGGTAAATTATCATACGTAATTTCCCTGGTCAGGCAAATGTAATCTCCTTCTGCATTGTAAAAAACATGGGTGACTTTTCCCTGTAAGAAACAACTTGCCTGCAAAAAATCCCCGCTTTGATCCCAACTGACATTCGTAGCATTTTTAAAAACTTTTTCAAAATTACTTTCAGCACGTTCTTTAGCGCCATTGAAACCGGCAAAAGAATACAGGCCGAAAACGAGTAGTACACCCATTAAGGCAAATGATTTTTTAGCAGCATTTGCAAAACTGCGACGTTGTTGATTTTTCAATAACTGTTTCATGATCTTTTTTTAAATGTGAAAATTTGAAATAAAAACCAAATCTACCACTGGACTTATTCCGGAAAAAGACAAAAAGGATGAGTAAGAAATCTTTCGTACATATCCTCCATAAACGGTATTAACGTATATTTTACCCGTTCATTTCCCAACAGTCAAATTCAAGCCCGGCAAAGGTTTTCATCTATATATAAGGAAAAGCAAATTAAGGTTCAGGCTACGTTAAATATTTATAACAGGGGATAAATGGTTTTTTTGAAAAAATCGTTTATTATATGGAAGTTTGCAGGGGGTATACATGTAAGCTAGTTCGTAAATGAAACATATAATTACTATTCATGAAAAATATAATAATAACTTTTCTCTTCATCTTTCTTCCTTGCTGCATACTAAATGCCCAGCCTCAAAATGTAATGGGTGATTGGGAAGGAACACTAAGCCTTGGGAAGGATTTGCACATTGTATTTCATTTCAACAATACCGGGGATGGTACAATTTCAGCAACAATGGACAGTCCGGACCAAAATGTAAATGGCCTTCCTTGCAGTGAAGTGAAATTATTTAAAGACAGCATCATTGTAAGTTTAAAAATTGCGAATGCACATTTTGATGGTAAATTTTTAAATGATTCAACCATCAGTGGCGCCTGGTTCCAGGGGCCAGGCAATTACCCGTTAGTTTTAAAAAAAGGTACAACTGAAATTACAAAAGTAAAACCAGGCAGGCCGCAAACTCCGGTGCCTCCGTTTGATTATATTTCAGAAGATATTATTTACAAAAATGCGGACGGCTCTATTCAATATGGCGCAACAATTACATACCCAAAAACAGGTGCTCCATTTGCAGTTGCCCTGCTGATTACAGGAAGCGGCCAGCAGGATCGTGATGAAACCGTTTTTGATCATAAACCTTTCGCCGTTATTGCGGATTATCTCACAAAAAATGGGATTGCAGTATTGCGTGTAGATGACCGCGGCATTGGAAAAACGACCGGGCAACTTACAAATGTAACCACTATGGATTTTGCCAATGATGTACTGGCCGGTATTCAATATTTGTTGCAAAGAAAAGATGTAGATAAAAATAAGATCGGCCTGATTGGCCATAGTGAAGGTGGCTTAATAGCGCCCATCGTTTTTACTAAATGGCCTCAACTTGCTTTCATCGTTTCTTTGGCTGGGCCTGGTGTGCCGGGCGCTGATATTTTATTGCGCCAGCAAACAGATCCTTTAAAAGGTAACATAAGTGATAGTGCATTTAATTCTTTTTTTACGCTTACAAAAAATACATTTGAGTTAATCCAACAAAATAAAGATAAACCGGACAGTATCATTTTGGATAAAATAAAAACATATTACGCCGGATGGAAGCAATCAACACCTGCATCTTTACAGGCAGAAGTGCACGCTAATACAGCGTCTCCTGAAGATTATGCAAAACAGGTTTCTGGTGAATTAAAACCCTGGCTGAAATATTTCATTACTACTGATCCCGCCGATTACTGGAGCAAAGTAAAATGCCCGGTACTTGCCTTGGATGGCGACAAAGACATACAGGTATATGCCGAACAAAATATTCCGGCCATCCAGGCAGCGCTTCAAAAGGCCGGGAATAAAAAAGTGACAACGAAAATATTCCCCGGCCTGAATCATTTGTTTCAGCATTGCACAAAATGCACCGTGGAAGAATATGCAGAATTAACAGAAACTATTTCACCGGAAGTATTGGAAACAATTTCAACCTGGTTGCATCAGACCATTCAATAAAAGCGTATGAATTTTCTTGCCCATGCATTTCTTTCTTTTCATCATGCAGATATATTGGTGGGCAATATGATCAGTGATTATGTAAAGGGAAATAAGCGTTTCTTATTCCCGGTAGATATTCAAAAAGGCATCATCCTGCACAGGAGAATAGATGCATTTACAGATTATGACGATAAAGTTAAAAAATTAAAAGAAGTTTTCAAACCCGCTGTGGGCACATATTGTGGCGCATTTCTCGATATTGCATTCGATCATTTTCTCGCAAAGGAAATTATGCGTTCAAAATTTTTAAAGCTGCATGATTTTGTAGAAAATATTTACACTACGCTTACCATTTCTTATGATCACCTGCCGGAAAAATTTAAATCAATGTTACCTTCCATGATCTCGTATAACTGGCTGGAAAATTACCAGTATCAAACAGGTATTGAAAAAAGTTTCGCTGGTATTGAAACGCGTGCAAAATACCTTGAACGTGAAACGGGCGCTTATGACATTTTTATAAAAAATTATAAAATGATTGGGATTGGCTTCGATGAATTTTTCCCCCGCTTACAGGATTATGCGTTCAGGGAATTTGAATTATTGAATAAGGAATAAGTAAATGTTTTTGGTCAGGCGACCAAAAATGGCAGAAAAGTTTTTGGTTGGGCGACCAAAAACGGTAGAAAAGATTTGGTTGGGCGACCAAAACGGCTGAGTGATTTTTTGGTCAGGCGACCAAAAATGGCAATGAAGTTTATTATAAAAAAAATTTGCCTGTCAGTCAAAATGATTGAACATGGATAAAAAATCATTTCGTATATGTGTGGAATTGCGGGTATAATTTCTGCTGACCCTGCGCAGGTTTCGATGCGCCTTCTGAAAAGCATGTCCGATATATTAGCGCATCGCGGCCCGGATGGGGAAGGATTTTGGATACACGAAGACGGTCATTGCGGCTTTGCACACCGCCGGCTTTCTATCCTGGACAAAACACCAAAAGCCGCGCAGCCATTGCATTATATGCATTACACAATTATGTTTAACGGGGAGATTTATAATTATATAGAACTCAAAGAAATTTTAAAAAAGCATGGTTATAAATTTTATACAGATGGCGATACAGAAATTATTCCTGCCGCCTTTGATTACTGGGGCAGGGATTGCCTGCATCATTTTGATGGTATGTTTGTTTTTGTTTTATATGACAATCACTCCCATGATTTATTCATAGCGCGTGACCGTTTTGGTGAA
>JBAQJB010000220.1:0-3540 GCA_049289155.1 Chitinophagaceae bacterium
AATCCAAATCATATTGCACGGCCCAGGTTCGTCCATTGTCTTTGGTAATTTCTGCAAATTGCCGCACTTCATCTTTTCCTATATTAAAAAAACTGAGCCGCATACTAGCCACAGTATCTTTTGAAAACTGAAAAGGTTCTGTTTGAAAAACAATTTTATTATTTTCAAATTTTCCAAATGTATAATTTGTACTGCCGCCCACATTATCCACCCAGGATTGCTGCCATTGTTTAGTTACAGCATTGTAGGTATTAAAACTTTTTCCTTTATATTCAAATATCCCGGGTATAGGAACACTGGTCCATTCTTCCAATACAATGCAACTGTCCAGTATTAAACTGATCTTGCTGTCACCGGATTTTTTCTCCTGTAAATTATAGGCTTCCCATTCACCGATCCAGAAATCAAACTGGCGGTAAACTTTGTCAGTGCCGCATGGGGAAACAGGAATTTTCTGTGAGAAGGAGCGCGCAGTAATTAAAATGACAATAAATAAAAACGCAAACTTTTTCAAAATATTTAGTTTTAAAAATCAAATTATTAAAAAAATGTGTTTTTAATTTCAACTTATTGATGAACGGCAGGTACCCTGTTTGACCAGGAGAAATATTCAGTAAATAAATTCCTAAAAGTTTAAGGAATATACCTTGCGAAAAATTCGCAGGAAAATGGGTTTTTTAAAAAAAATATACCACTTTTGGGGTGGTATATTTTTTCGGAAATTAGAATTTCAATGATTTATTAATTCAATTTAATCACCTTTCTTGTTTCAGTGGAAGATCCTGACACAACACTGATAAAATAAATTCCTGGTTGCGCCTTTTGCAATAATTGAATGGAATTTATAGTCCCATTTAATTGATGTTGTTCTATAATCATTCCTGTTTTATCAGTCACTGTAATTATAGAATTATTTACATCTGTTTTTAAATGTAATGTGGCAAAACTATTGAATGGGTTTGGATACACATTCATTTCAATTTTTGCTGATTCTGTTTCTTGTGTAGCTTTTGGTGGCAAAAGGTTTGTGCAAGTCACCTGTGCTACGGCGCGGTAAACTTTTAAGGTCGTTAATAAGCCGGTAAGCCCACTTATTGTGATCCGGGTTTTCCCGACCTGGTAACTACCTTTTGGTGTTTGAACATTTAAAATAAAATGGCCGCTTGCTAATATTTTTGCATCCGCCAGGACAAAATCTGATTTAGTTGCCACAGTATTACCATCTGTATCATATACTTTTATAGAAATCTTTTGTAGCAAATCCAATGTAAGTAATGTAGTTCCCTGTTCTAAATAAAAACTTACTTTTTTGCCACCATCAGCAGGCTGTGAAAAACCAATTTCAAGATAGGAATTCCCGCCAAGAAGCGGTGGCTGAAGTAACGCATAATCACCACGATTTGTAGAAACAGCATTGCCGGAATTTTGAACATTATGCTCATCTGTAACAACATCGCCTTTGAAACCAGGGCATTCATCATTAATAGAAGCATAATAAATCCTGATATTGTTTGCCAACGCCAAAAGTCCATTTATTTTAATTTTTATACTTGCAATATTTGTTATGGAATTAGCGGTTTTAACACGTATCTTATATGTACCTGGTTCTTCACCTACTGATACATCAGCTGCATCAAAGCCACTCTTTCTGGCTACCTGGTTGCCGGCATCGTCATATAACGTTAGAGATATAGAACTCAATACATCCAGTGATAAAATGCCTCCATCGTTGCGGAATTCTATAGCGACAATTTGTCCCCCGGAGCCATGATCAGTAAACCCAAGATTCAACGTAGCCGAATTTAAAATGCCTATAGCCGCCTGCATAAGCGCGTAATTACTCAAATCGGCAGCATCCACTGCATTTCCTGGATTGGCAACATGAATTGAATTGTTTACAACATCTGCGTAATTGTGGTTACTCTTATCGTCTATTGCATCCTGGGCAAATGATTTTACTGCAAAGGAACTTGCAAGTAAAAGGGCGAAAACGAGTGTAGATTTTGTTTTCATTATTAAAATTTTTGGTGAGAATCAAAAGGTAAAATCAATTTTTAGATTTTCCAAAACTATTTTACAAATAAATTTTAAGAAATGTTGGTTATTTGAAAATAAAGTGAAAAATAAAATAGAATAAATTTGAGCAATTTCAGTCTTCACTTATATAAAAATATTTTATGAAATATGTATTAATGGTATGGCTTTTTATTATTTCTGCACACACTGCCCGGGCGCAGGATTCATCCGTTAAGACTTCCGGCAACCCTGTATTCCCTGGCTGGTATGCCGATCCGGAAGCAGCCATTTTTCAGGATCAATATTGGATCTATCCAACCTGGTCTGCACCGTATGATCAGCAGGTTCTCTTTGATGCGTTTTCTTCTCCTGATTTAATATACTGGTCAAAGCATGAAAAGATCATGGATACATTTTCAGTCAAATGGGCAAAGCGTGCTATATGGGCGCCGGCAATTATTGAAAAAGATAAAAAATACTATTTATTTTTTGGCGCCAATGATATTCAAAATGATACCGCTGTTGGCGGGATCGGCGTTGCAGTTTCTGATAATCCGGAAGGGCCATTTAAAGATTATTTAGGCAAGCCATTAATTGATAAATTTTATAATGGCGCACAGCCAATTGACCAGTTTGTTTTTAAAGATTCAAATGGAAAATATTATATTATTTATGGTGGCTGGCGGCATTGCAATATTGCGCAATTAAAAGAGGATTTTAGCGGCTTCATTCCATTTGCAGACGGAACTGTTTTTAAAGAAATTACTCCTGAGAATTATGTGGAAGGCCCCTTGATGTTCATTCGAAATAATATGTATTACCTGATGTGGAGTGAAGGTGGCTGGACCGGTCCAAATTATTCTGTGGCGTATGCCATGGCAACATCTCCCTTCGGGCCTTTTAAAAGAGTGGGAAAAATTTTGCAACAGGATAGCAGTGTTGCGACCGGTGCGGGGCATCATTCCCTTTTTCATAATATAAAAAATGATACCTGGTATATCGTGTATCACCGCAGGCCATTGGGCGAAACAGATGGCAATCACCGCGTGGTATGTATTGATAAAATGTTCTTTGATAAAGATGGAAAAATCCTGCCGGTGAAAATTACTTCTGAAGGCGTAGAGGAAGATCAATTGAAGTGAAAAAATCAAAGGAGTTACACAGAGTTGCACAGAGAAGACACAGAGTTGCACGGAGGAAAGTTAGAAAACTTTAGTACTGAATAACAAAAAATTTCAGTGATTTTTTGTGGTCCTTTGTGTAACCAAAAATTATAAGTAGGATATTACACAGAGCTGCACAGAGAAGTCACAGAGTTGCACGGAGGAAAGTTAGAAAATTTTAGTACTGAATAACAAAAAATTTCAGTGATTCTTTGTCGACCTTTGTGTACCCAAAAATTATAAGTAGGATATTACACAGAGCTGCACAGAGAAGACACAGAGTTGCACGGAGGAAAGTTAGAAAACTTTAGTACTGAATAACAAAAAATTTCAGTGATTTTTTGTGGTCCTTTGTGTAACC
>JBAQJB010000221.1:0-2442 GCA_049289155.1 Chitinophagaceae bacterium
ACTTGTTATACCATTATCGCCAAAACTCGGATCTAACTGGCCATTAGCAAGATAACGCACTAATATTAACGCGCCAAAGGGATGGTCCCCACTTGCCCCAACCGTTAAAATTTTTCCATCAGGTTGAATAGTACTACCCGTAGTTACAACATCAATATGATTTTTATAAGGTACAATTAAACTTCCATTTTCACCAAAATCCTGGTCTATTGAGCCATCCGCATTAAACCGGCAAATTGCCATATCTGCATTACCTTTCCCACTTTCGCCAATACAAACAATTTTGCCATCCGGTTGTAATTCAGCTCCTTCCATTTTAGTAAACCAATCACCGCTCTGCCCCTCGCCAAAAACATATTTAGCAACTCCATTTTCACCAAAACTTTCATCCTTGCTTCCATCAGGATTGAAACTTTCGAGCATATAAGGTGAATGGTCATCATATATATCGTAATTGCTGCCTCTTATTAATTTACCCGCAGCATTAATAATTAAAGAAATTGAATTTGTAGCATTCACATAAGTAGTTATAACGATTCCGCCTTCTCCAAATGTTGGATCGAGTCCACCATCGGGCATGAAGCGGCATCTAAAAGTTCATTGTTCATTATATTCATTTTTCTGTACATCGCCTGAAACAACAATTTTACCGTCAGGCTGAACTACGAGGCCGGTAGCCCTTGTAATATTGTCAAGTTCAAGTGTATCTAATCCATTAATACCAAAGCTACTGTCCTGTGTACCATTAGCATTTATTCTTACTACACCCATATCTATTTTACCTGTAACACCTTTTGGTAAATACAAGGCTGCGCATACTATTCTTCCATCATTTAGTAATGCAAATGTTTTATGCTGAGGGCCGGACAATTTCCCATTTAAACTTACACTAAAACGTCCATTTAATCCAAAGCTTTCATCATAACTTCCATCTGGATTAAAACGATCCACTGTTACACCGGCGTTATTACCTATTATTAAGATTTTCCCGTCTGCTTGTTTAATAGATTTACCATACCCGTTAACACTGGTTTCCACTACAAGGCCACCATCTCCAAATGTTGGGTCAAGTGTACCTGCTTGAGCATATATATTTTGTTTAGTTATTAAAAAAGAAACAAATACGATCAGGAGTTTATATATATTTTTCATTATAAATAATTTAATTTTTTTTGATAATTAGGTATTTTGAATATTCTTCTTCGGGGTTTTTTGCACACAGCTATCCATAGAGTTCTGCAAGGTCTCTATGGATTTGTAATAAGAGCCAGACTTAGTCTGGAATTCAAAGTTATTGTGCATAAGCTGCGGTTAAATGATCACAAAAGTTACAAATAAAAATACAAACTGATCTCTTTATTTATATTCCTTCATTTTTACTCAAAATACAATGCAGCAATATTGCTTTAATTCAACAATTGTTTCTTTAAATTCATACTAAGCCCGGTTTTAATTTTCCTCTTTTGTGCGCTGCGCAAACTAAAAGAGAGCGCGGGAATTTGCCGCCCAAAGAACAGGAAGAACAAGTGAGTGATCCGCTACAACGTAGGGGCAGGCACAAGGGACGATACCATGAAAACAAATGCCGGCAACCAGGAAAAAATTAAATAGATTTCAGTTTAAATCTTTCCATTATTTCTCAAATATTAGTTAAGAAAAGCGAAAGCTTCCATACAGCGCTTAAACTTTCCAGCAACATTCCTATCACATATCCTGAAACCGTTTTGAAAAAATATTCATTTTAGTTCAAAACATTTATTTTAAAATACAATCAATCAACAATGAAAAAGCACATTTATTTATTCGCCATAATCCTGGCAACTTCAGCCATTTCTATACAGGCAAATGCCCAATACCGGAGCCGTGTATATGTACGTGGTGGCTATCGTGGCGGATACCGCTCCAGGCCGCCGATGGTAAAAAAACAAAACCCGAGGCAACAACAATTTCAGCCTTCCGTGGATATTAACCTGGGTTACGGATTGCCCAACCTGGATAAAAATGAACTGGCCATTTTCAGCAATGCCTACCAGGGCACTATTTCGCAGCAGGGGCCGTTTACCGGTTCGGTGGATTACAGATTTAGCCCGATGATGAGTATTGGCGTAATGGGTACCTATGGAAAAGTTTCTGCACCCTATTATGATTATAGTTCCACGACCAATGTACCTGATTTTACCGGTAAAATAGAGAACTGGTCGCTCATGTTCAATATGATCAGTTATATGCCGTCTTATGACCGGAAAGTTGAACCTTATTTACGTACGGCAATCGGTATTAATAATTATACGCAAAGTTATCTTGACGCGGGTGGCAATAAAGCAGCGATCGTAAGTAATCCTTCCCAACTCGCTTACCAGGCTTCACTTGGCGCAAAGTTTCATTTATCAAAACAAGCCGGGCTTTTCCTGGAAGCGGGCTATGGAAAATATATTTTCAGCG
>JBAQJB010000222.1:0-2505 GCA_049289155.1 Chitinophagaceae bacterium
ACAAATAGATTTAAATTCCTTAGACAAGATACGTACCCGGTTTATTGACAGCTATTTCAAAGGCGACTATTCAACAAAATATCCAAATATACTTTTTGATATCAACAGAAAATTAAAAACGCAGGCCATTTTGAAGCATACAATTATTGGTTACTTATGAAAGGCGATGAAGTTGGATTTGAAAAATGGCATACAGAAAATAAAACAAAATGGGATGAATTTATTAGTTGGTATAGCGATAACAGTTTGCAATTAGATTTGACACATAAATTTTACAGGGGTCAATATTGAGGGCAAATTATAAAAAGAAAATATGGAAAAATTATTTCTTGAACTCGGGACCCGGTGGATGAATGCCTGGAAAAATAAAGACGTTGCAACAGTAAGAAAAATATTGTCTGATGATTTCACACTTACAAGTTCATTATCAGGTGGTGGTTTGGTGGACAAGGAAGAATGAATTACAAAACTTGCCGTGTATGATTGCAAAGCATTTCGCTTCGACAAAATCCAGGTACGTGTATATGGCAACACATCTGTCGTAAACAGTTGGTTTCACCAGGATGCAACAGCCAATGGAAAAGACTGGTGCGGCGATTTTTTAATAACTGATGTTTGGGTGATGAAAGATGAAAACTGGCAGGTTGTTACAAGGCATGCGAGCTGGCTGCAGAAATGAGTTCTCCGTCAAAATGATCAATCCTAAAAAGTAATTATGTTGAAAAAATTCTAACTTACCTTTCATTTATAAGTAGTCGCCGTGAAAATAAATAATTATGGAAAGCAAAAAAGATAGCCCGGGAGTTTATATTCCCCCGCCCTTATTCTATGTGTTGACTTTTTTATTAGCTATATATATTCAAAAGGAATTTACTATCAATGATGCTATATTTCAGTTACTGTTTACCAAATTATTTGGTATGTTCTTCCTGGGCATTTCATTGGTTTTCCTTTATACCAGTTTAAGAATGTTTTTTCTCTCTAAAAATACTTTAATACTTATAAAACCTGCAAGTTCATTGCAAACAAATGGCATATATACTATTTCCAGGAATCCCATGTATGTTTCACTTTGCCTTATTTATTTAGGTCTTACCTGTCTAGTCGGCAATTGGTGGAATATTATTTTATTCCCCATACTTTTTTTTATCGTCCAGGAATATATTATTAAGAGAGAAGAGAAATATCTTCAACGGGCTTTCGGAATTGAGTATTTGGATTACAAAAAAAAAGTAAGAAGATGGTTATAAATTATTTAACCAGGAACTGCCATTTGCTTTTCTCCCCAAATCCGCATTTGATCAACAAAGGGCACAAGTTCCAAACCGCTTTCACTCAGGGAATATTCAACCCTGGGCGGTACTTCCAAATACACTTTTCGTTTCACTAAATCATCCTGCTCCAATTCCTTTAAAGTTTGTGTGAGCATCTTTGGAGAAATGCCTTCCACCACTCTTTTCAATTCTCCATACCGTAAAAATCCATCTTTTAAATACCAGATAATTCTTCCTTTATATTTCCCGCCAATTCGCTGAAAAGCATAGTCCACCGGGCAATACGCGTGTCTCTTCAAATTATTTTTCATTTTTTTTATGTTGAACTGATTGACTGCCAATAATAGTAACCTTTTGGTATGTAGATTACTTCCTGGTATGTACTTGCTGCAAAGATATAAAGCCTCTTTCTTTGTATGAAAATAAAATTTTTACACACATTGAATTTAAAAAACAATATGGCCTCACCTACTCCTATTACCGTAATTGAGCTTCGCAACTATTTACTAAAACCAGGTTTTACCAACAAGTTCAATGCTTATTTCTCAGATCATTTTATTCAGCCGATGCTCGGTATGGGTGTTGCGATTTTAGGCAAGTTCAAAATAAAGAATAATAATAACCGGTTTGTTTGGATCAGGGGTTTTGAAAGTATGCAGCAAAGAAAAAAATTTCTCCCGGATTTTTATACTACCAGCGAAGTATGGAAGAAATATAAAAAAGGTGCGAATGAAATGATACGGAATTCTGACAATGTGTATCTCCTCAGGCCACTACAATCCGGTCATACATTGGATGATATAAATGCCGGTATTGAAAGCAATATTTTTAAAAGTGAAGCAACTTTCGCGGCAGTGGATTTGTATATTGCCAATACCAGGCTGAAAGAATTCATTTCATTTTATAACAACCACTATCTCGTCATCCTTCGATCATTGGGCATTGAAACAACATTATGGGTAAGCGAAATGGGTGAAAATGATTTTCCGCAATTACCTGTTTTCCAAAATAAAGACCTGCTGGCAACCATTACATTTTATAAAAATGAAAACGAATATAATATCCTGTCAAAGAAAATAAAACTGGAAATAAAAAAGCATTCTAACCTCCGGGTCATGATGCAGGACATCATCACAACACACGAAGAAATACTGCTTCATAAAATATAAAAAATGAAAAGAATACACAGCATTGATATTATGAGGGGACTGGTGATGGTTTTAATGGCGCT
>JBAQJB010000223.1:0-1893 GCA_049289155.1 Chitinophagaceae bacterium
ATATAAAAGACCAACTGAATCTGCCTGTAACAGTTACCATTTTAAAAAATGAAACCTGGAAAAATATTGCCACAGGTTTAGATGCTGTTGCCGGAAAACAACATGAATTTACAGCACCTGATTTTGATATATTATATGACTGCCCGATTTTAATTGGCAACCTTAAAGAGCTTCCCGCATTTAAAGTACAGGGAATTAATCACCGGTTCATTGGTTATAATATGGGCAATTTTGACAGTATACTTTTTATGAAGAACCTGGAAAAAACAGTTGTAGCCGCAACAAATATTATTGGTGATATTCCTTATCATGAATATACTTTTATTGGCATTGGGCCAGGCCGTGGTGGCATAGAACATTTAAATAATACGACCATCAGTTTTAATGGCAGTGGCCTTGAAAAACCGGGTGCAATGAATACCGTGATGAATTTTATTGCACATGAATTTTTTCATAATTATAATGTGAAAAGAATACGGCCTTTTGAGCTCGGGCCTTTTGATTATGATAAGGGAAGTAAAACCAATCTTCTTTGGGTAAGTGAAGGCCTGACTGTGTATTATGAATACCTGGTTGTAAAAAGAGCGGGGCTTTCTGATATGAAAACATTACTCTCCGATTTTTCTGCAAATCTTACAACAGTTCAAAATAATCCCGGAAGGCTTTATCAATCTTTGCAACAATCCAGTTATGCAACCTGGGCTGACGGGCCGTTTGGTACACAGGGATCAGAAAAAGGAAAAACAATTTCTTATTATGATAAAGGCCCGTTGGTTGGACTGATGCTGGATTTCGCAATCAGGAATGCTACGGAAAATAAAAAATCCCTGGATGATGTTATGCGGCATTTGTACTGGAAATATTACAAAGAAAAACAAAGGGGTTTTACGGATGCAGAGTTTCAGCAAACCTGCGAAGAAGTTGCAGGAATTCCACTGAATGAACTCTTTGAATATGTGTATACAACCAAAGAGCCGGACTATGATAAATATTTGTCTTATGGCGGGTTAAAAATAGAAAAGCAAAACATGGAAACCGCGGATAAAACGGCCACACAAAAATTTATTATTACTACCATTGATAACCCGGGTACATTACAAAAAACAATTTTGGATTCCTGGTTGGGTGAATAAAAAAAATAAATACCTGCTTTAATTTTCACCACTTATTTTTGCCGCAGTTTTGGTCCCCGATAATGGGGTTAAAAGGGAAGTCCGGTATCATTCCGGCGCTATCCCCGTAGCTGTAATGCGGCTTTTTTTTTTAAAAGTATTTGCCACGAACCACTGTCTCTGCGGTTGTAGAGATGGGAAGGTGCAAAGAACGCGAGCCAGAAGACCTGCCAGCACTGCATTTAATCGCTGAGCTTTCGGGTGAAAAGCCGGAGATGAAAAATCTTTGCTTTTCAACCTGCACGGAAGTTTTCATTTCTACTTATTTCAGTCATCGAAAGTTCATCATTCGAAAACATATAAAACAAACGAAAGATGAACCACAAAAACCTCGTTCTCCTGCTGTGCCTTTTCACAATTAAAGCAACAGCACAACAGGACACTTCTTCAAAAACATTGGATGAAGTAATTGTAACCGCCAACAAATTTGAACAGAAACAACATGAAACCGGCAAGGTCGTTACAGTGATCACGCGAGCTGATCTTTGGAAAAATAGCAGCCAAAGCCTGGGGCAAATTTTAAACAGGCAAACCGGAATAATCGTAAATGGCAGCGACAATACAGCGGGCACCAACCAAACTATTTATATGCGCGGCGCATCTTCCGGCAATACATTGATCTTACTGGATGGTATCCCGTTATATGATCCTTCGGGCATCAGCAGCGAATTTGATATCAATTATTTTAATACAAATAATATAGAAAGAATTGAAATTTTAA
>JBAQJB010000224.1:0-2749 GCA_049289155.1 Chitinophagaceae bacterium
GGATAATAACGACTTGTTCTGTTCATGCCTTTCATTTCTCGTATTAGATTCGAGTTTTAAAGCATTAAAATTTGAATATTTTGTGATCCTTTTCATTAAAATAATAGCTAATCTATATAAAAATAGCAAAAAATCGGGAAGTGTTTAAGTTATTAACTTCAAATTTTGAAGCGTTTCGAAAATTGCGGGTAATGTCCAGGGCTTCCTGGGCCAGCATTCAATGAACTTTTCGTCCGAACGTCAGCCGACCCGATAGCAATCGGGTGAAAAATCAAAGCCGAAGATAATTACCAAAACTGAACAATGAATTTTCAGCCCCCTGCAAGGGTGCGGGGCAGGCCGGAACTACAGATGAATAGCGATATCCCGATGGCTATCGGACTGATAATTATTCCTTCAGCCAGCGTAGAAGCAAACTCAATGGTATAGCCAGTGCTGTCAAAGTTGTAAAGTTAATTTCAAATGTCCACCAAGTCCTTGCTGAATGATTTTCATTAACGTTGACAGTCTAATGTCGGAAGCGTTATTCTCAATTCTTGAAATGTAAGATTTGTTTGTTCCACATTTTTCTGCAAGTTCTTCTTGTGTCATACCAAGTTTGGTTCTGGCTTCTTCCAGCAAAACTCCAAGATGAAATGCTTCAAATTGTTGCTCCCACTCTTCCCGTTTTGGCGCCCCTTTTTTTCCATACTTTTTGTCCAGTATTTGGTCTAAGGTTGTGATGTTATTTTTTGTTTTACTCATGTTCTTTTATTTTTTTTTGAAGGAATTCGTGAGAACGCTTCGCTTAGTTCATTTTGATATTCCTCCATTATTTTAAGTGCTTTTTCAATTTCCTGTTTAGGTGTTTTTTGAGTTTTCTTTTGAAAGGCATTTGCGAGAATTACTAAATTTCCTTTGTCAAAAAATGAGAAAATACGATAAATGTTATTGCCAACTTCTACTCTAATTTCGTACATGCCCTTAAAGCCGGTCATGTGTGAAAAATACTTTTCGGGAACTTGAGGCATAATCCGAATTAGATTTAACGTCCATTCAATTTTTGCCTGCACATTGCCAGATTGTTTCTCGTAAAAACTGAGAAAATAGTCTTTGTAGGCAATAATTTGTCGAGCGTTAGTCACGAAGCAAAGTTAACTATTCAGACAACAATTTCAAAATTAATTTCGATTAAATCTCAGTTTTGGAAGTTTTCGGGTGCATTGACTATAACGGTTTGCACATTTGCGATGGGCGGACTTTTCACTCCAAATGCTGATGCGGAGAACTGAACTTTCGGCTACCACAAAACTGTCTGTGTCCCGCCTGGTGCAAATGTGCTGTTATGCGTTCGTTCTGTTCCCGTCATGTAAGTCAGCAGTTATGTAGTTTCCATATCCTTCAATCTTTGCTTCCAGTCTTCTTGCTAAAAAGTCATTGCCATCTTTGAGTTCGTGTAATATTGTTCGTGCTTCTTGTTGGTATTTTATTTTTTTCGCATTGTCCCAGGTGGAAGGTGGCTGTTGAAGATTTGTTATTCTGTCTGCAAGTTTTACTGCCCAAACCGCTGGCTGTAGTTTTTTTATTCTCTCCAAACTGTCTGGCATCTGTTGTTCTTTTTGCAACTCATTATTTTTTGTTAATGCAAGAACCGCATTGGCTATTTCCACTCCAAATTTATTTTCTAATTCTGCGAAACCGGTTGATGTATCTTCCATTGTGTCGTGAAGCAAAGCAACCTGTACAGCAAAACCTAAATTGAAATTATCGGAATGGGATGAAGCGATTATTATTTCCATGGCAACATTACTTACATGCACAACATAGGGAAGGTCTGTTCCGGGAACTTTTTGATCCTTCTCCAGGTGTTTCGCTGTTGCAAATTTTATAGCTTCCTGGTAAAGTGCCTGTGCTTCCATTTATTTGTTTTAAAGTTTTACTTCCGATTGTTCTTGCGTCCAGCCTTGCTATTGCAAATACTTATGTTCGCTGGCGTTTATTTCGCGGCTTCATTCTTTCTCCTGCTGACTTTCGTCAGTCAAATCGAAATCTTTTTCAAATTTGTCAGTGTACCTAAAGTCATTTCCTGTGATGTCATAAAGCAAGACTTCAAGCTCTTCAAAGTCCCATGTATAAACATTTTCTCCAAAAGTTATTGTCTTGCCGTTATAGTCAAAAGCTAAGCGTTTGTCACCATGCATTTCATTTATTACAGCTTGTTCAGTTTGAAAACCTAAGTAGTCAAAGGTTTGCCCCGCTAAAGGATGATTTGTGATTTCAGGCTTGTCAAGATGCCTAAATTTGGAAATGAGGGCATTGTCATAAGTGTTATTTTGATTTGATAGAAATCCTTTTTTAATTATTGTCAGCGTCTTTTTGTTTACTATTAATTTCTCTGTCTGTAAAGCTTTATTTAAGAACTTATAACCACCATATAAAAAAGCTATAAATGCAGTTAAGGAAATAATGCCAAGTAAAAAGCTTCCTGACATTGATTCTATATATAGAGATCCAAAGAAAAAAGCACTTATGGTAAACATTAAAAAATAAATGATGTTTAAAAATTTGGCTCTATTATCAAAAGCTTTTGATAGAATGATAATTTTCCCATCTTGATAGTCAGTAATAGTCATAGTTGGTGCGAATTAAGCTTGCAGGCAACACACAAATATATGCTATAAATAAACCTTTCAAAAAAATTCAAACCCCTGGAAATCATGGTATAAATTATATACATTTTATATTGGTTGATGTATCTTCCATTGTGTCG
>JBAQJB010000225.1:0-3548 GCA_049289155.1 Chitinophagaceae bacterium
ATGAACGGTAGAGTTCATCGTCTTCCAGGACAAATATTTTTATTGGAATCCGTTTCATACAATTGTAAGTAACATTTTTTGTATGAAACGGACAAACATTAACGGTTTATTTTCTCATGCATTTACATACAGCCACCACGTATTTTAACCGTTGCTACTTTTTTTAAATCAGAATTAGCGTGTTGTTTTCTACTTTTGCGCCAATGGAAGTAAATGATGCGTTGGTGGAAAAGCTGGCAAAACTATCTGCTTTGTATTTTAATGATGCTGAAAAACTGCAGATCCGGGAAGACCTTCAACAAATGATCGGTTTCGTGGAAAAGTTAAATGAACTGGATACTGAAGGGGTAGCGCCTTTATTATATATAACGGATGCGGAAAATGTTTTCCGCGAAGACCTTGCGGGAGAAATGATTTCCAATGAAGCAGCCTTGCAAAATGCGGCGGGTGCTGTACCTCCCTATTTTACAGCACCTAAAGCAGTGCAAAAACCAGTAACAGAAAAATGATAAAAAAAATTTATGGAACCAATCATACGGCTTGAAAATATTGTAAAGACCTACTTTATGGGAGATAATTCCCTGACGGTTTTAAAATCCATTTCACTGGATATCATGCAGAATGAATATGTGGCACTGATGGGCCCGAGCGGAAGTGGTAAAAGTACATTGATGAATATCCTCGGATGCCTTGATACGCCTACAACCGGGGAATATTATTTGAACCGCCAGGATGTAAGTAAAATGTCAGACGATGACCTTGCAGATGTGCGCAACCTGGAAATTGGATTTGTGTTTCAGCAATTTAATTTATTGCCACGTTTGACCGCTGTGGAAAATGTAGCGTTGCCACTAATCTATGCGGGCATTTCAAAAAAAGAAAGAACAGAGCGAGCCATGGAAGCTCTGAAAAAAGTGGGCCTTTCTGACAGAAGCCATCACAAACCCAATGAAATGAGCGGCGGACAGATTCAGCGCGTAGCTATTGCACGTGCATTGATCAATAATCCTTCTATTTTATTAGCAGATGAACCAACAGGTAACCTGGACAGTAAAACAGGTGATGAGGTGATGGAAATTTTTGGTAAAATACAAAGCAGCGGCAATACCGTGATACTCGTAACCCATGAAGAAGAGATCGCTACTTTTGCGAAACGCATTGTTCGCCTGCGTGATGGCGTGATCGAATCGGATACTACCAAAGAAGAAGTGATGATTGCACAATAAAAAAGTAGAGAATCATTTTTACTTCCGCATGTAGAAAATCATACCTTGTATTTTTGTTTGCCTATTTTTAAAACAAAAAGTTTACATGCGCGGGTTGCTAATTTTTATAAGCTTCATTTTAATTTTCAATAGTTGCAAAACCACGCAGGTCAATGCTGTGAAAACAAGTGAAGAACAATTGGCAGAAGATGGTTTTATAAAATATAATATTTCAGCAGGCAAACAAAAACCTATTCCTAATCCATTCGTTTTTTTTGACCGGCAAAATTTGAAGTTCATCGTGCATTTTGATAGTAGCGCGATCTATATAAATAGTGGAAAAAAGGATAAGCGGGACATCAATAAATTATATGGCTTTTCGGATAATTTTTCCCTGCATCACCGCTACAGCGCGCGTTTCGGCTGGCGCTGGCTGAATGATAGTTTACAGTTAACCGCCTATTGTTATAATAATGGCTTGCGTTCCTTCAAAGAAATTTGTAATATTCCACTCAATGGTTTTGATACCTGTGAAATTAAAGTTGCCGGCAATGAATATATTTTTTCCGTGAATGGAAAAACAATGTCAATGCCGCGTTCTGCAAAAGGAAAAAAAGCGGTGGGCTATCAATTGTTTCCTTATTTTGGAGGCAATGAATCTGCACCACATGACATCCATATTTATATTAAAGAATTAAAATAGTTAATCCACATTGACTTTAATAAATACATTGCAAAAAAATAATCCTATGCGCCGCTTATTATTTTTATTCCTTTTTAGCACAATGATTTTTTCCTGCAAAGAAAATAAAGATGCTCAAAATACTTCACCCGCGGGCGTTTGGGCGGATAGTGTGTATCAATCATTAACACCGGCGCAACGTGTCGCACAGTTATTTGTATTACGTTTATCCGAAAAAAAAGGTGATAGTATTATTTTTCATACGGCAGAAGTAGAAAATTTTATACATCAATATAATATCGGTGCGGTCTGCCTTTTCCAGGGCGGCCCGGAAGAACAAGCTGCTATCATTAACCATTTTCAAACCATCGCGCAAACGCCCTTGATGTTTTGCATCGACGCGGAAACTGGTATGGGAATGCGCATGTATGATAGTGTGATGAAATTTCCCGACCAGCTTACAATTGGCGCTACCAGTGATACAGCGCTCATTTACAAAATTGGATACGCGATTGGCGAACAATGCAAAAGAATGGGCATACAGGTAAATTATGCGCCTGTTGTAGATATCAATAATAATCCCGCGAACCCCGTGATCAATGTGCGCTCATTCGGAGAAGACAAAAATAAAGTAGCACTTTTTGGCGTCACGATTATGAAAGGTATGCAGGCTGCGGGAATTATGGCTTGCGCAAAACATTTTCCCGGCCATGGCGATGTTTCTGTTGATTCGCATAAGGATTTGCCCGTGATAAATAAATCCATGGCGCAACTCGATTCCCTGGAACTCATTCCTTTCAAAGCTATGATAGGAGCGGGTGTGGGAAGTATGATGGTGGCGCACCTGAGTATTCCGGCCATTGATACAACCACGCATTTACCCACTTCATTATCGTATAAAAATGTAACGGCGTTGTTGCGGGACAGCCTCGGATTTAAGGGCATAACTTTTACGGATGCACTGGATATGCAGGGCGTTGCAAAATATTATCCGGGCGCTGAAGGTGCCGTGCAGTCTATACTTGCGGGGAATGATATGCTTTGCCTGCCACAGGATGTGGCGGCAAGTATTGATGGAATTTTAGCGGCATTAAAAAGCGGAAAATTATCTGAAAAAGATTTTGAAGCACGTGTTAAAAAAGTGCTGATGGCAAAATATGATTTGGGCCTTGCCGACCTGAAACCTGTGCCTTTGCAAAATCTTGCCATTGATTTAAATAAAAATGTGCCTGCTTTCAGAAAGGCCATTGCGGAAAAATCACTGACTGTTTTAAGATTGGATAACAATACCATTTTTCCCATCAATAAAAAATTAAAGATCGCTTATATAGCGATTGGCGACTCCGTAGAAAACACGTTGGGTAAATTGTTGAAGGACAGTTTGCACGCAAATACATTTTATTTTAATTATAAAAAAGACAGTTTGGATGCAGTGCATTTACTGAAATCAGTGAATGGAAAATATGATTTAGTAATTATTGGTTTGCATGGCTATGCGAAATATCCTGCGAATAATTTCGGCATTTCATCATCCGCTGTGAACTTTATAAAAGCAATGCAGGCACAGGTTTCAACGCCTGTGCTCACAATGACTTTTGGAAATCCCTATGCCATTGATAATTTTTGTACTACAAAAAATTTAGTGGCCTGTTATGAAGATG
>JBAQJB010000226.1:0-15267 GCA_049289155.1 Chitinophagaceae bacterium
GGCATGCAATAGGTCACCGGTTCGAATCCGGTATTCTCCACATTTCTATCTCACATTTTTTCATTTGGATAGGGCGCATTTATATGTCCAAAAATATCACCCCTCCGGGGTTTTAAAATAATTCCGTTTATTCATTCTATAATCATTTCACCCCTTCGGGGTTTAAATATTATTCCGCTTAATCATTCTATAAAAATTTCACCCCTTCGGGGTTTAAAAATAATTTCGCTTATTCATTCTATAAACATTTCACCTTTCGGGGTTAAAAATACAATTCAATTATTGGGATAAATCGATGATAATACATATCGCCAATGTCATCCCGTTGATATCATAGCCTTCATTTTTATCGCATTTGTTTCAATAAAAAAGGTATGGTTTACAAAGAATTAAAAATTCCCGACGAATTACATTTTATAAAAAATAAATAATTAAAGTAAAATCAAAACCCCGCAGGGGTGACATGGTTATAGAAATATAATCATCAAAGTAAAACTAAACCCCGCAGGGGTGATATTCTTATAGAAAATAAAATGATCCAAGCAGAATCCAACCCTGCAGGATTGGCCATGTTATAAATATCAAATGATCAAAGTAAAACGAAACCCCGCAAGGGGCATTGTTATAGAAATAAAATGACCAAAGGAAGATCGAAACCCCGCAAGGGGCATTGTTATAGAAATATAATCATCAAAGCAAAACCAAACCCCGAAGGGGTGACATTATTATAGAAATAAATTAATTCAAGCAAAATCAAACCCCGTAGGGGTGGCATTATTATAGAAATAAAATGATTAAAAAAAGAGTTGCCTGACACCAATACATGATTTTATTTTTTTATATAAAATAATCCTACCTTGCTTTTCAACATGCGTTTCTAAATCCCAAAAATCTAACATTGCAAAATCCTTTACCTTTTTTATTTAAAACATGAATATGAAAAAAATTCTTCCACTTTTCTGCATGGCATATTTTGTTTGTAGCTGCTTGCATGTGCATGCGCAAATTGCAGATTCGATTGTTTTAAAAGATCTTACCTGGGATAAAAATGCACCAGCCGGTATGACTGAATTAACGATTCCTTCAGGCAATTCGAATATCGCAGGTTTTATTTATAGTGCCAATGGCGCACAAAAACATCCAACACTTTTATTGTTGCACGGCTTCCCCGGAAATGAGCGGAACCTTGACCTGGCGCAGGTTGTACGCGCACATGGCTGGAATGTCATCTATTTTGATTACCGTGGTTCATGGGGAAGTGAGGGTACATTCAGTTTTGAAAATTGTGTGCAGGATGTTGTGAACGTTGTGGCTTTTTGTAAAAAATATGCTGATTCTTTACATATTGATACGTCCAATATTGCATTGTTTGGGCATAGTATGGGCGGCTTTGTATGTTTGAAAGCATTAACTGTTTTACCCGGAATTAAAAAAGGTTTTGCATTATCTACCTGGGATATTTATGAAAGTGTAAAAGACCTGAAACCCGCACAGGTAAAAGATGCTGCTATGATGGCCGGTGAATATTTTGTATTGAATACGCCCACAGAAAAATTAATTGAACAGGTAATGGCGAACTTTCCATATTTCAATCTTCAAAACCAAACTGCTGCACTTTCCGGCAAAGAAATTATTATGCTGGATGAACATAATTTGAATAAAGATTTAGCCAATAAGATCAGGGAAACCAATCACGCTTATTTTGATTACGAGGTTTGGCAAACGGATCATCCATTCACCAATAAAAGAGTTTCACTCATTAATAAAGTCCTGGAATTTTTAGATCGCCCATAATTTATTTCCCCTTTTTTTATAAAAATCAATCAATGCAAAATAACCGGGTGAAAGATGATACATTAATGGATAAAACCCATATTCCACTTAGTCGTACCATTGGTTTAACAACCGCTGTTTTATTGGTCGCAGGCACGCTGATCGGTTCCGGCATTTTTAAAAAAATTGCCCCGATGAGCGACTTGCTGATGAATCAAAACTATATTTTATTAGCGTGGCTTTTAGCCGGGATCATCTCTATGTTTGGCGCTTTTACAATGTCTGGTTTTGCCGGTTTAACCACGGAATCTGGTGGCATTTACGAATACCTGCGATTGACTTTTGGAAATTTATTTTCATTTTTATATGGCTGGGCATCTTTCATAGTTATTGGAAGTGGCGGCAATGCAGCCATTGCATATATTTTTGCGCAATCTATAAATTCTGTCATTCCCTTACCAAACCCACTCGATGCATGGAAAGATATTTCCATTGGGAATTATATTTATCCCTTTGAAGGTTCGGGTGTAAAAATTTTAGCGATCTTATCTATCATTGTACTTTCCTGGGTGAATGTACTGGGTGCAAAAAAAGGAGGAAACCTGGGTAATTTTTTCACTGCCGCAAAGATCATTGGTATTTTAACATTGATCGTGATGGGTATTTTTTATTCCGGTGCACCTGTAGCAGAAACAGTATCCAACATTTCCACTACGAACACCAGTATTCTCAGCGCTGTAATTGCAGCAATGGTGAGTGCATTCTGGGCGTATGATGGCTGGTATTGCATTGGTTTTATGAGTGGTGAAATAAAAGATCCTAAAAGAAACGTACCCAGGTCTATCATCATTGGTATAGCCATTGTTATTGTTGTTTACGTATTGATCAACTATGCATTCATGCAGGTAATGTCCTTGCCTGCACTGGCATCCCTGGATGAAAATGCAATTGCCGGCGTAGAAGTTGCGCGCATCATGATGGGCAATGCCGGCGTACTTTTTTTGGCTGTATTAATTGCTGTGAGCACATTTGGAACGTTGAATTCACTGATCATTACGTACCCGAGAATGTATTACAGGATGGCGCAGGAAAAATTTTTTCCCAAAAAATTCGAGTATGTCCATCCTACATTCAGAACTCCATATATCGCGATTATTTATAGCGGAGCCTGGACCTGCGTAATGGTCATTACAGGTACATTTGATATGCTGACAAATACCATCATCATTGTAGAATTTTTATTTTTCATTTTACTGGGAGTGGGATTAATTAAAATGAAACGGGCAGGAAAGATCACCGGCAAATTAATTGCGTACCCGCTTTCACCGATTATTTTAATTTTATTTTCGATCGCTTTAATTATAAATACTTTTATAGAAATGCCCGTAGAATCCATTGCCGGCATTGGTTTTACCTTACTGGGTGTTCCAATATATTTTTATTATAAGAAAAAATACAAGGCTGGACAAATGTAAAATGGAATGCTGTTTTTGGGATTCTATATTTTAAGTTTCTATATCTATTCACTTTTACGCCGATCTTTCAAAGCGTAAAATTTTTTTCATCCGTATTTTTCAATGAGCAGTTATTAAATAAAAGTATATTTTTATTCTATGATGAAATTATCCGCTTTCATTTTATGCTGTACTATTTATTTTGTTTCCGTGGCACAAAAAACAACCGGGCCGCTACCCTCAAAGGAACAACTGGCCTGGAGTGATATGGAATTTTATCTCTTCATTCATTTTGGGCCAAATACATTCAGCGATGTGGAATGGGGGAATGGCAAGGAACCCGAATCGCGCTTTAACCCGTCAGCACTGGATTGCAGGCAATGGTGCCGGATTGCAAAAGCAGCGGGTGCAAAAGGAATTATTATCACCGCGAAACACCATGATGGTTTTTGTCTCTGGCCAAGCACCTTTTCCACGCATACTGTGGCGTATAGTAAATGGGAAAACGGGAAAGGTGATGTCTTAAAAAATTTGTCCGATGCCTGTAAAGAATATGGTTTGAAAATGGGTGTTTACTTATCACCCTGGGACCGCAATCATCCTGCTTATGGAACAGAAAAATACAATGTTGTTTTTGAAAATATGATGAAGGAAGTCGTCAAAAATTACGGGCAGTTTTTTGAATTCTGGTGGGATGGCGCAAATGGTGAAGGGCCAAATGGAAAGAAACAAAATTATGACTGGCATACATTTGAACAAACCCTCCGGCAGGTAGCGCCGCATACAATTATATTTAGTGATATCGGCCCGGATGCGCGCTGGGCGGGCAATGAGAATGGTTTCGCTGGTGAAACAAACTGGAATTTATTAGACACCGCGGGTTTCAAACGCGGTGAAGGTGCGCCGCCAGTTGATACATTGCAACAGGGAAATGTCTTTGGTAAAAACTGGATTCCCGCGGAATGTGATGTGAGTATCCGTCCCGGTTGGTTTTATCATGCGAATGAAGACAGCCTGGTAAAATCACCTCAAACTTTATTTGAATTGTATATGAAATCCGTTGGCCGCGGAGCAAATCTTTTATTGAATGTGCCGCCGGATACCCGTGGGCTTATCAATGAAAAAGACAGCGCGGCATTGATGGGATTTAAAAAATTACGGGACAAAAATTTTCAAAATAATGTATTGAAGAATGCGTCCTTCTCTTTCAATAAAAATGGCATTGAATATAAAAACTCTTTATTGGGAGATGATGATGAAAAAACATGTATTAAAACCGGAACCGGAGATAATTCAGGTTGTACATTTACTTTTGAAAAGCCTGAAATGCTGAACTGCATTGAATTACAGGAACCCATTGCAAAAGGCCAGCGCATTAGATCATTTTCAATTGTTTTGAATGTGACTGGCAATAAAACTTTGGAAATACAGGGAACGACGATTGGACATAAACGCATTTTATATTTTCCCCAGCAGGAAGTACGATCCTTCAGCGTGATCATTCATTCATCTAAAGGGGAACCATTGATCAGTGAAATAAAAGCATTTTTAATACATGATGAATGATGTAATAACTTTGTAAAAATTTTCTTCTATGAAAATTCCCGGATTTTTTTTCAATAAGATTCACGCCATTTATAAATTGTTGTTTTGCATTGTTGCAGCAGTCATTCTTTTTTTTAGTATTGCGCCTTTACAATTCAAATTCGTCACGCAGTTGCTGATTGCCTGGGATGCTTTTTGTTTATTATTATTATTACTTCATTGGCTAAGTTTTTTTACAACACCAACTTCTGAGATCCGTAAAAATGCAAGCATTGAAGATGAAAGCAGGTTTGTGATTTTTTTTGTTATTCTTATAACTGTAATTGCGAGCCTGGTTTCTGTAGTATTACTTATCACAACAAAAGCAGAAAACGCAATTGAAAAAAAATGGGATATTCCTGTTGCATTTTTAGGTATGGCACTTTCCTGGTTTTTATTGCACACCGTTTTCACAGTGCGCTATGCCCATATTTATTATGGGAATCATCGTTCAAAAAAAGATGAGCCGAATGAAGGCATTGATTTTCCCAAATCAACAGATAATTTTAAGCCGGATTTTATAGACTTCGCTTATTTTTCTTTTGTACTTGGAATGACTTTCCAGGTATCAGATGTGCAGATCACTTCTCACCGGATACGCAAGCTGGCGCTGGTTCATGGACTTATCTCCTTCGGATTTAATATGGTGGTTGTAGCGCTAACTATTAACGTGATCGCGAATTTAGGAGGATAAGATGACTGCGCTGATTTTCACTGTTTTTTCATATCCTATTTTAAATTGTCTTGTGCTGATTTCAGATACCTGCTGAAATATTTTTTGTATGTATGACCCTGAAAAAATTTTTAAAAAAAATTCCCGTTGCCTGGCAACGGGAAGATTTCTATAGGAATATTGATTCTTACCTTGAAATAATGATCTTTTGTGATATCACAGTATTGCCAATCCCATTTACCTGTAAAGAATAAATGCCTGGAATAAAGTTAGAAACATTTATGGTCATATTTTTTAAGGAAGATACATTTACATTAGAAGCACTCCACTTAATATTACCGGAAAGATCTTTGATAGTCATAAAAGCATTCCCTGTTTTATTCGTATTTAATGAAATGTTTATTTGGCTGGAAGCAGGATTGGGCGTCACTTTCAAAACATCCGTAGAAACCTGTTCGGCAGTTTCATCATCAGCATAATGTTTTACGTCAGATTGATTGAATATAACATTTTCTTTTTTACAACTGGACATGCGATTTTTCATAGCTGCGGAAGCTGTTGTAAAATCTGGTCCTTTTTGCCATATAGAATTACCATCGCTACTACACCTGTTTTGCATTCTCCAGTTATAGGTGGTACTTGGCACTAAGCCATCCAGGTAATAATAAAAACCAGTTGCGTCAATATTGTTAACTGTAGCCCACCCGGTAGTTCCATCCACTTTATATTGCAATTTTGTTCTTGTAGGACTGCTCCAACCTGTTGGCGGTGGATTTGGATTGGAAAATATAACAAAAGTACCGTATGCACTAGGGCTAAATAAGGAAATCGGGCCCGGATAAGTACAACCTGAACCAGCCAATACCTGGGGAGTGAAAGACGTTCCTTTTGTCCAGTCAGAATAAGAAGGATTGCCATTGTGTTTATAGGTAATCATGCGTACACGCCATTGATATTTTACACCTGCATTCAATGG
Source organism: Chitinophagaceae bacterium (assembly GCA_049289155.1). Lineage (GTDB taxonomy): Bacteria > Bacteroidota > Bacteroidia > Chitinophagales > Chitinophagaceae > JAFDXJ01. The sequence continues at coordinate 6,461 of JBAQJB010000226.1, forward strand.
CGAAACTACTCCTAATCCAAAAAGGACATCGGATGTAGCAACAAATGAATCCGTATTAATGCCCGACCAATAGGAATCAGTTGCACCTTTCCATTGTAACTCGTACCCTAAAACTGTGTCACATACAGGTTGTTTGATTAAAAAATCACAGGAAAAACCATTGTTTGTTTCATAGGCTGAATTTAAATAAATGGGTGGTGTAGAACACTGCGCCCAGCTACCTGCATACATTAGTGTTGCAAAGACAAGCAAGAGGAAAGATTTTGTTTTCATAATACGTGTTTTAAAAATGATAAATAGTTGAATCGAATAAACCAGTTTAGTTGTATTGATCCATTTTAAAAGTAACTTTTAAAAATATATGAAAAGTAAAGTTTTAGACGTAGGTCAGTGTAAACTTGACAAACAGGCAATTTCACAGGATGAAAGTATAGAACCGTTACACTAATAATCGTTTTTTTCCCGGGAAGATATTTTTAGTGCCCATAAAATTTGACATTACTTTTTAATTTTTTTCTACCATTTTTAAAAAGTCATCTTCGTTCAAAATGTCAATGGTATGAATTTTTTTGGCCTTCTCGAATTTGCTCCCGGCGTTATCACCCACCACCAAATAATTCAATTTACTACTTACACCACTTACTATTTTGCCCCCTAATTTCTCCACCATTTCTTCCGCTTCTGTTCTTTTCAATTTTTCCATAGTGCCGGTAAATAAAAATGTTTTATCCTTGAATTTATGATCAGAAATACCTGTAGTTGTTTTTTGTTGCTGCATTTGTACACCTGCATTTTCCAGTTGATGCAGCATATCTATGTTCGCAGAATTTCTGAAAAAAGCCGAAACCATACCGGCCACTTTTACCCCAACATCTTCCAACACCAACAATTCTTCTTCCGTTTTTTCAGCCAGCTGGAAAATATTATTGACTGATTTGGAAAGTGTTTTTGCTGTTGTTTCACCCACGAAGCGAATACCCAAACCATAGATAAGCCTGTGCAATGGTTGCGTTTTACTTTTCTCAATAGATGCCTGCAAATTTTCCATACTTTTTTTGCCAAAACCTTCCATGGTGCTGATTGCAGAATAATCAAGATGATAAATTCCGGGGATTTCCAACAATAAATTTTCATCAAAAAATTTACGCACGATCGCATCGCCCAGGCCGCGAATATCCATAGCATCCCTGCTGCCAAAATGAATGATTCGCTCTACCACCTGCGCGGGACAATCAATGTTTACACAACGCCAAACAGCTTCTTCGGGTTCTTTATACAAAGCAGTTTTACATACCGGGCAATGTGTGGGAAAAAAAATTTCTTCTTCATTTCCATTACGCAATTCCGTTAAAGACTTTACAATTTGCGGAATCACATCTCCTGCGCGTTCTATCAAAACGGTATCATTGATCTTTAAATCTTTTTCACGGATATATTCTTCATTATGCACTGAAATGCTGGAAACAGTAACGCCTCCAACCGCCACTGGTTCCAATTTTGCAACAGGCGTTACCGCGCCGGTCCTGCCCACCTGGAACTCCACATTTATTATGATGGTAGTTGCTTGCTGTGCTTTGAATTTATACGCCATTGCCCAACGCGGATGATGCGTAGTCATGCCCATTTTTTCTTGTAGCAAAAGTTCATTAACTTTCACTACCATGCCATCAATTTCATAAGGAAGCGATTCGCGCATTTTTTCAAAATCACTGATATGCCGGATCACTTCATCTATTCCCTGTACCACAAGCATTTCTTTAACCGGTGCACGAAAGCCGCATTCCCAGAGCATTTCAAGAGAGGCGCTATGGGTCAATAAACTTTCCGGAACCGTATTATCCGCTGAAATATAAAAGCTGATATGATAGAGAAATGCATCCAGGTTTCGCTTCGCCACCTGCTTTGGGTCTTTCTGCCGCAGGCTACCACTGGCTGCATTGCGCGGATTGGCAAGTGGTGGAAGCCCCTGCAGAATCAACGTATCATTGTATTGTTTAAAAGATTTTTTTGGTAAAAAAATTTCACCGCGAATTTCAATTTGCGCAATCCCATATTTTGAAAATGGAGCAGACAATGGGATCGAACGAATCTGTTTGATGTTCTCTGTAATGTCTTCACCGGCCACGCCATCACCTCTTGTAATACCTCGAATGAGTAGATCATTTTCATATAAGAGAGAAATGCCGGCGCCATCAAATTTTGGTTCCACACAATAATTAATTATTTCGAGGGCGGTCAGTTCGCGCGCTTTCCGGTCCCATTCAAGCAGGTCTTCCGACTGGTAAGAATTTTCCAGGGACAGCATGGGAACCAAATGGTCCACTGTATTGAAACTCGCGCCCAGGCTGCTTCCTACGCGTTGGGTGGGAGAATCTTTTGAAATGAGTCCCGGGTTTTCTTTCTCTAAGCCACGTAGTTTTGTAAATAAAATATCATATTCTCCATCTGCCAGTAAAGGTGCATCCATTACATAATAGCGGTATTCATGAAAGCGCAGCACTTCCCGCAACTGGTCAATACTGGCCGGAGGAATCGTTGTGGTTTCTAAAAAATCTTTGGAATATTTTTGTAAATGCTGCGTGTCCTTTTTTGAATACATATCCAAAAATAAAACAAAAAAGAAACTGCCGGAAAATTTCAACTTAATTTATACCTACATTCGTAAGTATTTTTTTTTCAGCAGGGATTCTTTACATAAATTAATAAAATAGTATGATCTACTCCATGACGGGATTTGGCAGGGCAGAGGCAAATATTCAGCAAAAGAATTTTATAGCTGAGGTCCGCTCCTTAAATGGAAAGCAATATGACTTGCGATTGTCGATCCCTTCCTTATTAAAACCGTATGAATTTGAGATCCGCAGTATGTTGAACAGCGGACTTCTGCGTGGCAGCGTGGAGTGCATGATCACTTCAAAACAAAATGGCAGCATGAAGCAATCGTGCATCAATAATGATCTTTTAAAATCTTATTATAAATCAGTATTGCCGGTAGCCACTGAGCTGAACGCTAATACAGACGGGCTTTTCAGCGCATTGCTGCGGATCCCGGAAATCATTTCTCTTTCTTCGGAAACATTAAATGACGAAGAATGGAATGTTTGTAAAAATGCTTTGCAGGAAGCGATTGACTTACTGAATCAACATCGCCGTGATGAAGGAAAATCTATGGAAGATGATCTTTTGCTGCGTATTGAAAATATTGAAAAACTACAGGGAGATGTTGCAGCGCTTGAACCGGTTCGCAGGGAAAAAATACGTGAAGGTATGAAGCGGGTGTTGGAAGAAAATACGGGTAAAGAAAATTATGATACGAACAGGATGGAGCAGGAACTCATTTATTATATTGAAAAAATAGACATTAGTGAAGAGCAGGTACGTTTAAAAAATCATTGTGATTATTTCCGGGAGATCTTATCAGAAGGAGAAATAGCCAAAGGAAAAAAACTTTCTTTTATCCTGCAGGAAATAGGCCGTGAAATAAATACAACCGGCTCCAAGGCCTATGATTCATCCATACAAAAGTGCGTGGTATTAATGAAGGATGAATTGGAAAAAGCCAAAGAACAAATTTTGAATATTTTATGAATGTATTTCAATCAGCCCGGAAAATCTGCTGCATCCCGGCATTAATAATGGTTGTTTTAATGGGATGCAATTCTTTCAATTCATTTGAAAATACCACGGCATTTCCGCAACACAACTGGCCTTCCGCTGAAAAAATAAATACCCGTTTTACAGTAACAGATACCGGTGCATTTTATAATATTTTCGTGGTGATCCGGCATACGGGCGCATTTCATTTCAATAACCTTTGGGTAAACCTGTCCACAAAAGCGCCGGGTGATTCATTGGTCTCGCAGCAATTAAACCTGCACCTGGCGGACAATTCACAAGGTTGGCTGGGCACATACTTTGATGATATTATCGAACACAGGATTCAAATAAATCCGTATCCTGAAAAATTAAAAGCAGGTGATTATATTTTTACCCTGCAACAGATCATGCGCGAAGACCCGCTGCAGGAAATGATGAATGCAGGAATCAGGATTGAAAAAAATATTCAATAGCTTTCAACGCTTTGCTGATACATTATGATGAAGAGGCTAATAAAAAAACCGGGATTTTTTTTCATTACCATCGTTTTCTGGCTCATGCTTTTATATATGGTTGCAGCCCTTGCCTGGTGGTATATAGAATTGCGTAATCAAAATATAGAAATGTATGGATTCCGGCTCACGCAAATAGACCCGGACAACGTTTCCTATCTTCAAAATCAATTGCAGGCTGAAAAAGAATTTACCATAAAAAATACGCAATACCTCGGGGAAGGACTCACATTTTTGCTGGTGATCATCGTGGGCGCTGTGTTTGTGTACCGCGCCGTGCGGCAACAATTCCGTTTGTCTGAATTACAAAATAATTTTATGATGGCCGTGACGCATGAATTGAAAACGCCGATCGCCATTTTGCAACTAAACCTGGAAACCATTCAAAAATATGACCTGGATGATGCACGCAAAAAAAATATTATTGCGATGTCGCTGCGTGAAAATCAGCGCCTGAATGAATTGACAGATAATATTCTCGCAGCCGCCAGGTTGGAATCCGGGAGTATTAAAAAAAGCAGGGAAGCAATGGATTTGTCCGCGCTCACACGGGAAACTTTGCAGGAATATACGTCAAGGTTTGATGCGGATAAAGAGCAAGGCAGGGAATTCATCATGCACCTGGAAGAAGATATAATTGTAGCGGGAGAACCGGTCTTACTCAAGCTGGTATTGAATAACCTGCTTAGCAATGCGATCAAATATTCACCTAAAAACAGTCCTATTGAAATTTCATTGACAAGACATGAAAACAATGCACTACTTTCCATAAAAGATGAAGGTGGCGGTGTGCCTGGTATAGAAAAGAAAAGGATTTTTGAAAAATTTTACCGTATAGGAAATGAAGCGACACGCAGTGCAAAAGGTACCGGCCTCGGTTTGTACTTATGTAAAAAGATCATCCATGGCCTGGGTGGAAAAATTTTCGTGCAGGACAATATTTCAAAAGGATCCGTTTTTAAAATACATTTACCAATATTGACATAATGGAACAACAACCGAACGGGAATATTTTATTGGTGGAAGATGAAGAAAACCTTCATGCCACACTGAAATTAAATCTGGAATTGAATGGCTATTCCGTCACTTCCGCTTTTACGGGCAATGAAGCATTGAAAGCTGTGCAGGAAGAATATTTTGACCTTATCATTATGGACATCATGCTGCCGGAGCTCGATGGCATCAGCGTTACAGAGAATATACGATTGAAACAAAACGAAGTTCCTATCTTAATTGTCAGCGCGAAAAATGAAGGTAAAGACCGGGTACTTGGCTTGCGAAAAGGCGCGGATGATTACCTGGTGAAACCTTTTAACTTAGATGAACTTTTACTGCGTGTTGAAAAATTGATTCATAAGAATAAACGTTTACAGGAAAAAGAATTTACCGGGGATACCTATGAATTTGATGAATATAGCATCAACTTTAAAGCACAGCGTGCCATTGCCAATGACGGAAAAGAAATTGAGCTGAGCAAAAAAGAAACCATGTTGTTGAAATTATTAATTGAAAATAAAAATGAAGTGGTGACGCGGGAAAAGATCCTGCAAATGGTTTGGGGTTACCAGGTATACCCACATACGAGAACCATTGATAATTTTATTTTAAATTTCAGGAAATATTTTGAGAAAGATTCCCGCAGCCCGAAACATTTTCATTCCATTCGTGGCATGGGTTATAAGTTCACGGATTGATTTCTGCAGTTTCCAAATCAAAATTTTTCAGCAACGCAGACATTTCAAAATACACTTCTTCGCGTACTTCTGCAACATCATTCTGTGCAAATAATTGCAGGTTACAAATTTCAAAAACGGCTTTACTCTTTTTGGCATTTTCCAATTCACCAGGCATATTTTCCAATGCCCTGACCAGGGTGGACTCAAGTGTTTCAGCAGATCCTGTTTTTACCTGCAAAACCAATACCAGAAAGGATTTCACAGAAAGGAAATATTCCCTGTTGTTTTTAATAGAAGCTAAATTATTTAATTGAATATACAAGTCTCCAGTCGTGATCTTCGGTGATTTCACTTCCGTTATCAATTCTTTTTGAGGTGCTAAAATATTTTTTTTATTTCTTTTTTTTCTAACCCAGCCCGGGATAAAAACCGAGAGGAAAACAATTAACCCGATCAGCGGAATGAGTAAGGTATATTTATAATTACTCAGTGATGTATTGGAAATGGCAGTGACCGATGAGGCATGTGATATTGCTTTAGAAAAGTAAACACGAATGCTGTCTGTTTGCACATTTTTATAGGTTGCTGTCACCAGGTCAAAGTAAGAAACATGAATCGGCGGGATAACAGTTGGCCCAATTTTTTTACCTATAAAAGGAATTTCAAATTGCCTGAAACCCTGTACAGGAAAAACATACAGATCTGCCTGCTGTGTATCGATTCCATCAAAATGTTCCGTATTTTCCGGCCAGGTTATGATGGGCGATGGAATGCCCTGTATATTTCCGGTGCCGGTAATTTTTACAGAAAGTGTGGCACTCTCCCCTACTTGCAAAGTATCTTTTTTTGTAGTTGCCCCAACCGAATAATTACCTACTAAAATTTGAAATTGCGGGGGTTTCCCATTCTCCGGCAAAGCTTTCACAGTAAGGGTTTGCGCTTCGCTTCCCGTAACTGCGCTGTAGTTTTCTGTGCTCATTAAATTATCCGAATTGGAAATGGCCACCACATTACTGACCTGGGCTTTTCCTAAAATTAATTCACCGGCCTGTAAAGGAATCAATTGCACTTTCCGAATGGTGAAGACATGGTATTTTTTTCCATCCAGTACCGCTTCAGCCGGTTCTTTATCAATAGGTAATTCCTGTACACTGCAACCGGAAAAAGATGGTTGCATCGTTACGCGGCTCTGGCTGTTTAGCGCGGTAAATAATTTATAGGTAACGAGTACAGGTTCCCCTATAAAAACAGATTTACTGCTGCTTTGCACCTGCACAAAAATATTTTTCGCAATGAGCACTGCAGGGTCTTCATTTTGCGTAAGCCTGGGAATTTTTAATAGCGGGTCATCCAGTGAAACCTGCGCGCTGATTGAAATAACGGGCAGCAGGAAAATAAAAATAAAAAAAATATATTTGAAAGTGGCATGCATGGATACAAATATAGATGCATTGCTAAAAAAAATTTCCCGCCGGCGGTTAAGGATGGGTTAAAACAATTCATTCATTTCCGCAAAATGAACTCACCGCTGCAGTTTTTATTTCTTATACATTTTATCAAATAACAGTAAGTTTGTCCAAAAAAAAATCCCATGCCTTTTTATTCGCTTGATACGATTATAGATTTCTTAGATCCTGTATGCCTGCTGCAACACAGGGAAGAAAATGGTTTCAGGAAAGACCAGTTGGGAAATTCGGTAAAAATATATTGCGATCATTTCCCGGAAATAGAACACGCAGAACTTATTTTCCTGGGCTGCGGCGAATTCCGTGGCGAAGCAGGCGGAAGTTTTAGCAATGATTCACCCAATAAAGTCCGCGAAGAATTTTATAATTTATACCGCTGGCATGAAGACCTGGAAATCGCTGATGTGGGTAATATAAAAATGGGCGCCACGATGATGGATACGTATGCAGCTATGCAAACGGTGATCACAGAATTATTGCAGCATGGAAAAAGGGTTGTCATTCTTGGTGGTTCGCATGACCTTACCATTGCACAATATGACGTGTATGCCAAAGCAGAAAAAATTATTGAACTGGTAAATGTGGATGCGAAAATAAATATTGATATGGAGCAACCTGCGCCGGCAGAAAATTTTTTAATGCAGGTTCTTACTTCCGATCCCAATTTTGTACGGCATTATAATCATATCGGTTTTCAAAGTTATTATGTGCACCCGGGCATGCTGGAAACGATTGATAAATTACGTTTTGATTGTTATCGCCTGGGAAAAATAAAAGAGAATGTGGAAGAAATGGAACCCGTGATCCGCAATGCCGCGATATGCAGTTTTGATATTTCCGCGATCCAGTATTGCCATGCACCCGCGAATCGTTTTTCACCTAATGGTTTTACCGGTGAAGAAGCCTGCATGCTCATGCAATATGCCGGCATGAGCCCGGAACTGACCACGCTCGGCATTTATGGATTCCGCGCAAATGATGATGTAGACGGCATTACAGCCAAACAAATCAGCCAGATGCTTTGGTATTTTATGGATGGAATTTATAAAGGCAAACAGGAATCTTCCATGGAAGATGCAGGAGAATTCAATGAATATAAAATTGCATTTTCGGATGTAGAAAGTTTTTTCCTGCAGAGCAAACGCACGGGAAGATGGTGGATGCGCATGCCTGATGGCCGGCTCATCGCCTGCAGCCACAATGATTATTTGGTATCTACGCAAAATGAAATTCCTGAACGCTGGATGCGGGCGATGGAGAGGAATTGAGTTCAAAAATATACACCCGACTTTATTATCTTATTTGCTTTCATATATTAAAAATTGAAACTTCCGGTTTTAAGTTGAATGCCAAGTATTTTAATTATTTTTAAATCATACAAAATTTCTTAAATTTGTTTCTATGCAGGTACAGGTAGATATAGAATTTGAACAGTTGCTTAAAATGGTAAAGACATTTCCTTCCGGGAAATTGAAGTTGCTGAAAGCAGAGATTGAAAAAGAAACTAAAGCCAACAAATCAATTGATTTGGAAGCTTTGCTTCTAAAGGGGCCAAC
>JBAQJB010000227.1:0-5104 GCA_049289155.1 Chitinophagaceae bacterium
GATCAAATTCAAAAAGGCATCGTCCACCAACATGCGCCCAACAGCGCCGGTTTGACTGGTTGCCCATTCATATACTTTTCCATCAATAGATATGTGATTTAATTCTTCCAGGTCCGCGTCTTCACTGCCCATGTAATAAACAGGTACAAAATTATTTTCGGGGAAAGAATTTTTTAATGATGCTGCTAATTTTATCGCGTGCAAAATTTTATAAATAACATATAATGGCCCTGTAAAAATATTTGGCTGATGTGCGGTGGTAACTGTAAAAGTTTTACCGGATAAAAGCAACTGAATATTTTCTTTAACCGCTTCGCAATTTTCCACGCCTTTATATTGAGCATTCAATGCAGCAACCAGTTCATTACGAAAAGAAAAATGTTCCCTTGCCTGCATGGCATCTTCTACTCCTGCAAGGTTTGGTGTATGTGTATAGAATGCCCGCAATTTTTCATTTCCTTCCAGGTAATCTGTAATAAGTTTAGAAAAAAAACCTGTGCTTTCGTATGATATATGTTCACATGTTACCTGCATCCGGGATAATCATTTAATTAAATTTGTCAAGAATTTTTATCATGTATATATTTTTTATAAATCAAAAAGCGCCACTCCCTCCAAATCATAATCATACGCTTTCGTAATCTTTACCTGCACAAAATCACCCGGCTTTAAAATTCTATCACTTTTTATCACCACTTCATTGTCTACTTCTACACTGTCAAATTCTGTTCGGCCTAAATATTTACCGGCTTCTTTTTTATCAATCAATACTTCCAGCACCTGCCCGATTTTCTCGTTGTTTTTTTCATAACTAATTTCCTGCTGCACTTCCATAATCTCCTGCGCCCTGGCTTCTTTTTCTTTAGCCGGCACATTGTCTTTTAATAAGTAACCGGAAGTACCTTCTTCATGACTGTATGTAAAAATTCCAACGCGGTCAAAACGTTGTTCTGTCAAAAAGTTCTTTAAAATCTCCACATCCTTTCTTGTTTCTCCCGGGAAACCCGCGATCAGCGTAGTGCGCAGACAAATGCCCGGATTTTTTAAACGGATTGCTTCAATGAGATTTTCCATTTCCTTCCGCGTACTTTGGCGTTGCATCGCCAACAACATTGAATCACTCGCATGTTGCAAAGGCATATCGAGGTAGTTGCAAATATTTTTTCTTTCCCGCATCACATCCAATACTTCAAGCGGAAATTTATTGGGATAGGCATAATGCAAACGGATCCATTTTAAACCCGGTATATCACTTAATTTCTCCAGCAAATTTGCCAGCATTCTTTTTTTATAAATATCCAAACCATAATATGTTAGTTCCTGCGCGATCAGCAGGATCTCTTTCACACCGCGCTGTACGAGCATTTCCGCTTCATGTATAATTTCATCAATGGGTTTACTAATATGTTTCCCGCGCATCAATGGGATTGCGCAAAACGCGCAGGTGCGGTTGCATCCTTCACTGATTTTTAAATACGCATAATGCGACGGCGTTGCCAGCAACCTTTCTCCCAATAATTCTTTTTTATAATCGGCATTAAATTGTTGCAGGATCAACGGGAGCTCCAGCGTTCCAAACCACGCATCTACTTCAGGTATTTCGGACTCCAGGTTCGCCCGGTATCGTTCACTCAGGCAACCCGTCACATATACTTTATCCAGTTGCCCATTCTTCTTCATCTCCACCTGCTCCAGGATCGTTTGAATGCTTTCTTCTTTTGCTTTTTCAATAAAGCCACAGGTATTCACAATGACAATATTATGATCCGGCTTTTTATTTTCATGAGACACATTGATCTGGTTGGCGCGTAGCTGGCCGCTCAGCACTTCACTGTCCACCAGGTTTTTACTGCAGCCCAGGGTAATAATATTGACCTTGTCTTTTTTTAAAGTCTTCGCTTTCATATTCGCGGCAAAGGTAACCGATATGGCAGAATACAAAGATTGTACATTGCTAATTTTTTAAATACATTTGTCTGAATCAATATTTTATACATGAACAAAGTTTTTAAAGATGCACTTTCAGCCATGCATGATATAAAAGATGGCGCTACCATTATGCTTGGAGGCTTCGGTCTTTGCGGCATACCGGAAAATTCCATTGCCGCTTTATATGAAAAAAATATACAGCAGCTCACCTGTATTTCCAACAATGCCGGCGTGGACGATTTTGGCCTCGGCATTTTATTGAAAAGAAAACAGATCAAAAAAATGATGAGTAGTTATGTGGGTGAAAATGCAGAATTTGAGCGGCAGTTACTCAGCGGAGAGCTGGATGTGGACCTGATTCCACAAGGCACTCTTGCTACCCGGATTCAAATGGCAGGCATGGGAATTCCCGCTTTTTTTACGCCTGCGGGTTATGGTACAGAGATCGCCGAAGGCAAAGAAGTACGTGAATTTAATGGAAAACAATATTTGATGGAACTGGCGCTCCACGCCAATTTCGCGATTGTAAAAGCCTGGAAAGGCGACTCATTGGGCAATCTTGTTTTTCGGAAAGCAACCAGGAATTTTTCTACATCCATGGCAAGGGCCGGCGATATAACGATCGCTGAAGTGGAAGAGTTAGTTGAACCCGGCGAACTCGCCGCGGATTGTGTACATGTTCCCGGCATTTATGTGCACCGTATTTTCCAGGGAAAAAATTATGAAAAACGCATCGAAAGAAAAACAGTTCAAATAAATAAAAATTAGTACTTTTTTGGGCCAGGCAACGTGTCTTTGAGCAGCATCGTTGCGTCGCACTCTTGTACGCCTTGTTCATTGAGCATCAAAAAAATTCAAATAAAAACTTTAAATAAAAAAATATGGCATTAGATAAATATGGAATTGCAAAACGCATTGCACAGGAATTAAAAGATGGCATGTATGTGAATTTAGGAATCGGCATACCAACACTTGTTGCGAATTTTATCCCGGAGGGAATGTCGGTAATATTACAAAGTGAAAATGGCATCCTCGGAATGGGGCCTTACCCGACTGAAGAAAACCTGGACGCTGATCTCATCAATGCAGGTAAAGAAACCATAACAGAAATTCCCGGAAGTGTATTTTTTGATAGTGCGGAAAGTTTTGGAATGATTCGCGCGGGAAAAATAGACCTGACCGTACTCGGCGCTATGGAAGTGAGTGAAACCGGTGATATCGCCAACTGGAAAATTCCAGGTAAAATGGTAAAAGGAATGGGCGGCGCGATGGACCTTGTAGCCAGTGCACGAAACATTATTGTGGCCATGCAACATACCAATCCAAAAGGTGAAAGTAAATTATTACCTGCCTGCACATTGCCTCTAACCGGTGTAAAGTGTGTGAAAAAAATTGTCACCGAACTGGCTGTGATGAGCGTTACAGATGATGGGTTTGTGTTGCTGGAACGCGCACCCGGCGTGACTGTTGAAGAAATAAAAAGTAAGACAAAAGGAAAATTAATCATACCGGATGAAGTACCTGAAATGAAAATTTCTTAAGTACTTATCCCTGCACACCATCTGTAGTAACGGTTCTGTCAATTTTATTTACCAAACCCTGTAACACTTTACCCGGGCCGGTTTCAGTGAAATGATTTGCACCATCCTTGATCATATTGGCGATGGTTTGAGACCAGCGAACGGCAGAAGTCAACTGGTTTTCCAGGTTTATGCGAATCGTTGCCGAATCACTTACAGGCAATGCATGTACATTTTGATAGATAGGGCAAAGAGGAATATTAAAGGTTGTTGCATCGATTGCTTTTGATAATTCAACCTGTGCCGGCGCCATGCAGGGAGAATGAAAGCCACCACCAACGGGTAAAATTAAAGCCCGCTTTGCGCCTGCCGCTTTCATTTTTTCACAAGCCATTTCCACGCCTTTTATGGAACCACTAATCACGAGCTGGCCGGGGCAATTATAATTTGCGGGAACAACTATTTCACCGGTTTCATCTTGTATAGCAGCACAAATTTCTTCCACTTTATTTTCATCCAAAGCCAGGATAGCAGCCATAGTGGAAGGGTTTGCCTCGCAGGCTTTTTGCATGGCACTTGCGCGCAGGCTGACCAATTTTAACGCGTCTTCAAAAGATAAACAGGCATTGGCGACAAGCGCTGAAAATTCACCAAGCGAATGGCCTGCAACCATTCCGGGCTGCGGGTTTTCAATAGAATTCCAGGCTGCCATTGAATGTAAAAAAACAGCAGGCTGTGTAACATTTGTTTGCTTTAATTCCTCATCCGTTCCGGTAAACATAATGTCCGTAATACGAAAACCAAGGATCTCATTTGCCTGTTCAAATAATGCCTTTGCTTTTTGATTCGTGTCGTATAAATTTTTTCCCATACCCGGGAATTGTGAAGCCTGCCCGGGGAAAATATATGCGTGTTGATTCATTTTTTTATTTTTTTGCAAAATAAGAAATTGCCGGAACTTCAAGAACAATGAATATTTTTGATGAGAGATTTCATAAAAATTTTATTGCCTATTTTTTATTTGAATATAAAAGTGTACACTTGAAACAATACATTTTAAATTAACAAAAATGACTAAATTATTATTTGCATTTTTTCTGTTATTAGCTTCTCATTTTTTAATGGCACAGCAATCTGTCAATATTATCCCGGCACCTGTGAGCCTTTCTGTAAAAGACGGCCATTTTTTAGTAGATAAAAATACGTCGCTCATTTTTGATGCAAATAATAAAGACTTACTTCATGCCGCCAATTTTTTTAATGCATTTATAAAAAATATTTCCGGAAATGAATTAGCGCTTAATGCAACAAATAATAAATCTATTACGCTGCAAATTAAAAATACGGATGGTATCGGAGATGAAGGTTATCTCTTAAATGTATCTCCAAATTCAATAAAAATTATTGCAAACACAAAGGCCGGAATTGTGTACGGCATGCAATCTCTTTTTCAAACACTACCGCAAATACGCACCAATGCTGCCATGGAAATTCCATGTATGGATATTTTAGATTACCCACGTTTTAAATGGCGCGGCATGCACCTCGATGTGTGCAGGCATTTTTTTTCTCCGGATATGGTAAAGGAATATATAGCCCTTATGGCCGCATATAAATTCACTACATTTCACTGGCATTTAACCGATGACCAGGGC
>JBAQJB010000228.1:0-6557 GCA_049289155.1 Chitinophagaceae bacterium
AGGGTGCTTGACTGTGAGGCATACAGGCCGAGCAGGAGCGAAAGCTGGCTAAAGTGATCCGGTGGTTCTGTATGGAAGGGCCATCGCTCAAAGGATAAAAGGTACTCCGGGGATAACAGGCTGATCTCCCCCAAGAGCTCACATCGACGGGGAGGTTTGGCACCTCGATGTCGGCTCGTCACATCCTGGGGCTGGAGAAGGTCCCAAGGGTTCGGCTGTTCGCCGATTAAAGTGGCACGTGAACTGGGTTCAGAACGTCGCAAGACAGTTCGGTCCCTATCTGTGGTGGGCGCTAGTAAATTGAGTGGACATGACCTTAGTACGAGAGGACCGGGTCGTATGTACCGCTGGTGTATCTGTTATGCCGCCAGGTGTAATGCAGAGTAGCTACGTACAGCAAGGATAAACGCTGAAAGCATCTAAGCGTGAAACCTTCCACAAGATGAGTTTACTTTTAAGGGCTGTCAGAGACTATGACGTTGATAGGCTACAGATGTAAAGTTGGTAACAACAAAGTCGAGTAGTACTAATTGCCCGTAAGCTTTAATTTTTATTTTTCTCTTTGAATTGCAAACCCCAATATGTTAATTTATTCGCAGTAATTATATAGCATTTTTGCTAAACACTTATTGCAACCTTTTTATGGTGGTTATTCCGAGGGTATTCACCTCTTCCCTTACCGAACAGAGAAGTTAAGCCCCTTATGGCCGATGGTACTGCACAAAAATGTGGGAGAGTAGGTAGCTGCCATTCTTTTTTAAAAGCCTGTCTTTACTTTGTAATGACGGGCTTTTTTTATATTATCAATGATAACTTTATAAACCCATTACAATGGTAATAATCATAAAGTGTAGTGACACCATGTTATTTAACTACTAAAAGTAGGTGGAAGAAAAGGCCTCTGGAAAATCACTTAAATAAATAATTGTATAATATTTTTAAAACCTGATCTTGAACTTATCAATTCAACATATAATTCCGCACAAATGCTGCCGCATTTACCATATCATCATGCAAAATGCGGTCAGCCGTATTAAATGAAACTGTTTTTCTGAATGCTTCCAGCAATGCTTCAACTGCCGGCGAACTTTTCAATGGCCGCCTGAATTCCAATGCCTGTGCTGCTGTCAGCAATTCTATACCTAATATTTTTTCTACATTTATCATTAATCGCAAACATTTAGTAGCTGCATTGGCACCCATACTTACATGGTCTTCCTGGTTGTTGGATGATGGTATCGTATCCACACTGGCCGGCGTACATAATTGTTTGTTTTCACTTACCATTCCAGCGGCTGTATATTGTGGTATCATAAAACCACTGTGCAAGCCTGGATTTTTTACGAGGAAAGCGGGTAAGCCGCGTTGACCACTGATCAACTGGTAAGTGCGCCTTTCAGAAATACTACCCATTTCGCTCATAGCTATAGAAAGAAAATCTAAATGTAATGCCAATGGCTGGCCATGAAAATTTCCGCCACTTAAGATCATATCTTCATCAGGAAATATGTTTGGATTATCTGTTACCGAATTAATTTCTGTGAGAAAAACACTCAGAACATTTTCAAACACATCTTTTGAAGCGCCGTGTACCTGCGGCACACAACGGAAAGAATAAGGATCCTGCACCTGTGATTTTGATTGCCTAATAATTTCACTTCCTGAAAGTAAGTTGCGCAAATTTTCTGCGGTCTTTACCTGGCCTTTATGCGGGCGTATTCTATGAATCGCAGCATTTAAAGGTTGTGGCGTGCAATCAAATGCATCAAAAGAAAGAGCAGCTATTAAATCCGCCATTCTTAAAACCTGTTCCGCTTTTGCCAGGCAATACATACCATATGCACTCATAAATTGCGTACCATTAATTAACGCAAGCCCTTCTTTACTTTTCAAAGTTACCGGTTTCCAGTTCAAGTGATTTAATACTTCATTTGCTTCCTGCAACTTTTCTTTATACATCACTTTTCCCAATCCAATCAAAGGCAAACTCAAATGACTCAATGGAGCAAGGTCGCCTGACGCGCCTAAAGAACCTTGTGTGTAAATGACGGGCAAAACATTTTCATTATACATATGTACCAAACGCTCCACTGTACTTAACTGTACACCACTATGTCCATAACTAAGCGATTTGATTTTAAAAAAAATCATCAGCTGCACGATTTCCGCCGGCACCTCCTCTCCCATTCCACATGCATGGGATTTCAATAAGTTATATTGAAGTTCTTCAATTTGATCTCTTCCAATTTCCACATTTTGCAAATAACCAAAACCCGTATTAATTCCATAAAATACAGCCCCGGGTTCGTTGATTTTTTCATCCAGGAATTTCCGGCAATGATTTATTTTTTGTATTGCAGATTCAGAAATAGAAACCTGGGGAGAATTTGAAATGAGTTGTTTTACTTTTTGAAAATCGAGCCAGCTTTCATCAAGAGAAAAATTTTGTTTCATGAATGATGTAATTTTTGCCAATAAAATGACATGCTGTTTAAGTGCAATTATTTGGTGAAAAGTGATCCGGATTGGATTCGAACCAATGGCCTACTGCTTAGAAGGCAGTTGCTCTATCCAACTGAGCTACCGGACCGTATTTTTTCAAAGAAGCAAAAGTAATTTTTAATTAGTTTGCAGCCAAACAAGGAATGGAATGAATGTAAAAATGGAAGCCGGTTGGAAGGTATTACTAAAAGAAGAATTTGAAAAAGCCTATTTTCAAGACCTGGTCGCTGCATTAAAAGCTGAAAAGAATGCCGGTATAACGATTTACCCTCCCGGCCCGCTTATTTTTAATGCATTTAATGCTACGCCATTAGATTCAGTAAAAGTTGTTATTCTTGGCCAGGATCCTTACCATAATTTTGGCCAGGCGCACGGGCTTTGTTTTTCTGTGCAGGATGGGGTTCCAGTTCCTCCATCATTGGTAAATATATTTAAAGAAATAAAAAATGACCTGGGAATTACACCTCCTGTTTCCGGAAATTTATCAGCCTGGGCGGAGCAGGGTGTTCTTTTACTGAACGCTGTGCTCACTGTTCGCGCCAATGATGCGGCCAGCCATTCGAAGTTGGGCTGGACGGATTTTACAGATGCCGTAATAAGGAAAATATCATCTGAAAAAAGCGGCATTGTTTTTTTATTGTGGGGAAAATTTGCGCAATCAAAAGAAACCCTGATTGATTTAAATAAACATTTTATTTTAAAAGCGGCACATCCTTCCCCATTGAGTGCATTTAATGGTTTTATGGGATGCAGGCATTTTAGTGAGACAAACAGAATTTTAATGGGTCTTCACAAAACGCCTATCGACTGGGATTTAAACCGGGATAATTAAAAAAATAATATGAAAATTCTGAAAGAAATTTTTGCCCGTTTCTGGGCACTGTGGAGTTTAATTTTATTTATAAGTTCTATCATTATTGCGCTCCTTTTTTACCTGCCACTACTTTTTATGAATTATAAAAAAGCTGCTGAATGGCATCGTTCTGTATCCCGGATATGGATGTCAATTTTTCTGAATCTGATTGGTTGCCCCATCCGTATAAATGGAAAAGAAAATTTTTCAAGTAATGAGAATTATGTCATCGTGTGCAATCACAATAGCCTGATGGATATTCCCGTAACAACGCCTTTCATGCCGCAAGCTAATAAAACCATTGCTAAAAAAAGTTTTGCACCTATACCAGTGTTTGGCTGGATTTATTCCTGGGGGAGTGTGCTCGTAGACCGGGAAAGTGTGGAGAGCAGGAAGAAAAGTTTTGAGCTCATGAAAAAAGTATTGCAACAAAAACTGGATATGATGATTTTCCCGGAAGGGTCCCGAAATAAAACAGGTAAGCCGTTGAGGCCGTTTTATGATGGGGCCTTCAAACTTGCAAAGGATATGCATAAAAGAATTATCCCGGTTGTAATGTTCAATACAAAAAAGATCCTGCCACCCGGAAAATTTTTTTATGTAATGCCGCACCAGATCCGCACGGATATTTTACCACCTATAGAAACTGAAAATATTTCTATGATTGATTTAAAAGAAAAAGTCTTCAGAATTATGTGGGATCATTTTGAAGCAAATAAATAAAAAGCATATCGCTGAAGAAAAAAATCAGTTCATTTTTCTTTTCAAATACGAAACCTGCCCCTGTAAATTATTCACCATTCCCGCTAGCTGGTTCACATCCCATCTTTGTTGTGTATTCGCTTTTGTAATCACCAATTGCGCTTTCCATACTTCGAGAATATCCTGCTCATTAACCTGGTACGGATCAAAGACCGGGTTATCGCTAATGAGTGTCAGCTTATTTTTCGCACGGTTATTTTTCATGATCCTTTTATATACGATACCTTCTTTTTTAGAAATGATGATATACGTATTATTTTGTTTCACTTCATCTATTTTCTCTAACCGCTCACCGACTATAACACTCCCGCTTGGCGTTGGAAGCATACTATCCCCAATTATTTCAAATGCCCTGTACTGGCCTGGTCCAAGCATTGGTAATGTGAAAGTATTTAATTCATCTATAAATTCAGGATCGGCATAACCTGCGAGGTAACCTGCAGCGGCTTTCACAGGTACAAACTGAATTTCCTGTGTAGCACCTTGCAGTTTCATTTCACGGCGCTTATCCAGGTAAGAACTTCCGGCATTTTTTGAAGTAATGTCTTTTAATAAAAGATCATCGAGGCTAAGTTTAAAGATAGAACCAATGAGCTCTAAAACTTCCAGCCTGGGCTCCGCTCTTTCTTCTTCATACGCCCCAATCAGCGATCTTTTAATTTTTAATTTCTGTGCAAATTCTTCCTGTGTCCATCCTCTGAGTTTTCTTAGATAACGCAGGTTTTTTCCGGCATGGCTCATAACTAATGCATTTAGCTGCAATATACTAACTATTTTAGTTATCAAAAAAATATTTTTATAAAAAAAAAGAGGCATCTTTCGATACCTCTTTCAAATACTTATTTAAAATTCTATTCAAATTTCAGATCCAATCCCAAACCTCTCAATTCATGAACCAATACATTGAATGATTCCGGTATGCCTGGTTTTGGAATATTATCCCCTTTCACGATCGCTTCATACGTTTTCGCTCTGCCGATAATATCATCTGATTTCAGTGTAAGTAATTCCTGCAATATATTGGATGCGCCATACGCTTCGAGTGCCCAAACTTCCATCTCTCCAAAACGCTGCCCGCCGAATTGCGCTTTACCACCCAAAGGTTGCTGCGTGATGAGACTGTATGGCCCGATAGACCTGGCATGCATTTTATCATCCACCATATGATGCAGTTTGATAATATAAATCACACCAACTGTGGCTTTCTGATGAAAGCGTTCGCCGGTTTCTCCATCATATAAATAGGTATGACCCATTTCAGGAATACCCGCCTTGACGCAATATTCTGCTATTTCTCCAACTGTAGCACCATCGAAGATGGGTGTTGCAAATTTCACATCCAATTCCTTGCCGGCCCAACCCAAAATGGTTTCATATATCTGGCCCAGGTTCATCCGCGAAGGTACCCCCAACGGATTCAGAACGATATCGACCGGTGTTCCGTCTTCCATAAATGGCATGTCTTCGTGCCGAACAATTTTTGCAACAATACCTTTATTACCATGGCGGCCTGCCATCTTATCCCCTACTTTTAATTTACGTTTTACAGCGAGGTAAACTTTAGCCAGTTTCAATACACCTGCAGGCAATTCATCTCCTATGGATATATTAAATTTCTCTCTTTTATAACGGCCTAATTCTTCATTGAATTTAATGCTGTAATTGTGCAACAAAGTATTAATCTGGTCATCTATACCTGCATCATTGGTCCAGCCCAGCGGGTTGATATTTTGAAAATCAACTGCTGATAAATTTTTGTGATTGAACTTGGCGCTTTTACCAATGATCATTTCTCCAAAATTATTGCTCACGCCTGCTGACGACTTATTGCCTAATAATGTGATCAGTTTTTCAAGCAACACTTCTTTGATATCCTCTACATTCTTTGTGTGTATTTTTTCAATTTTTTCCAGCAATGCTTTTTCCTTGATCTTTCCTGTCTTATCTTTTTTAGCTCGCTGAAATAATTTTTTATCAATCACTACACCCTCCGTTCCGTTTGGTGCTTTTAAAGAAGCATCTTTTGCATCGCCTGCTTTATCACCGAATATCGCGCGTAATAATTTCTCTTCTGGTGTAGGATCACTTTCGCCTTTTGGTGTGATCTTGCCAATGAGAATATCTCCTTCACGAACCTGTGCGCCGATACGGATAACACCATTTTCATCCAAATCTTTAGTCGCTTCTTCGGAAACGTTTGGTATATCCGGCGTTAATTCCTCTTCTCCTAATTTAGTATCACGAACTTCCAGTTCATATTCATCAATATGTATAGAAGTAAATAAATCTTCCCGTACCACTTTTTCACTGATTACGATTGCATCCTCAAAGTTGTAGCCTTTCCATGGCATAAAAGCAACCTGTAAATTCCTGCCTAAGGCCAGTTCGCCATCTTTTGTAGCATAGCCTTCTGTAAGGAAATCACCGTTTTTTACTTTCT
>JBAQJB010000229.1:0-4759 GCA_049289155.1 Chitinophagaceae bacterium
GCAGTGATCAATCTTTTTTCGGTGATGATCTGGTCGCCGATAACGAGTTCTTCAAAATATTTTTTAAAGGGATGAACACTGCTGATTTTTCCTTTTGCATGCGGCTGGTATACACTACTAACTGCAGTTAATGTAGTGGGAGATCCCTGGATAGCAACGCGCTGCATATAATGTTTTACACCCCGGGTTCCACCCATTTCTTCACCGCCACCTGCACGTCCCGGGCCACCATGAACCAGTAAGGGCAACGGAGATCCATGCCCGGTACTTTCTTTATAACAATCCCTGTTTAATACTAAAATTCTTCCATGCCATGCACCTGCGCCCAGCACATATTGCTTAGCAATTTTATCACTTGCAGTAACGATAGTTGAACATAAAGAACCTTTACCCATTTTAGCAAGTTGAATAGCTTCTTCTGTGCCCGTATAAGGCATTAATGTTGAGACAGGCCCGAATGCTTCTATTTCATGCGCTTCTTTGGTTTGCAGCGGGCTTTCATTTAATAATAATATAGGACTGAGAAATGCGCCGTTATCAGCATCACCATCTATCAGCTGCACGCTGTCCAGGGAACCATAAATAATTTGTGAAGAGGCTAATAATTTTTGCACCTGTGAAAGCACTTCATTTTTTTGAGATAAACCGGCCAGCGGGCCCATGCGTACTTTTTCATTCAAAGGGTTGCCGATGCTTGTTTGTGCGAGGGCTTTTCCCAAAGCGATCTGCATATCTTCCAGTTTATCTGCAGGAACAAATATCCTGCGAATGGCGGTACATTTCTGGCCACATTTCGTGGTCATTTCCTTTCTCACTTCTTTTATAAAAATATCCCATTCCGGCATTTCCGGCGTTACATCTTTGCCTAATACAATGCAATTCAAAGAATCTGCTTCCATGGTAAATGGAACGCTTTCCCGCAACATATTTTCATTCTTTTTAATCAGCAAACCGGTACTTGCAGAACCCGTAAAAGTGACCACGTCCTGTGATGTAACGTAGTCCAGCATATCACCTGCTGAGCCACAAACCAATTGCAGTGCGCCATCCGGCAAAATACCTGATGCGATAATTTCTCTCACCACAACTTCTGTAAGATAAGAAGTAATCGTTGCAGGCTTTACAAGCGCCGGCATACCGGCTAATAAATTTACGGCAATTTTTTCCAGCATGCCCCATACCGGGAAATTAAATGCATTGATATGAACAGCAATACCTTCTTTGGGTACCAATAAATGATGGCCCATGAACGTATTATTTTTACTCAAATTATGCGGATCTCCATCCAGGCAAAAAGGTTCATCGGGAAATTTGCGGCGTAAGGAAGCGTTGGCAAATAAGTTGCCGATACCACCTTCAATATCTACCCAGCTATCTGCTTTGGTGGCACCTGTCTGATAACTCACCGTATAAAATTTTTCCAGGTGTTTGCGTAAATGAAGCGCCAGGGCTTTCAGCATTAATCCTCTTTCCTGGAAGGTCATTTTCCGGAGATTGGGAGAACCAACTTGCCTGCCATATTTTAAAACAGATTTATAGTCAAGTCCCTGTGTTGTAGCGTAGGCAATGATCTCACCGGTTGATGCATTGTGCAAAGCCTGCCCGTCACCAGCACTGGATTGCCATTTGCCGAGGACAAAGTTTTTTAGTTTTTCCATAATGTCAGCGTATTAAGAAAAGATTAATTAAAAAGAATTTGCAAAATTAATCTTCTATACCGAATTGCTTCAAATGATGTTTGGCATGTTTGTATAAAAGATGCACATTTTCATCAAAGTTCAATGCGCCAAAGATTGGATTTGTTGTAGTAAGCGTGGGATCTTTTTCAAAAGTTTCGAAAAAGATATCGATGCGTTTTTGTAATTTTTCAATCGCTTCCTCCATACTGGAAAAGCGCGGTGCATGCGGCGTTTCAGGGAGCAAAGGGTTTTTAGTATTTTCTTTAAAAGGCAAATCGCTCATGAGAAAATTATACAGCGCTTCTTTTCTTTCCGGGGGCGAAACATAAGGAAGCACTAATTTACCATATGCATTTGCCAGTGAATCGCCGAAGTGTTCTATCATTTGCTGTGGCGACATAACACCCCAATTACCTTTTGTTCCCGGTGCAATTTTTTTTAATGCCGGAATAAATTTTTCTTTCAGGAAAATTGCTTCTGTATTCATGACCAGTTTTTTTAAGGGAAAAATTTAAATTAAAAAATACCGGTTCATTATACTGAACCGGAAAATTTTGTATCAATAGCTTTGCAAAGAGATGAAAAAATTTCTTCAATAGTACCTTCCCCTTTTATAGTGACCACTTTATCAAAAGGCCGGTAATAATCAGCCACAGCGGATGTTTTATTTTTATATTCTTCGATACGTGCATTGATTATCTCCTGGTTAATATCATCGCTTCTTCCACTCGTAAGCCCGCGGTTCAATAATCTTTTAACGAGCTCATCTTTACATACTTCAAGCGATATGAATAATGCAATGGATTCATTTTTTTGATGCAATAAATCATCCAGCGCTTTTGCCTGTTCGGTTGTGCGCGGGAAACCATCAAACAGGAAACCTTTTACGCCCCGCTGTTCATCCAATGCGGAACTGATCATATTGATAACCACTGAATCGGGTACAAGCTGGCCGAGGTCTATGAATGCTTCCGCTTCCAAACCAAGTGGAGTTTGACGGCTGATCTCATGCCGCAGGAGGTCGCCCGTGCTTAAATGCTTCAATCCATATTTTAAAATCAGTTTTTCACTTTGAGTACCTTTACCACTACCGGGAGGGCCAAATAAAATTATATTGAACATGGTATAAAAAATTCTTTTGGTTAATAGCAAATATAAGGGCTGAATTTAGAAATCCATTAACTAAATCCTTTCGTACCTTTTGGACTTTCTGTATATGATTTACCGGTATGATTAAACTTAAATTTTTAACAAAGTAAAATGAACATGCTGCATAAGTTTACTTTTTGCTGCCTGGTTATATTGATGGGCACAGGCTGTTTTTCACAAACAAAATCAACTCAACAAAATAATATGGACACAACAAATAAAAAAGAAAATGCATTCTACTCCCATACCGATACATCCAAAATAAATGTGGGGGATGATGAATGGAAAAAATTATTATCTCCTGAAGTGTATAATGTAGCGCGCCGCAAAGGCACGGAAAGGCCGAATACAAGTCCCTATGAACATTCAACAGAAATTGGAACGTATTACTGCGCCGTGTGTGGAAATCCTCTTTTCAGGAGTAATGCAAAATTTGAAAGTGGTTGTGGCTGGCCGAGTTTTTATGAACCCATCAGCGAAACTTCGGTCGTGTATGAAAAGGATAATGCATTTGGTATGAGCAGAACTGAAGTAATGTGTGGCCGCTGCGGTTCACATTTGGGACATGTATTTGATGATGGCCCGCCACCAACCGGAAAGCGATATTGTATGAATGGCGTGGTACTTGATTTTGCAAAAGCACAGGATGCAGAAAAAAAATATAATGAAAAGGATAAGTAAATTTTGAATTTTTATTTTATTAAAATTTCTTCAAACGCAGTAGAATCGCCGGCAAAAATATTGAAATCTACTTTTTCTGAAATACCATTGACATGGCCTGTACTGTTGTGCTGCCAAAACATCCATGGAGATGAAACCCGGGGTTTTTCTTTTTCAAAATAATGCGCTACCCATAATGGATACTCATTAAAATAACCATCGAGGTATTGATTGTAAAAATCCGCACTTGTATAAATGATCGGTTTTACATGGTAATTTTCTTCTACCAAATTTAGCCAGTCTTTCATGCGCAGCCGCATATCAACAGGATTCGCGCCGTATAATTCTTCTACATCTATTACGGGAGGCAGGTTCCCGCTTTTTAATGCAACTGTTTTTATAAAATTTTTTGCCTGGTCTTTTCCACTTTTTGTGGCAATAAAATAATGGTAGGCACCGCAAAC
Organism: Chitinophagaceae bacterium; assembly: GCA_049289155.1. Lineage (GTDB taxonomy): Bacteria > Bacteroidota > Bacteroidia > Chitinophagales > Chitinophagaceae > JAFDXJ01. Next base: position 3,953 of record JBAQJB010000229.1, read on the forward strand.
GATGCCGGAATTCGTAGCATCTTTCCAGTTTTTTTTGAAATTTTTATCTGTTGAGGAAATGCCTTCTGTTGCTTTAATAAAAGCGAAATGAACAGATATACCATTTGCATTCATTTCACTTACTGCACGCCAGTCAATATTTTCCTGGTGACGGCTTACATCAATACCATGAATTGAAAAACCAACCGGCAATGCTATGCCAAAATCCGGGTAAAAAGAAAAATGTACAGGCTTCAGAATTTCTTCATGCGCAATGAACTTATATAAAAATAAAAAAAGCACAATCAATCCAAAACCGGCAAACAGCCAATTCTTAATTGGCGCTTTTTTCTTCTTTGCCAAAATATTAGTTTTTGTAAACTATTCAAAACCAGGCGCTGTATCCGCATTAGCGCCCAGTTTTACAGTGGTATTGCCTTTACTGATGATCTGCATATCCGGGTCAACAAGCACCTTCGTTGCCTGGAACCCAATATTCACGGCAGTTTGCTGCATTTTTTGATTGATATCTATCGTGATTCTTTTTTCCTGGGATCCATTTTGAAAAACAATTTCAAGAGGAACTTTGAAAAAACTTACAGAAGGATGTGAAGTAGTTTGCTTGACGTAGATCTGGACATTATTATTTGCATTCTGGCTCCAGTAAACAGTAAAGGTTGGGTAACCTTGACCATAAAACCATTGATTGAAAAAATAATTGAGATCAAGTCCGCTCACCGCTTCCATATTTCTTTGAAAGTCTGAAGTGTGTGCAAAACCATAAGCGATCTTTGGATCAGTAAAATATTTTTGCATGCCTTTAAAAAA
>JBAQJB010000230.1:0-2854 GCA_049289155.1 Chitinophagaceae bacterium
TGGATTATTTTAAACAGGCAGTAAAAAAAGGAGAGATTGGTTCTTCCGCGATGCCGCATAAAGTAAATCCTATCGATTTTGAAAATGCAGAAGGCAATTTTGGTATCGCAAATGCTTTGCTGGAGCACCTTTCAGCGAAACTGCCTATTTCCCGTTTGCAACGCGACCTTACAGACTCAACTGTGCTGAGAAACTTAGGCGTACCAATGGCGCATATTTTTATTGCCTTTCAATCACTCGAAAAAGGCCTGGGGAAACTGTTGCTTAATGAAGAAAAAATATCAGCCGACCTGGAAAATAACTGGGCTGTTTTGGCCGAAGCGATTCAAACAATTTTGCGCCGTGAAAATTTCCCGGGCGCCTATGAAGTGTTGAAAGATTTAACACGTGGAAAAGATAAGATCAACAAAGAATCATTGCATCGTTTTATAGATTCACTCGCTTTGAAACCTGCTATAAAAAAAGAATTAAAAAAATTGAAGCCGGAAAATTACACAGGTAAAAACCCGGCGTATTAAAAATTGTTGTTTCCTGTTATATTTGTAATTCGTTTTTTTCATTTATTAAAAATCACACACATGAAAACCTTCTTCTTCTTTTTTGGACTCGCCTGCATGTATTCATTGACTTCCTGTAACGGAGGCATGGATACAAAAACAGGTTCGGCAGACTCTTTATCCACTTCAAATCCTTTTTTAGTGAAAAGTAGTTTGCCTTTTGAAGCGCCCGATTTTTCAAAAATAACTGATGCAGATTTTAAACCTGCCATGGAAGAAGGCATGAAACAACAGCTCGCTGAAATGCAGGCAATTGCTGATAATGCCGATGCGCCTACATTTGACAATACGCTGGTGGCCATGGAAAAAAGCGGTGTTTTATTGAACCGGGTGAATGGTGTTTTTAATTTATTGACCGGCGCCAATACAGATTCCCTATTGCAGGCATTGTCAGAAGAAGAAGCGCCCAAACTCGCAGCACATGATGACGCGATCTATTTAAATTCAAAATTATTTGCGCGCGTAAAATCTTTATATGACCATAAAGATACTTTGCAAAAAGATGCTGAATCAAAAAGGTTGCTGGATTTTTATTATCAAAAATTCACACTTGCCGGAGCCAACTTATCTGATGCAGATAAAGAAACATTGAAAAAATTAAATGGAGAAGAAGCTTCATTGAGTGCAAAATTTACCAATCAATTATTGGCTGCCGCAAAAGCCGGGGCTTATGTAGTTAGTGATACAACTGCGCTGGCAGGGCTTTCGCAGGGAGAACTGGATGCAGCAGCATTAAATGCACAATCTAATAATATGGCGGGCAAATGGATGATCAGCCTGCAAAATACTACGCAGCAACCGGCATTGCAATCACTCACCAATCGTAATTCACGGCAGCAACTTTTTGAAGCTTCCTGGAACCGCGCGGAAAAAAGTGATTCCAATGATACCCGCTCCACCATTTCGCGCATCGCGGAGATCCGCGCACAACAGGCGAAATTACTGGGTTTCAAAAATTTTGCTTCCTGGAAATTGCAGGATCAAATGGCGAAAGAACCCGGCGCTGTTGAAACTTTTTTAGGAAAACTTGTACCCGCTGCAACAGCAAAGGCAAGAAGAGAAGCAAGTGATATACAAGCTGTGATTAACCAGCAACATGGGGGTTTTCAATTGCAGCCATGGGACTGGAATTTTTATTCAGAGAAAGTAAGAAAAGCAAAATTTGACCTGGATGAAAATGAAGTGAAACCATATTTTCAATTGGATACTGTTTTACAAAGAGGCGTATTTTATGCGGCCAATTTATTATATGGAATTACTTTTAAAGAAAGAAAAGATATACCCGTTTATCAAAAAGATGTGCGTGTATATGAAGTAACAGATAAAGATGGTAAAGCGATTGGTTTATGGTATTGCGATTATTTTAAAAGAGACAATAAATCAGGCGGTGCCTGGATGGATAATATGGTTGGACAGTCCTATTTGATGGGCACAAAACCGGTGATCTATAATGTTTGCAATTTTACAAAACCCGCTGATGGCCAGCCGGCGCTAATCAGTTTTGATGATGCCACCACTATGTTTCATGAATTTGGACATGCATTACATGGATTATTTGCCAGCCAGCAATACCCAAGTTTATCCGGCACAAGTACAGCGCGTGATTTCGTGGAATTCCCTTCACAATTCAATGAACATTGGGCATCGGATTCCGTGGTATTCGCGCATTATGCGATTCATTATAAGACGGGTGAAAAAATGCCACAGCAACTCGTTGATAAAATTAAAAGAGCCGCAACATTCAACCAGGGTTATCGCCTGACAGAATTATTGGCTGCTGCAAAATTAGATATGGCCTGGCATACGCTTTCCGCAGATGCGCCTTTGCAAAATGTGGATAGTTTTGAAATGTTGTCTTTAAAAAATGCAGGCCTTGCATTACCGGAAGTGCCGCCACGCTATCGTTCCAGCTATTTTTTACATATTTGGAGTAACGGGTATGCAGCAGGTTATTACGCGTATTTATGGACAGAAATGTTGGATGATGATGCATTCCAATGGTTCAAAGAACATGGAGGATTAACGCCCGAAAACGGGCAGCGTTTTCGTGATATGATCTTATCGCGCGGCAATACAGTAGACCTGGCAACATTATACAGGAATTTCCGCGGTCATGATGCGGATATTCTACCGATGCTGCAGGACAGGGGACTGATTGATAATAAATAAATGAAATTTTTTCTTCCGTTAAAGTTGAAAAATTATAAAAATGAAACCGGGAATATTCTTTATGTCCGGTTTCATCACTATTCAATTTCCTAAACTGTCGGCCCTACAGGCCTTTTGAACAACATTCA
>JBAQJB010000231.1:0-2807 GCA_049289155.1 Chitinophagaceae bacterium
ATGAAATTCCTTTTGATGAAACAATTTTTGCGAGTGAAGATAAAACCTGGTCTTTAGCTGTTTTAAAAAAAGGCTATTCTATTCTATACAATGTGCCCGGCTTTTATGTATATACCAAACCATTTAGCCGGGATTCAAAATTGAAACGTGCAATACTGGAAGAAGCAGCCAAAGAAAAAATTACAGGCCGGCCATCACCTTTCCGACATGGCAGTATTTTCTCAAAAGCCTTATGGGCTGGGCATTACAGGCGCTTTGTAACTGAATTAAAAATGAACAAAGCAATCAGCGCGGGCATAAAAAAAATGAAAAATAAAAAATGAAGGAGCCAGTAGAAATAATAATTGAAAGCGATATAGAAAATGCTCCCGGTGAATGGACCGATATCATTCAACCCAAAAATAGTTTTTTTCGCCTGCGCCTGGGCGAGGTCTGGCGTTACCGCGACCTGGTATTTTTATTTGTAAAACGCGATATTAATGCACAATATAGGCAAACTGTTCTCGGCCCTTTATGGCATATCGTGCAACCATTGCTTACTTCCTTTATGTTCATGATCATATTTAATAAGATTGCAAAAATTTCCACGGATACTTTGCCGCCCATTTTATTTTACATGAGCAGCATCACCATCTGGACGTATTTTTCCACCTGCCTCACTGCCACATCGGGAACGTTTGTAGCGAATGCAAATATTTTTGGTAAAGTTTATTTTCCGCGGCTGGTAACGCCCATTGCCACTGTATTTTCAAACATGTTTAAATTCGGTATCCAGTTTTGTCTGCTGATCATACTGATCATTTATTTTTATGTTTCCGGCGGCTACACACCATCGCTCGGCTGGCATACATTACTACTGCCATTGATCATTTTACTCATGGGCGGTATGGGCCTGGGGCTGGGAATAATTATTTCATCCCTTACAACCAAGTACCGCGACCTGGCTATCTTAGTGGGTTTCGGCGTGGGTTTATTTATGTATATCACACCGGTTGCGTATCCATTATCTTATTTGGATCAGTCAAAGTATAAAGCGATCATTGAATGGAATCCGTTAACGCCATTGGTAGAAGGCTTTCGGTATGCAATTTTTGGCCAGGGAGTTTTCACCTGGGTATCATTTTTATATAGTGTTGGCTGCACCCTTGTATTTTTATTAGTGGGCATCCTTATTTTTAATAAAGTGGAACGGAGTTTTATGGACACCGTATAATGAATAAATTGGAATGCAATTATAATGAATGAGCAACCGCTTGTAACCGTCATTGTTCCCTACTATAATAATGATAATGAAAAATTCCTGCATGCATGTTTTAATAGCATAAAAAATCAGAGTTATGCATCCATCGAATTGATTGTGGTGGATGATGGCTCTTCAGAAAAAGCAGCTTCCATGCTCCGGGAATTCCAGGCTGAGTATACGTTTCTATTGCTGAAGCAGAAAAATAAAGGAATCAGTGGCGCATTAAATACGGGCATTCAACATGCGAATGGAAAATATATTTCATGTATCGCCGCAGATGATTTCTGGGCAAGAGAAAAAATTGAACAACAGGTAAATTATTTAGAATCTGCAGGGCCGGAAGTAGCGGCATGTTGTACCAATGGCTATTATGTGTTTGAAAATGATCCCTCCAAAACAGCGCCAAGCCTCAACCGTATTTTACAACCCGGTGACTTAACTTTTGAAGGGATATTAAAATTAAATGCGGTGATGGCGATCAGTGTGATGATAAGAAAAGAAATATTTTCGGAGATCGGTTTGTTTGATGAAAATTCAGTTATTGAAGATTGGGATATGTGGCTAAGGCTCACGGATAAATATGTAATGGGTTATTTACCAGCGCCGCTTGTTTATTACCGCAGGCATTCGAATAACAGGTCCAACAATTTTGATAAGAGCTGGTATGATTCCGTGTATTATATTTTTCAAAAATGGAAACATAAAAATGGGCAGCGTGAAGCGGTGATCAATTTAAAACTTGCTGCTTTAAATAATTTTTCCCGGCACCAAAAACTGGCTGCTTTAAAGATCGCGTGTTCAAACCCGCAACTTTTAAATCATTGGTTATACTGGAGAGGTTTTTTTAAAATATTAATCCCTGGTTTTTTATATTCAAAAAAGGAATGAGTTTCTAAATTATGGAACAACTTACATGGACAGGGGAACGGTTGGTTACTTCCGTAAATGACCAGTTTTTTGCCATTGAACACCTGCACCGGTATGCAATGGCTGTAGAAATTTCTGCAGGTAAAATTATACTTGATATTGCCTGTGGTGAAGGTTATGGTACAAACCTGCTTGCACAAAAAGCAGCTTTTGTTTATGGGGTTGATATTGATTCCAACACGATCTTACATGCCAATAAAAAGTATGCCGTTCCAGGAAAAAATATAGAATTCAGGCAGGGCTCCACGAGCGCTATTCCGCTTGAAGCTGCAACAGTTGATGTGGTTGTTTCATTTGAAACAATTGAACACCATGATGAGCATGAACAAATGATGAAAGAAATTAAGCGTGTCTTAAAACCAGGAGGTATCCTGATTATTTCATCCCCCAACAGGTCAGTTTACAAACAGCTTATACCCAACAATATATTTCATGTAAAGGAACTTGAATTTGAAGAATTAAAAAAACTGCTCGGGAAAAATTTTGAACATTGTCATTATTTTGAACAACAATTTGTGGCCGGTTCGCTCATTACTTCTTTAGGTAAAGATGGCTATAGATTGAAATTTTTTGATGGTAATTATGAAGGAATTTCAAATGAAATTCATTCGGTTAATTATTTTAATAAACCATATTA
>JBAQJB010000232.1:0-2318 GCA_049289155.1 Chitinophagaceae bacterium
CCTACAAACATTTCCACAAAATCAGAACCACTGATGCTGAAGAAAGGAACTTGTGCCTCGCCTGCCATCGCTTTCGCGAGCAAGGTCTTTCCTGTTCCCGGAGGCCCAATCAAAAGTGCGCCTTTTGGAATTTTACCACCAAGGGCTGTATATTTTTTTGGATTTTTGAGAAAGTCAACGATCTCCATCACTTCCACTTTCGCTTCATCAAGGCCTGCCACATCACCAAAGTTGATATTTACTTTGGCACCTTTATCAAATAGCTGGGCTTTTGATTTTCCAATATTAAAAATGCCGCCGGGGCCGCCGCTTCCGCCGCCACCGCCAACTTTACGCATGAGGAATATCCAAACACCGACCATAATTAAAATGGTTAGTACTGTATTAGTTATCGGCCCGATCCATTCTCCTTCATCGATCGTATTTTCGGGAACTGGTTGTACATTGGGGTGAGCTGTATAAAAATTAGCCATGCCCGTATTGAAACTTTGCCAGTCAGTTACTTTAAATTGAAATAATGGGCTTGCACTTGCATCAGCAGGAATTTCCCTATTAAATTTTTGTTTATAAAAAGGCTTGTTTAAACTGTCTTTTTGTATGTACACCCGTACCAAAGTTTTATTCTTTACAAGGTCCAGTTTTACCACATCACCTTTCTCCAGCATGTTTTGACGGAATTCCAATTCTGTCACATCTAAAGAATCAGCGCTGCCCAGGTGCATGAGCTGGTATCCCAGCAAAAAAATAATGATGAGCGCATAAATCCAATATACACTGAATTTGGGAGGTGTTTTTTTCGGGGAACTCCCATTTGACGGGAGTATGGGTTTCATTTTTTTATCGTCCTGTGCCATAATATTCGAGCTTCACTTTTTTTATTAAATTTTTTTGCATCATATATATGCAAAGTAATACCTATCCTTCCTTATGCTCTGTTAAAGGAGCGTCATTCCAAAGTTCTTCAAGCCCATAGAATTTCCTGGTTTCAGGAAGCATTATGTGCACGACTACATTTATATAATCAATAATTAACCAATGTACTGCCCCAAATCCTTCGTGATGATAAGGCATTTCCCCGCAATCATTCTTCACTTTATCTTCCACGATACCTGCCAATGCTTTTATCTGTGTATTACTCGTGGCTTCACAAATAATAAAAAAGTCGGCTACGGATTCGGGAATTTTACGCAAATCAAGCGATACAATTTTTTCACCTTTTTTTTCCTGCAATGCTTTTATGATCGTTGTTATGATTTTTGCATTCTTTGCCAATTTTGTGGCAGTGGATTTTTTAGGTAAAACGGAGGCGGTTTGTGGTTCCAATAATCTTACTGATTTTTGTTATGTAATGTTTTTTTTAAAAATATACCCGGATTCACCTGGCATTTGTTCCTTTATTTATTTAATTACAATTTTCCTTAAATAAATTTGTGCAAAAATAAACAAATTTTGCCTGATTCTTCTCCCATTAATCCTTTAGGTAAGCCATTTATTGAATTAACGAATGTGGATAGTTCCAACAACTATGCCATGCAACAATTAAAAAACGGCAAAGCTGGTCATGGCGCTGCTTTTTTTGCAGACCACCAATCCGGTGGAAAAGGAAGGCGTGGAAAAAAATGGTTATCGCCGCCCGGGGAAAATATAATTTTATCTGTAGTCATTGATACCAGTGTATTCCAGGGGAAAACTACCTTTGTCTTTAGTTTGGCCATGGCATTGGCAGTTCAGCGCTTTTTTAGTTTTTATTCCCAAAAAAATATAAAAATAAAATGGCCCAATGATATTTATTTCAATGACAGAAAGGCAGCGGGTATCCTTGTTGAAAACATTTTCCGCGGGAAGGCGTGGAAATTTGCAATTACCGGCATTGGAATTAATATTAACCAGGAAGTTTTTGACCCTGGAATTCCCAACCCCATTTCCCTGAAACAAATCACCGGTGAAAATTATCAGCCCGCGGATTTGGCCCGGCAGCTTTGTATTTATTTAAATGACATGTATTGTTTAATGCAACAAAATGAGCAGGTAATCATTGATGGCTACAATGAAGTTTTATATAAAAAAAATGAAACAGCCATTTTTAAAATAAATACTATGCAGGTAGCATGCACAGTTTTAGGCGCAGATAAATTTGGAAGGCTTCATATTCAGCACCCGGTTTATGAATACCTTGAATTTGACAGCGTGGAATGGGTGCTTCCAAAATAATGCGTTTAATTTTTTCCAAATAATGCATTCAAAAAAAAATTCCCCTTTACCATTTTGTACCTTGCAGCCATGGGGAAATATTTAGAAGGTTTAAATCCTCCGCAACT
>JBAQJB010000233.1:0-2187 GCA_049289155.1 Chitinophagaceae bacterium
GATAAATATCGAGGATGATTGTTGTGTATTGAATATTTTCTTAATTAAATTCCAGGAATATACAACGTTGCTTTTAATATTATTCAATAAATTACAATTTTCTTTCGCTTCATTTTACTAACTTTAAAACAAACACTTAACTTTTAAATATGATGCCCGACAACTTAGCCTGGAAAACACTTTCCTCCGAATACCTTTTTAAAGAAGATTGGTTTACAGTCCGCAAAGACGTGTGTGAACGCAATGACGGAAAGATCATTGATCCTTATTATGTATATGAATTCCCCGATTGGGTAACGGCTTTGCCCATCACGGAAGAAGGGAAAATTATTCTTGTGCGCCAGTACCGCCACGCTTTGGGAGAAGTCTGCATTGAATTGCCGGGCGGTTGCGTGGATAAAGAAGACAAAACCCTGGAAGACGCGGTGCGCCGTGAAATGCTGGAAGAAACGGGTTTTGCTTTCGAATCTGTGCACCTGTTGGGAAAAATTTCTTCCAACCCTTCTACCAATAATAACCTGATGCACATGTTTATCGCTACCGGGGGTAAAAAAATCCAGGAGCCCGAAATGGATGGCAATGAACAGATCGAAGTAATAGAAGTGGATTTTGAAGAACTGGAAAAACTGGTCAATGAAAAACGCATCATGCAATCCATGCATTTGAGTACCATTTTTTATGCACTTCGTTATTTGAATAAAATTGAATTTTTAAAATCCTGATCAGATTTTTTCCATACCTACTTCGGCAACGAGGAAAACACTTCCGCAAACTAAAATAAGGTCTTTGGCATGCGCATGTGCGATAGCCGACTGCACGGCCAATGCAACATTTGGAAAAGCTTTTCCTTTTAAACCAAATACTTCCGCTTTTTCTGCTAGCTGATCTTCCGGCATGGCACGTGGTATGGAAGCTTTGGTAAAATAATACGTAGCATTTTTCGGTAAAGCTTTTAAAATTCCCTGCGTATCTTTATCATTGACTATTCCAAAAATGATGTGAATGGCATCGTAATGCAGGTATTCCAATTGCTCTTTGATGGCATTGATCCCATCGGCATTATGCGCTACATCGAGAATGATATCCGGCGCTGCATGTATTTTTTCCCACCTGCCATGAAGGCCCGTGGTTTTTTTTACCTGTGCTAATCCTTTTTTTATTTGTACCGGAGAAATTGAATAACCGCAAAGTTGTAATTGATGTATAGTTTCAATCACTGGTAAAATATTTTTAACCTGGTAAATCCCGGTGAGATCGAGTGAATATTTTTCATGATTATTGGTGATTGATTCAACAATGGCCATGTTTAAATAATGATCTTGGTATTGCCAGTCTTCCACATATCTTTTTTTAGAAGCCTTAAATAACGGTGCATTTTTTTGCAATGCAGTCCGTTCAAAAACAGGCATGGTTTCGGAATTCATTTCACCCACGACAACAGGAATATTTTCTTTGATAATACCCGCTTTTTCGCCGGCAATTTCCGCCAGTGTATTTCCCAGCAAATTGGTATGGTCATAACCGATTTGTGTGATGACTGAAACCAGTGGTGTAATAATATTTGTACTGTCTAAACGCCCGCCCAGCCCGGTTTCTATTACTGCAATACCCACTTTATTTTTTGCAAAAAAATCAAATGCCATCGCGACGGTAATTTCAAAAAAAGAAGGTTGCAGGATGTCAATTTGTGGTTTAATTTTTTCTATAAAATCCACCACAAATTCTTCACTGCACATGTTGCCATCGATACGGATTCTTTCCCTGAAATCTTTTAAATGAGGTGATGTATATAAACCGGTTTTATAATTTGCAGCCTGCAACACGGAAGCGATCATGTGACTCACAGACCCTTTCCCATTGGTGCCAGCAATATGAACACATTTTATTTTTTCCTGTGGATTGCCAATGGCTTCGCAAAGTGCTTTAATATTGCCCAGGTCTTTTTTATAAGCAGCAGTTCCCACGCGGCTAAACATGGGCAACCTGGCATACATATAATCCAATGTTTCCGTGTAATTCATGGAAGCAAAACTAACCTTTGGGGTTTTCAAATTTGATGACCACTGTTCCGCTTTGCGTTTCAGTGTATTTGGAGAATTTTAAAAGCCTGGCTTTTTTCAAGGCAATATCATTGATGTCTTTAAATGGGCTTCCCTGGTTGATGGAAACGTTGGTCACATTTCCATC
>JBAQJB010000234.1:0-1925 GCA_049289155.1 Chitinophagaceae bacterium
GCATTGATGAATTGTGCAGTGACCGTGCGTTTCAATTCCTGTGCTGTAATTATATAAGCAATTTGCAGGGAGTCTTTTTGCAGCCGGAAGTTTTCAAATTTTGCAGCCAATGTTTTCCTTGGTACAAGCTCTTTACTCACTCCAACCAATGTGGCAAAATTGCCCACATTTGTAATGGCTGCATCATATCCTATACCACCAATGACCGGCGCATAACTATTGATGCTGGTTAATTTTACCTGTGGCTTCAAAGTTGCCAGTAACAACAAACTGTCAATGGAATTCAATTGCTGCTGGCTTTGAAGGCCCGATAATAATGGACTGTTGGTTGTTGCTTTTTCAATGAAATAGGGAAGTGTATTTTGCTGCGCAAATAGGTTCACTGAAAATATACTACAGCAAACAAATACAAGGAGCCATTTTATAAAAAATATTTTTATACGCACCGCAGCAAATTAATATTTAATTGTGGATGAATTTTCTTTTTAATATTCCTTTTGCTGGAGCAAAAAATAAAAGCGGCATTCACCGCTTTTACATATCAATTTTTTATTCCACTAATCTTCATCTTTTACTTCTTTAATAAAATTGCCATTTTCATCAAATAAAACATCGATGCCTTTCACTTCAGCCTCATACATCATTTTACCATCTGCCTTAGTGATCTTTGCCGCTTCTTTTACTTTTTCACCGGCATAATGTGCTTTTATATAATCCATTACGGAAGCCGGAAGTTCAGCTATTGAAATATCCATTTCAGTTTCCTGCAGGTTCCCGTTTTCGTCATACAATTCAGACATATCATGTTTATCCATTTTAAAACTGGCTTCATAATTTGCATCTTCTTTATCCCATTTTGCAGACATACCCGGATGCTTTTGATCAAAAGCAGCTTTCACTTTTACCGGGAGTTTGGATGCATCCATTTTCTGGCCGCAGGCCGCAAAGCTAATGAGCGCCACTATTAGAGAAAGCATTGTGATTTTTTTCATACTATTATTTTTTAATGAAGTGTAAAGAAAGAATCTAATTCTGAGCAGATTCTGAATTTGCAAGTGTTATCCGGAAGAAATGCATCATTTTATGAAAAGTATAGCTAACAGGCAGGTGCGCAAAAACGCATATCTGTTTTACAATCGCCAGGCCCAGCCCCATTCCGGGTGAATTATTTTCTTTATAAAAGCGATTAAAAATTTCTTTTTCATTCAATGCTTTTTCCCCGCTGTTACAGACCAGCAATTCATCTTCATTCAATTGTACTTTTATAATGCCACCTTCATTCGTATGCCTAACTGCATTGCTCAATAAATTATTCAGGAGAATATCAACCAATTGTTTATTAAACGTGATACTTTTTTCTGTCACATGTAATTCTACAGAAATATTTTTACTTTGAAAAAGTTCCTGGAATTGGTTTGTTTTTTCCTTCACCAATTCATCCAGCCGAATATTTTCATTGGCAATGTATTGGCCGTTCTCAATTCTTGTAAGCAATAACAATGACTGCATTAAATGCTGCAGTTTTCCCAACGCCTGGTAAATTTCATGCAATTGGCTGAGCTGACCTGCTTTTAGATTTTCATCCTGCACCAGGTTATCCATTTTAGAACGGATCACCGCCAATGGTGTTTGCATTTCATGGGATGCATTCTCTGTAAATATTTTCAAAGAAATATATTCCTGCTGTACCTGGCTGGCCATACTATTAACGGCTTCGTTCAACTGTGCAAATTCAGTAACCTGGTTGCTTTCCAAATCCAGGTTTGACTTAGCGGAAAGGCTGAACTTTTTTAATTCATCCAGATTTTTATAAAAAGGGTCCAATAATTTTTTCAACAAATAACGATTGATAAAAAAAAGAATTCCAAGCAACACTACGAGCATAGAAATCGTTACTAAAACGATATAACGAATCAGGTCTTCCG
>JBAQJB010000235.1:0-3600 GCA_049289155.1 Chitinophagaceae bacterium
TGCTTCCGAAGGACGAAAAATGAAACCGCTGTTGTACAAAACCCCTATCGGGGTAATTTGGGAAGGCTAACAAACTGGCCTGTCTTATATATATGGAGTTGTCGTTTTTAAAAACTATGCAGATACAGGGGTAGCAAGGTTTTTAGAGTATAAATACGAAGGAAAACAATGTAAGATAAGTTGACAAAATTACTACTGTTGGCTACCCAGATAGGGGTTTAGTACAACAGTCGCATTTGTGCTATTGGGGCTAAAGAATAACGTCATTCATCGTCCCATTCGCTACTAAGCTTTTTTCCGGGCTTAACAATTACTATTGAGTAGCAGAATATATTTTCTACTTTAGTTCTTCGTTCGGCAGCCGTCGCCGGGGGCGACTAATAGATGAAGCCCCAACAGCACAAATGCCTGACCGTTGTGTGCATGCGAACTTGAAACTTTAAACTAAACAAATTGTCTTATAAAAACTACTTGATATTGCTTGCTTATTCTATAGTAATGATTTTAATTAACTACATCACCGGTTACGGCTTCATTGGAAATAGCGACGAACTTATGATATCGGTACAGGTTTTAAATTCTTTTTTGCTCCCTCTTCTTTTATCATACCACAGCTATAGTGCGACAAAGACTTTTGGAGGTAAATCTTTTGCTCTTCAAGGCTGCTTTATTATTATATTTTATCTGTCGACTTACATTGTCCCTTCTCTTAATTATTTTTCTCTCAAGACATTTTCGTTTGCGTCTGATGGACACACTAAGGCTTTATTTACTATCATTATAGGATTTGGTCTTGCAATATCTTTCATTTCCATTATCGTTTTTCAATACCTTTTATTAAGAAGAGCCAGGAACGCAATTAAATCGCAATAAGCACCTATATTTACGATTATGTGATTATCAAGAATAATGATACTTTGAAATATAAAATAATTCCTTCGAAAGACGGTTTAAAGAATTGGTATTATCTGCCTTTTAGTTCAAGCGATTCTTCAACGGTTAATTTTTTGGGAATAAAAGCACTAGAACAGATTGGAACAATTATGATGGAGCATCCAGAATATTCTCAAACTGAAATTGTATTGTTTGAATATAACAGAGATTACAAAACTCATGACAAAGAATTGACTGGTGTAATTTAAAATAATGAAAATATCTGGCTTCATCGAAAGCCTGCACTGCAGCAAGCCCAAACGTAGCTTGCAAGCTTCATGAACACTCACTTTACAGACAAACCACACAATGACAAATGACTTAAATTTTACAGAAAAATTACTCAACTCATTTAATAAAGATTCCATAAAAAAAATAATTCAAAAAGGCGAATTACTCATAAAAGAAGGCGAAATTGAAAGAAATATTTATTTGATTGAAACAGGTGCAGTTCGACTTTTTTATTTGTCAGAGTATGAAGAACAAACAATAAGGCTGGGCTACGAAGGTTCATTAATTAACTCACTATCTTCTTTTTTGAATGAGCAACCTTCTGAATTTTACCTTGAAGCAATTAGAAAAACAACCCTAAAAATTATACCGAAAGACAAGTTATTGCAACTCGTCAATGAAGATACTAAAAGCTTGAAACAGTATATTAAATTACTTGAAACTCTCGTAACACAACAAATTGACAGGGAAATAGACTTGCTTATTACTTCGCCAATTGAAAGGCTAAATCGGGTATTAGAACGTAGCCCAAATTTGTTTCAACAAATACCTTTGAAATATATTGCTTCTTATCTTAGAATGAAACCTGAAACTTTAAGCCGCATCCGAAATTCTTGACTTCAATCAATCTCCAATAAAATAGCATTTCCAATCTTTGCATAAAATTACGAACATGCAAGTAGAGAAAGAATTACTTATTCAAGAACTATTGACTTTGACAGAGCAAGCAATAAAATATGCTCAAGAATTTAAAACACTTTCGGAGAGAGAATTGAACTTTAAAAATAATTCGACTGAATGGAGTATTTTAGAATGTGTAGAACATTTAAATCTATATGGAGATTTTTATTTGCCTGAAATTGAAAGGACGATTTTAGAAAGTAAACAAAAATTTGACAACACTATTTTTAAAAGTAGTTTTATTGGAAATTATTTTGCAAACTTAATGAAAGCAAAAAATGGCAAAATAAAAAAGATGAAAACACCAAAAGACAAAGACCCTTTGAATTCATCACTTTCAATTACAACAATAGACCGACAAGTAAAGCAATTGGAAAAACTTAAAATGCTACTTGTACAATCAAGAACAGTAAACTTGACAAAAATGAAAACCGCCATTTCATTAACTAAGCTTATTAAATTAAGACTTGGCGACACTTTGAGATTTGTTGTTTATCATATTGAACGACACATTTTGCAGGCAAAAAATATTACGACAAAATAAGCCAGCAGGCAACAATCGGGTTGCTTCTATGCTGGCGGACGGAATAACAATCGGCTGCAAAAGGTTTTCTGCAAGGTTGGGGCTGTACGTTGAAGCAATCATCGGAAGTGCATATCCAGGCGTTGATTTCGGCGGATGTAATTCTGCCGGGGCTTTTTTGTTTAACTTCGGCGTTACCAGCCCATCGCCAAGCCTTCATGTAGCCTGGTATACATAGCAGCCGTTAAACAAATAACATTATGATCCTTAAAAACAAAATTGCTACACTTTCAGTTGGGCTTTTACTGACAACTGCGTCTTACGGACAGGCAACAAAAACTGTCATCGATTATTTACGTGTAGCTGGGCCTATTTCATTTGAAAAAGATTCTTATAACCTGGCCTGGACTTCTCACCCAGCAGACAACTACTATAAACAAGAATATCTTGCAAAAGGCGACACACTTGAAAAATTTAAACGGCTTATTCTTATTGATGTGCTTGTTGGCAAGACAAAAATCAAAGATCTTGTTGCCACTAAAATTGCAGAACTCAACAAAATAAAAGCGAGTAATCCAATTGTACAATACCAGACTTTTGAAAAAGGCGATGAAATAATGCTTGACTTTTTATTAAGTGAAAATACGCCTGATGGAAAATTGGTGAGCACAATAGAAAGAAATGTTTATCGCTACAAAAACATAACTGGCAAAAATGGACAGAAGGCTGTTTTGTTATTTGGTGTTAGTAACAGAGCTTACGGTAATGACATTGACGATTTTTTACTAAATCTAAAAGATAACAGGCATGACTTACTCAACGCTGTTGGTGCATTTGATCTTCCTGAAATAGTAATTGCTAAATAAAAATGTAGAGCAGGCAATAAAGAGTTTGGCGTCAGTCGGTGGACAAGATATACGCTCAACTTCAGTTTGCTAATTCGCTTTTTTTCCAGCTGAAGGATATTTAATCGGCTATGAATTTTATTAGCAACTTTAATATTTTTACTGGGCTTAGTTGTCGGCTGAGGTATTTCAAATGTCGCCACGTCGCCAGGCCGTAGCCATTATGCCCAGTCACAAATATCATTAATATCCTCTTCTTAAATTCCTGGTTTCTCTGGATCTGATATTTATCCCGCTTGCGGTACGGTTATTGGTTCAATATGAGTACATTAAAATATGAGTATGAACAATCAAAAGCAATTTGGCGTTTGGATGGATAACCACCAG
>JBAQJB010000236.1:0-1826 GCA_049289155.1 Chitinophagaceae bacterium
ATATCTAAATTTAATTTCTTTAAATATTTTAAATAAGTATAAACTCTATTTGTATTAGACTTACTTTCTGTATCATCTTCTAATTCGGGTATTTGATCAACATCTAACGATTGAGTGAAACTTCTAAAATTTTGTAACTCCTTATCAATCAAATACATAATAAATACATATTTAAAATAAAAAGGAACAGCTTTCTCCAACATTGATGAAGATTTACTATTATTATTATTTATAATAACACCTTTCGTTGATAATTCAAAATCAGTAAAAGGAGCATCTAAATTAAATTCTTGATTGGGTACTTCTCTACAATTAACAAATACATCTGGAGATATTCTTTCACATTCATATTTCCTTGGGATCGAAATCTCTTCGGCAGTAAAATTAAAACCACTGACTTCATCTATCCAAACATAACGAATAGCCTCAAAACCATAATCATTAATGTACTTTTCTTTAGTACTATCTTTAGGAATTTCATAACTATCTGGTACAATATCTGTAATTTTATTTCCAGTTTCGTCGATATAACTTAAAAATATTACTTTTCGATAAGCTTTAAACTCTATATGCTCAACATTAATATATCCATAATCATCATGATCTTTGGACATAGTATAAGCAATAATAGAATCTTCAAAACTTTTACTATATTCATAATTACCATTTATAACATTTCGAAATTGAGGATAAGTTGGTAACAATTTTTTTATATCCTTATCAGATAAATTATAGTTATCCAGAACTTCTGTAATTAACATTCTTCTGTTATAACTTATAATTTCACTTTTTTCGATTTTCTTTTCGTTAGCTGTATTCTTATAACAAATATATAATGGATTTCTTATTTCAATGATTGGTTTACCATTTTTAAATCCAGAATATAAAAAACAATTATCAGATATAATTAAATCTTCTAAAGTTGTTATTTGCTTTGTTTTAATACTTAGATTTTCATAAGCATACCTTAGTAAATTATTACATAAGATTTCCCATTCAGTAAGATATTCTCGTTGATTTATGTCTTCAGGAGATAAGCTTTCTTTAATTTGTGCTATTTGTTCATCTGTTATTGTTTTCTTTACGTTGTTTTGATTATTTTGAATCTCTAAAACAATAGCCTGGACCTCTAAATCAAGTCGTCTATTAATCTCTTTAACAATAAGATCGTCTTTTTATTTTAGTATTTTTTGATTTGTTGTTTTTACTTTAAAATTTTGATTTCTTGTTAAAAGTTCTCCTTTTAAAATATTAACTTTATTATGTAAAGCTGGATATGCTTTTATGATTTCTTTACTATCTTCTTCTCCAATATCAAGTAATTCACATAAACCTTTAACTTCTTCAGTATAACCAGAAATATCATTATTTGCTATTTTATATAATTTTTCTTTATTCTTATAGCTATAATTTTTATTACTATATGGTAACAAATAGTTTACCATTTTTTTATACCATTCGTTTTCATTGGCTTGCTTCTCAGCTTCAGAAACTTTATATAAAGAATTAACTATGTTCATTTATAATATAATATTTTGTAGTGACGAATAATTTGAAATTAGCTATAGCGTTTAATAATGCTTCTTTTAACGCCATACTTGAATCTATAATTAAATCGTCTTTTTGTTCTATTACTTTATTTGTTTTAACATCATATAAATCAGTATTTGTATCTATATCTTTATATGTTTCTAAAAAATCTAATTCAGCATTGCTTAAAATTGTTCTTATTGGTGTATAAAGAACATGATTAAACATATCACATAATACATCACCATTTTTTAATTTTTTAGATATGTTATATAACGTTATACCAGCCCCAGTAC
>JBAQJB010000237.1:0-3408 GCA_049289155.1 Chitinophagaceae bacterium
GCGTAACAGAACTGCCATCTGTATAAAAAAGATGTGTCGTGATTGTAGTTGAGAAATCATTTCCCGGCAGGCGATCCGTTTTGCTATCAATTGTTTTTGCACCCGGATTTTCAGTTTTAAGATGCAGGTCAGTCACCTGGTACATCGTGTTGAAGATCGGCCGGAAACCAATGATACCGGCCAACATACCAACAAGTAAAATATATTTCCGCCCAATCTTATCACTCAGCCAGCCAAAGAAAAAGAAGAAAGGAATGCCAAGTAATATGCCAATGATGATCACTGAATTTGCCTGGCCAAAATCCAGGTTCATCGTTTTGATCATAAAACTTTGGGCATACACGCCTATCCAGCCGATGGTGCCGCCACCAACAGCAAGCCCAAAAAAAGCGAGTAATACAATTTTTAAATTTGCTTTATTACCAAAAGATTCTTTAAGTGGATTGGCAGAAGTTTTTCCTTCGGCTTTTGCTTTTGCAAACAACGGCGACTCTTTCATTTTCTTACGCATATACACAGAGATCACAACCATAAAAATGGAAATAATAAATGGAATGCGCCAGCCCCAGCTTTCCCAGGAAGCCGTGTCCATCAAACTTTTTGTAACCAGGATCACTGAAATGGAAAGTATGAATGCGATGCCCGTGGAAGCCTGTATCCATGCGGTCCAAAAGCCACGCTGGTGTTCCGGAGATTGCTCCGCTACGTATGTTGCTGCGCCGCCATATTCACCGCCAATTGCTAGGCCCTGCAACAATCTTAAGATGAGTACGATCAATGGTGAAAAAAATCCGATGGATGCGTATGTTGGTACAAAACCCATCGCAACAGTAGAGCCGCCCATGACGACCAGCGTAATCATAAAAGTATATTTGCGCCCGATCATATCGCCCATCCTTCCAAAAACCAATGCACCGAGTGGACGTACTATAAGTCCCGCGGAAAATGTTGCCAGCGTTGCGAGAAAAGCCGCTACAGGATTTTCTTTGGGAAAAAACTCTGTTGAAATTATTGTGGCTAAACTTCCAAAAATAAAAAAGTCATACCACTCTATGATCGTACCAACAGACGATGCAGAGATCACTGAAATTAATTGTTGACGCGCAGTTTTGGTTGTGCTCAAAGTATGCAATTAAGTTTTTGCAATTTCAACTTTTATTGAGCGCAAAAAAATTTTATTTATTCCACGTATTGTTTTTCCTGTCCATATCCGGCAATACTTTATCCGGGTCAAGAATTATTTTTTCAATTTTATTTTTTGAAGGATATGTATACACCCATGTGCCGCCGTGCAGCCATATCTCAACAGGAAGCTGAATAGTTTCTGAAGTGCCATTTGACTGAACGATCTTTAATATTACCGGCATGATCATCTGCCCTTTATTTTCTATCGTGATTGAAGTGCCTTCCTCCGTGTATTTCACGGAACCGATTGCCTGGTCAAGTTTCCAGGTAGTGAAGAACCATTCTTTCCAAAACCAGTTTAAATCTTCACCGGCAGCATTGTTGATGCAATTAAAAAAATCATATGGTGTAGGATGCTTGAACGCCCATGCTTCTGTATATTTTCTGAAAGCAAAATCAAAGCGTTCTTTACCCACGACTACTGTCCGCAGCAGGTTCAGTCCGTAAGCAGTTTTTCCATAAAACTGGTAATGCTGGTCTTCATCCATCGCATCAGAAACAGTCATGAGCGGATCTTTGTAGGTCATGAATTGTTCATAATCGCGGGAAGCAAAAAATGTTTTATCAAAAAAGGAAGGATCATTTACATATTCTCCATTATTAAAAATATCCGTGGCGATATAATTGGTGTATGTATTAACGCCTTCATCCAGCCACATATACCTTCTTTCATTACTGCCTACGATCATGGGATACCAGTCGTGCCCGATCTCATGTGCGATTAAAAACCATAAGCGTCCTGTGGTTTCTGTATACTCATCAAATATCATCCCGGGATATTCCATGCCGGGTGTAATTCCTGCACTGCTCACAGCGTTATTCCAGGGATATTCGTAAAAATATTTTGAATAGATTTCAATGCTTGCTTTTAAATATTCTGTTGACCTTCCCCAGGCAGAATCACCCATACTTTCAACAGGATAGCAGGACATCGCAAGTGCTTTGCGCCCGGAAGGTAAATTTATTTTTGCCGCATCCCAGATCATTGCTTTACCTGCAGCCCAGCCAACATCCCGCGTATTCTTCATGGTAAAATGCCAGGTAAGTTCACCGGTTTTTGTGGCCCGTTTCATCACATCTTCTGCACCCACAATAGCTATTGTTTTATCACTGTTCGCAGCAGTTTCAAGCCTTTTAAATTCTTCATCGGTCAATACATCTTTGGGATTTTGCAGGTCACCGGAACCATACACGATCATGGCTGCAGGTGCAGTGATATAATAATCATAATCACCATACTCACAATAAAATTCGCCCATATTCATATATGGTAAAATATCCCATCCATGCTGATCGTCATACACACACATCCTCGGGTACCATTGGCCGATCTGGTAAATAACCCCATTCTTTGTGTATTGTCTGCCAAATCTTCCCGCTCCATCAAGTGGTATATTAAAACTGTAATTTATTTTAATAGTGACCTTATCCCCTTTGGCATGAATGGGTGAATTTAAACGAACCTGCATTCTTGTATCAGTGATGATGGGTTTCACTGTATAGGATTTTCCCGCATAAGTTACAGTCACATCTTTTATTTGATAACCGCCATTCGCAATGCCATAATTATCCCCCGGATAGAGTGCAGTAGCAACAGACCTCGAAGAAGTTTTGAAAAGATTTTGTTCCACCTGGAGCCATAGATAATCCAGCTCATCCGGGCTGTTATTCGTATATGAAATTGTAACTTCTCCCATAACAGAAGTATCCTTTTCACTGAGTGTTGCATGTATCAGGTAACTTGCACTGTTCTGCCAATAGGCATGTCCCGGAATCCCTTTGGCAGAGCGGGTTTCAGTGCCTGCTGGCGGATTAAAACTTTCTGTAAAAAGCTGATGCGGATCGTAAGTTGCAGGCTCGTTTTTATTGTTCTGTGCCTGTAAATTGTTTATGGAGATGATCAAAACAAAGCATACTATTATTTTTTTCATGGCAGGAGTTTTAAAAAAATGGAAGCAGGTAGATTTTAAATTTATTATTGGCAGTTAGATTTTATAAGAAAAATGAAAACAGGCTACTGGTTATCAAATGTAGTAATTAAGAAAGTATAGATTCGAAAATATATTCCTGGTAAAGATTGTAATCTTATTTTTTAGAAAGTAAAATATATTCCCCGGGAACATTTTTCATTTCAAATATTTCCTGAACCAGGTATCCACTTCATTCATATCGGGCAATGGCGTATGCCCCGTACCCTGCGACATAAATATTTTTGCGGGTATA
>JBAQJB010000238.1:0-1563 GCA_049289155.1 Chitinophagaceae bacterium
CAAGTATGTCATAGAAGAAATCGAAAGGACAACAGCTGGTGCAAATTATTTAAAGAGTGGAAATATTTCTGCTTTTGGAAAATGTATGTATGCATCGCATACCGGTTTAAGAGACTTATATAATGTAAGTTGCCCTGAACTGGATTTTTTAGTAGAAGAAAGTGCAACACACAAAGCAGTAACAGGTGCAAGGTTGATGGGAGGCGGGTTTGGAGGTTGTACCATTAATTTAATTGAAAATAGGCATGCAGCAGCAATTGCCGAAAATATGTTACTCAAATATTTTGAAAAATTTAATAAAGAAGCATCAGTTTACATAGTGGACCCTGGTGATGGTGCCCGTCGCATACATGAATAAATGCATTATAATTTTTCCACGGCGATCATACTTATTTCAACCTGTACATCTTTTGGTAAGCCTTTTACAGCAATGGTTTCGCGTGCAGGATGATCGCCACTGAAATAGCCTCCATATACATCATTTACTTTTGTAAACAGAGACATATCACTTAAAAAAATAGACGTTTTTACAATGTGGCCAAAATGTAATCCGGCAGCAGTTAAAATTTCCTGCAGGTTTTTCATTACCCGATGCGTTTCTTTTTCAATGCCCCCGGTTTCCAGGTCAGTGGTACCGGGAATCATAGGTATCTGGCCACTGATAAATAAAAATCCATTTGACAAAATTGCCTGGTTATATGGCCCGATGGGTGCGGGTGCTTTTTCAGAGTTGATCACTTTCTTTGACATAAATTGTATATTAAATTTCAATTCAATTTTTTCCTATAAAAAGCAAGCTTATTTTTGCGTGCAAACAAAGTTAATATGTTTATTGCAGTAAGGTCTTCAGAAGATCAAAAAAAAGAATTTTTGCAAAAAGGAATTCCGCCGGATTTGCAAGTTGAATTTTTTGCAAATAATGAACCTATTAATGCTATGAAAAAATTGGACGCATTATTTGATTTTTCTGGAGAAGAACTAAGTATGGATTATTTGACTGAAGAAATACCTGTTTTTAAAAATGAAGTCATAGCACAACTTATTTCTTTACCGGAGAATTACATACGCATCAATGCCTGGCCTGGCTTTATAAACCGAAGTATTATTGAAATTGCGTACAATAATGAGATGGAAGAAAAAATCGACAAGGTGATGAATGCGTTGAAATGGAAATTTATACGTGTGCCTGATATTCCCGGCATGATCGCAGCGAGGATTGTATGTATGATTATTAACGAAGCGTGGTTTGCTTTGGCTGATAAAATAAGCACAAAATCAGAAATTGATACTGCTATGAAACTGGGAACCAATTATCCATATGGCCCTTTTGAATGGGGCGATAAAATTGGTTTACAGCATGTACTGGCTTTATTGAAAAAATTGAGTGAAATTGACAAAAGATATGAACCTTGCCCATTATTAAAAAACACTATCAAAAGCTAATTTTTGATAAATTATAAAACCCGATTCCTTGGCGCTCCTCTTACATATTGATACTTCCTCAGCACGTGCATTTATTGTACTGAGTAGTGATGAAAATTGCATCATTTCCATTACCAATAG